>NZ_JBEXYB010000064.1:0-27658 GCF_040630715.1 Streptomyces sp. NPDC005752 | reverse complement strand
CGGACACGCGGGTACGACCCGATACTCTTCTTCACCTGAGAAGTGCCTCCGGCTGGAGCAGGAACAAGGACCTCGACAATCCTCATTCTTGCTGGGCAGAGGCACTTTTCGCTTACCTGACCACCCGTCGGACGACCCGCTTCATGAAAGCGCGAGGCTAGAGCTCGTAACACGATCTTGTTGATGTCGGCTGGTGGGGCGTAACCAGTGTCACGATTCGGCTGTTCGTGAGGGTGTGGGTACCCGACCGTGGATCGTGGACGATGAGTTGTGGGCTCTGGTCGAGCCGTTGCTGCCGCCGTGGCCGCAGCGGCCTCCCGGGCCAAGGCCGGTGTCGGACCGGCTCTGCCTCCAGGGCAGCCTGTTCGTCCTCTACAACGACATAGCCTAGCAACTCCTGCCCCTGGAGCTCGGGTTCGGCTCGGGACAGACCTGCTGGCGCCGACTGGAACGGTGGCAGAAGGCAGGAGTCTTCAACCAGTTGCATCGGGTCCTGCTCGCCGAGCTGAATGCGGCCGGCGAACTCGACTGGTCACGTGCGTGTGTGGACGGTTCCCACATCCGCGCGAAAAAGAGGGCGCCGACACCGGTCCGTCGCCGGTCGACCGGCGGAAAACGGGCAGCAAACACCACCTGATCTGCGACGGACGCGGCACCCCGCTCAAGGTCATCACGACCGCGGCCAACGTCAACGACTTCACCCAGACCCTCGCCCTGGTCGACGGCATCCCACCCGTCGCAGGCCGACCCGGCCGACCCCGCCGACGACCAGAGGCCCTGCTCGGCGACAAAGGCTACGACTCCAACGCTCACCGCGACCAGCTCCGTCGCCGACGAATCCTGCCCGTCATCTCCCGCAAGCGATCGCCGAACATCAAGGGCATCGGCAAGCTGCGATACGTCGTCGAGCAGACCTTCGCCCTGCTCCACCACTTCAAACGACTCGCCGTCCGCTGGGAACGCCGCACCGAACTCCACGACGCCTTCGTCTCCCTCGCCTGCAGCCTCATCTGCTACCGACGTCTAAAGAAGACCCGACCATGATCGTGTTAGGAGCTCTTATGAAGGCACTTCGTCTAGGCGGAGCAGCCCGTGTACTGCGGCGCGTAGCAGAGAGGCTGAGCCACTTCCGTCCGCATATTCGGTAACCGTTGTTCTTGCGTGCTGTGTGATGAATCCTGTTGCGGCGTGCTTGGCGCATCGGGTGGCTAGGACGATCACGTCTGCTTGTCGGGCTTTTTGTCTCAGTTGGGGACTTCCTACGCTGTCGTGGGCGACGACTACTCTGACGCCTGGGGCAAGTTGCTGAAGCGTCTCACTGACTCGGTCTAGCACTCGTTCGTCGAGGGAGTACAGCAGGAGTTGGCGCCCCGTTGCGGCCTTGAGTTCTGCTTCGGCGTCTTGTGCTTCGCCTTCGCTGGGCTGGCTCTGCCAGTCCAGTTCAATGCCGAGTTCCGTGGACAAGCGGCGCGCCATGCTCAGGTCGCCTGGGTCCAAGCGCCCCTGGTGCACGCTCAGTGGTAGCAACAGTGCGAGAGCGAAGGCTTCGCGTGCGTTTGGCTCGGGACTGGCTTCCATGATGAGGCGGTCGGCGAAGTCCAGTGCGATGGAGGCTCGTTCGGGGGCGACCCAGCGTTCGCAGGTGTCGGCGAGTTCTTCCAGCAGTTGTTTGTAGCTAGCGGCGGAAGGACTGGATCGCAGGACGATTTCGGTGAGGGCCTGCACGGCTAGCAGGTCTCCCGGGCCGAGCCAGTCGTATGCAAACGCGCAGGTGATCAGGGCGCGTGCGCTCAAGGGGGCGGGCTGGCCGTAACCGACGCTGTCGATGAAGGCGCCCACGTATCGCCAGATTTTTGCCTGGCTGTCGTCGGGGAGATCCTCCAGCACTGTGGCGATGTGCCGGTCGTCTTGGGCTGGTGATGGCCAGTCGGCCCACGCTTCCTGGTTCAGGATGCTGGTCAGGTGGGCGTGGCCGTCGGCGACCGCGCTCATCAACTCCGGCCAAGAGGTGGGAGTTTCTGGTGTGGGTGGTGCGTCCACGTTGTGTGTCAGGGACGCGAGGGCGGGGGCTTCGTGCGTTTCGGTGGGTTTGCTTGTCTGGTGGGTTGGTATCCCGTCCGGTTGGACGTTGTGCAGCGCGGTGATGGCGCTACGAAGGGTCAAAGGAAGGGATTCGAGGGATGCGTTCTTTTGGAAGGTGGTGAGAACTGTTTGGGTGCTTGTCAGGTCCTCTCGGCTCACGGCGGCGACGAGGAGAACGGTGAGGGCTTCGGTGGAGTATGAAGCTTGGGTGTTTTCGAAGGGTGCAAGGGCGAGGAAGCCTCGATCCCGCAAGGCTTGTTGGGCGCCTTGCAGGTCACCGCAGGTTAGTGGTTCGTGCAGGTCGCAGGCGTAGACGGCGTTGAGCACTGCTTCCTTGACGGGGATCGGCGGGTTTTGCCGCACGATGTCGCCCAGGTCGGGGTAGTCGAGCAGTTCCTGGTCGAGGCCAAGGCGGGAGAGCCGTTTGATGCGCAGGTAGGCAAGGTTGACGGCGTTGATGCCGCCTTGCGCTGACAATTGGTCGAGTGTTGCTTGGGAGGCTGCTTCGCCGCCGGCGGCCAGGGCAGCGTCGAACTCGGCCAGGAGTCGCCCCGTGGGTTTGGTTGCGCGCCACAGGCGAGGAGGGCGATTCGCCAGGGTGTGCTGCATGAGCAGGGCAACGTCGGTCAGTTTCTGGCGGTAGCGGCGGTTGGGGTGGGTTTCCAGGCGGAAGGTGGTGGCTTCGCCGGCGAGGTCCAGCAGTGCTGACTCGATCGGGTCGTTGACGTCGAGGGTGCACGGGCGCACGCCTGCGTCGATGAGGTATGTCGGTCCGGCGAACGCGGTGATGATCTGGGCCATGAGTGCCGCGTGCGCTTCGCCGCGGGCGGTGACGTAGATGGCGAAGCGGTCCTGGGCTTGCTGGTAGCGGGGCAAGACGAGGGGAATGTCAGTGCTGCGGCGCAGCAGGTCGACGAAGGGTCGGGCTCGTTCACCCTTGCGGGGGTCGGGGTCCATTCCTGGCCACGCGTCGTTGCCTGGGCCGAAGAAGCGCTCAAGGAGGTCGTTCAGGTCCTGTGTGGTCCAGGGCGGGGCGCTTTGGCGTGTGGTGGTCACTGATGCTCCTTCCAGCGCTGGGCGAGTTCGAGGCGTGCCTGGCCTGCATGGCTGCCTCCTACCTTGTAGGTCACGGCTTCGTCATTTTCCAACAAGCCGCGCACGGTGAAGTTCATTGACCCGGTGAGCAGCCAGTCACGGCCACAGATGGTCTTTTCGTGGACAGAGGCGTCTTGCACCACGCGGACGGATTGAACAGGGGTGCGGCGGTGCAATCGGGCGAGGAAGTGGGCGTTGTGGGGGTCTGGGCGGGTGACGACGGTGAGGGCGGCGCCAGCGGTCACGATCCGGGCGAGGAGGTCGGATAGTGAGCACGTGCTGGGAGGGGTGTCACCGAACAGGTCGTCGTATGATCCGTGGCTGTTGTCCAAGACGTGGACGTCGCTGATCCAGGGCGAGACCAGCCACATTCTGGGGCCGGGGAAGAGAAGTTCTCCCATTAGGGCCGTGGCAAGAATGGTGTCGGGGTTTTCACCGGTGGGTCCGCCGGTGCGTACGGGGCGCTGGAGTCCATTCATTGTGTGGCCTCTCGGATGTCCACTCGTACGTGCCATTGCTGGCCGTGGCGGATCATGCCTTGCATTTCTCCGTGTACGCGCATCGCTTCTCGGTCGATCGACAGGGCCGGCACCCGGACGATGGCGTCGGCCAGTGCGGTGGTGGCTTGGGTGTCTGCTGTCAATACGACGGCGGCGTGTTGGGCTAGTGCGGTTTGGTAGCGGTTTTCCCAGCCTTCTTCGGTGACGGCGATGTGGGGCAGTTGTTCGTCGTGTGCTGCGGTGGCCAGGAGTCGGTCCAGGCTGGCGGGGCGGTCGAGATAGGGCTGGTAGTGCTGGAGATGGTGGTTGCGGGCGTCGCGGCCGCGGGGCCAGAGCAGGCTGAAGGCTTGGTCGGCGGTAAGGCTCGGTCCCGGGCCGGTGGGCATGCGGCCTGATCCGACGGCGTAGGCGATGACGCGGGCGTCGACTTCCACGCCCAGGCGTTGTTCCAGGGACTGCCATCCTTGGACCAATGCCAGTGTGCTGGCGTCGGTGGCGGGGGTGCTGCCGGGGCGCAGTAGTCGGGTTGACAGTGCTGCCACTGCGCTGTGGCGTGGTGGGCCGTCGATGTCGCTCCAAGCCTCGCGCAGTGTTGTCAGCGCTTGGTTGGATTCAGCGGCCGAGGCGTGGGCCCTTAGGGCTGCCATGGCACGTGCTGCTGTGCCGTTGGGTTGGGTGGTCACGTGGCGCAGGAGTTGGGTCACCGTGGAGTCGACGCACTCGTAGTCGTTGGGGGTTAGTGCTGTTTCGACCAGGCGCCAAAAGCGCCGCGGGTCTTCGGCGTAGTGCCGGGAGAGTTGCTCAATGACGCCCAGGCCGCCGATGGAGGTTTCACTGAGCCAGATCACGGCCGCGTTGTGGCTGAGGGCGGGCAGTTCCACGTCCACGATCAGGTCCCCGTCTTGGGCGTCGGGGCAGGCGCGAAGGGCGGCGCTCAGGATGGCTGCGGCCATGGTGTCGGTGTAGGTACGTCGTGCCAGGTTGGCTGTGCGCTCGGCGATGTCCGAGGCCACAAGGAGGTGTCCGGCACGGTCGAGTGCTTCGATGACATCGGGTTGCTGGCTGAGATCGGTGAGGGTGGCGATGAGGCGTTCGTTGCTCTGTGCGGGTGATGTCGTTGGGTCGTCGCGGTAGAGCACGCTGAGGATCTCGCCCAGGTCGTCTCGCCAGGTTCCGGTGGCGAGTGTCTGGCGGATCGATGCCGGGGTGGGGCTGTCTTCTGCCAGGCCTCGCAGGGAGAACGACGTCAGGTAGACCAGGGCCAGCCAGCCGCGCTGGAATTGGTTGGTCACCTCGCTGAGGGCGGAGTCGCTGTCGACGGTGTGGAAGAAGGCGAGGGTGCGCCATTGGGGCGAGGTCAGATACTGGGCGACCTGGGAGTGGCTGGTGTCGAGGGGCACCAGGGTGAAGGAGGCTGCGTCCACGTTCAGTCGGAAGCCGAGTGCGGCCGGTTCCCCGTTCAGGGTGTAGTGCACCGTGCGTGCGTCGGTGGTGCCCCCGTCGTAGCTGACCTCAAAACGCGATCCGCGCGTCATGCGGCGCACCTCGATGGGGTTGCCTGCCTCGTGGGTGGCGAAGCCCACGCTGGTGATGCGTTGTTCCCAGGGCGAGGGGTGGGGAATATCGGCGGGCAGGGGGCGTGCGCCGGCTCCGACGACGAGTTGTGAGCCCCACAGAGGAAATCCTTGGGACCGGTCGGCGACCTGCTTGTCCGGCTTGCTCAATTGCAGTCGGTGCGGGCGAAGGACGACGACGTCTGACGGTTCTTCGCCGGTGAGGTTTGGGGTCCAGCGGCCTTCGACGGTCGAGACGGGCACGAGGCTGCTGTCGAGTTCCAGGGTGTCCTGGCCCAGCGGCGGGATGGGCAGCCAGGTGCGGTGGTCGTCGTGCTGGTGGCCATAGCGGCGGCTGATTCTTCCGGGTACGGCCTCGCGCAGGGCTCTGGCGATCGGCAGCAGTTCATCGGCGCTGTCCTGCTCAGCAGTGTTGGCTGTGGGCTGCGCAGCGAAGGGCAGGATCAGTGCGACTTCGGGCACGTTCAGGGGGTCGAACAGGGTGCGTGTGACGAACTCCGGGAGCATCGCTCTGGGTTCGGCGCCGGGGTCCTTGTCCTGGAGGACTTGCCAGTCGTTCTTCAGTCGGCGCAGCGCGGTGGGAACGGCGCTGAGTAGCAAGGAGCGTGGCTCTTCCCAGAGCAGGGCTTGTACCTCGTCGGCGCCCAGGTGCAGTGAAGCCTTGAGGTGGCGGGCCAGGTCGTCTTGGAGAGCGGGAGTGGTCAGCAGACTCTCCAGCAGGCGCGCCAAGGCTTCACCGGCGGCTTGTTTTTCCTTGCTGCTGCTTGCCCCGCTGGGTGCGGTCAGCAGTCCTCGAGGGTCGGCCCACCAATGCTTGGGGCGGATTTTGCGTCCGGCCCAGTCCAGCAGTGATTGCGTTCCTTGAATCTTGATGACGAAGCGATTGTGGACCGGAAGGTGGCGTGCGGGTACTTCGGGCTGAAACAGCGTTTCGTAGGCCTGGTAGGCCAGACGGTCGCGGCCGTAGTCGGAGAGGGTGATGACGGTGAGGGGGCGCATGGCGCGTTGGCGGCCGGCCCGGCCGCGGCGCTGGATGAAGGCTGCCGCGTCGTGGGGTGCCTTGTGTTGGAGTACCAGTCCGACGCGGGGGTCGTTGAATCCGACCTCGAGGGAAGCCGTCGCAACCGTCAGGTTCGCTTGGAGATCGACCCCGACGTCCTGTGAGGAGGTGCGTGCGATGCGCAAGGCGTGGTTGGCCCTGCCGGCAGCGAGTACGTGGCCGATTTTCTCCATGAGGTCCCACGACTGGCCGTCGCGGTAGCGTGCTTGGTGCTGGGCGCGCGTCGGGGCCCGCAACGCTGCGAGTACCGGTTTTCTTCCTGGCTTGCCGTAGCGGTTTTGTCCTCCTTCGGCGTCCCTGAGGTCGTCGTAGAAGCGATTGGTGACGTCCAGGTCGTCGGTGAAGAGGAATCCGGTGGAGCCGTATAGTGCCGCGTCCTCTTCCGGATCGAGCATGCGTCCAAAGAGCATGGCTGTCTGGATCGATGTCGACAACAAGCTGCTGCCTGCGATCGGATCGCCGCGCAAGGCCAGGGCGTATTCGCGGCCCTCGTGGTCCATGCTGTCATCGGTGGGCTGGATGTATTCCACGCGGCTGTCGCGCAGTCCTACCAGGCGGGCGAAGAACCCGGCGGCATCGCGCAGGGTAGCGCTCAGGCCGACGAAAGCCACCGGTTTGCGGACAGCGTGCTGCCAACGGCGCAGCAGCAGGGCGGTTTGGGCTCCGTGGATCCCCGAGTAGGTGTGTACCTCGTCGAGCAGGACGAGGGAGGGTACTGCGCCGCCTTGCCAGCCCAGCAGGCGGCTGAGGCCGCCTCCGGCGCTGTTCAGGTTGAGCATTTCGGTTGTAGTGAACAGCAGGTCAGGAGGTGTGTCTTCTTGAGATTTTCGGGTCAGGGCGAGGACGCCGTGGGGGATGGTGGCACGGCAGCCTAGACAGGTCAGGCGCTCTTGATTGTTCCGGCGATCAGCATCGCGCCACAGCAGTTCACCGCGCTCGCACGTGGGGCAGGTCAGGTACGGGCAGACGGCGCCATCGCGTGTGCGTTTCCAGGCTGTACGGCCCGTGGCGCTGGGTTCCAGGCGAGTGTCGTCTTGGCGGTACGGCGTGTCTCCGTACAGGGCTCCCAGCCGAAATGGGCGGCGTCCCAACTTCAGCAGGGCAGGCTCCAGTGAGCGTGCGGTGCTCAGTGCCTCACGCAACTGGTCCCGTAGGAGTTCCTTGCGGGGATACAACGCGAGCGTGTGCAGGCGGAAGGTGTTGGGGCGGGCGCGCTCGCCCATGGCCGCGAAGGCTGGCAGATAAAAGGCCAGGGTCTTGCCGCTGCCGGTGCCGGCGCCCACGATGACGCCGCTGGACTGGGGGCGTTGCAGGGCGCCGGTCACTGCTGCGGTGGCCTCGACCTGGAAGCGGGCGAGGTCACGGGGGCCGATGTTGGTTTGCGCCACAAGGTGTTGAACGGCTCCCCAGCCTGGTTGGCTGTCCAGTTCTTTCAGCGCTGTGGCTGCTGGGATGTTGCGTTGAGGGTAGCGGCGTGGCGCGGTGTGCAGGCGGTAGTCGGCCACGAGTCGTTTGCCGCTTTGCCACCACGTTGTTGATTCATCCCGCGCTTGCCAGGGAAAAAGTTGCCGCAGTTGTGCTGCGAGTCGGACGGTCTCTGCGAGGCGTGTGCGGTAATGGGCAGGGGAGGTGTCGGGCAGTTTGAAGATCCAGGCCCGGTCGCGGAGCTCGTAAAGCAGGTCCTCGCTCGACATCTGCGTAATGCCCGCGGGGGCCTTGCGCAGCAAGGTTTCTATGACGTCGAGGACTTCGTGCTCGGTCAGGGATCCGTCGGTGATACCCCACGACACGAGTGGCAGTTCGCGGTCCTCGAGGGCGTTGAGGACCAGGTTGTAAAAGCGCGCCAGCGCAGGTGAGATCACGCTCGCCTCCTTCGGACTTCCAGGTCGCCATCGAGTTGGCACTGGCGCAGCAGCGCGATTTCTGTGTCGGTGATGTCCTTCAGTAGTTGTGAGGTGCCGGATGCCAGACGGTCCAGGAGTGTCTGTAGTTCCGGCGGGGGGGCCGGTGCGGTGCTGAGCAGTTCGGCCAGTTCAGCGTGCGCGTTGGCAAACAGTGTGATCGCTGATGCGCCGAGTTCTGCAGTCCGGGCGGATTTGACGAGGTCTTGGTGCAGTGACTTCGCTCGGCTCTGCTCGCCGATGGAGAGCATGACTTGCCGGGCCAGTTCCAGTTCGGTGAGTTGCGTTTGCGTCCACTGCCGCCAGGCTTCCTGACTGTCCCAGGCGATGCGCTCTGCCGTTTTTTGCACTGCGGTCGATGCGCGGGTGAAGGCAGCATTGGGGGGCAGGCCGCGGCCCTCGCATTGGCGGGAGAATGTCGCCAGACCGGAGTCGATTCCGGAGAGGTCGATATCCGGGCTTGCGGGTTGCGTCATCAGCGAGCGGGCGATACGGAGGTGGCGCTGCAAGGTGACCAGGTGGGTCCGCAAGACGATGATGCGTTCGCTGATGCGTCGCGCTTCTTCCTCTCCCTTGGCTCCCTCGTTGAGACGGCGTGCTTCAGCCTGCAGCCGTTCCGCCTTTTGCAGAACAGACAGGGGTCCGCTCATCGGTCTTCTCCCTTTACGTTCAGCGCCTGCCACTCGGTCAGAATGTCTTGAACTGCCCGGGCGGCTTCGTCGCCATGAGAGTTGGTTCGAGATTCTGCGTGGTCCAAGGCAGCGGTCAGCCATGTGTCGCTGATCACGAGAAACTCCCGCACGAACTGCACGGTCGCGCCGCGGTCTCGCGCGGCGGCAGTGATGGATGCCGCGTGGCGCGCAGCATCGGTGGCGTCTGAATCGTCAGCTTTACGCAGGTCGTCCTCAAGTTGGTTGAGGATCTTCCAGTCGACGCCGCGGGCATCTTCCAGCAACTCGGTGATCTGCTTGAAAGTTGCCCGGGGGATCGAGATGCTCGCGTCCTCGGCCGCCGCGAGAGCGTCGCGCACGGCGGCCAGGACCTGCGCGGAAGTAGTACCGCGCGGATGATGCTGGCGAATGACCTCCAACTGGCGGCGCAGGGAGGCGTTTTGGCTGTTAACGACATCGATCCAGTTGGCGAAGTTCCTGACGGCCGGCTTCACGCGGTCCGGCAGTTCCTTCCCTTCCGTCTGCCAGTCCCACTGCGTGCACGCCTGACGCAACAGCGGCAGAGCCCGGGCAGCGTCGATCATCCGCGGTTGCCCGATGCCCTGAGCCACGCCCAGTGCGTTGCGAAGCCATTCGACCAGGGCGGGCCTGTTGGTGAGGTGAGACTCCAGCAGTTTGCTCCAGGCAGGATCGCGGTCGGCTGCGTCCTGACGCTTCCATGAACGCCCGTCGTGGAAGGCCGCCGCCAAGAGGTCGGCCTCGTCCATGCCAGGCCATGCAACGCCAGCCAATACGGCACCGATGAGCGAGGCCCTCAGTCCGAGGATCAGTTCGTCGTCGGTGATCTGCAAGCTTGTTTGCAGCGCCGTCGTAAAAGACTCAGCGTAACGGTCTGCTTCCGCGCTCAACCGGCGTACATGCTCTGCTCTTTGCGCGGGCTGACCGTTTTTCATCAGCAGGATGCTTTGCAGGTAACGGCTGTTTCGCGCGGTCCGCTTGATGCGGATGGGTGCGGTTGCAGCGCCGGGAAGGTTTTCCGTTGCTCCTTCGATGGAAACCACACGGGCGTTGAGGGGCCACGCTGCGCGAATGGGGGTTTGAGATTGTTCCAGCATCAAGGGATCGATCCAACGGTAGCGCTGGACGACTGCACCGATGAGTGCGGTGCGCAGTTCCAGAGCAACGGACTGCAGCAGCACCTGGTCCCGGGTGAGCCAGTCATCCACGGCCTTAAGCTTGGCCAGAAGCGAACGTGGCAGGTCTGGTTTAGCAGGGTCGGGAACGGTTGTCGTCGGCGTGCTGGTGACGGTGCTCCTCTTTTCCCCTTCAGTTTTTACCTGGCCCTTCTGCGTCGGTTTGATCGCTGTGCTGTCGCCGGAGAAGGTACGGCGTTCCAGGGCAAAAGCGTCGATGACGGCGTTGGGTAGGGCGCCGGCGTGGGCGGGGGCGTTCCCCCAGAATTCCAGGACAAGTTTGCGGCGGGCGGCGTCCAGGTGGTCCTCGGCCTCGACCACTTCCTGCACTTCGGCAGGCAGTGGGTCATCAACGGCTGCCGTGGGGAACTGAGAGCGGAAGCGGGTGTCGGGGAAAGATCCTTCCTTGAGCCCGGTCGCGTGCTCGACTAGGACAGGACGGATCACGCTTCCCAAAACGGTGCGGGGGACGAACGCGTAAGGGTCGCTGCGTGGAGCGGTGGCGTGAATGGTGCGCAGTAGCGCAGACTCGTTGAAGGGGTAGAGCCCAAAGCCCTGGGAGGTTGTCCCGAACTGCTCGTGGCATTGGGTGATCAGGGGGCAGGATTCGCAGTGGTTGGCGACCTGTCCGTCGTCCGCGCTTTCCAGGGCGTCCCGTCCAAGGCGGGCAGCGTTCAGATACCGCCCGACGAACGAGGTGATCTCTTCCTCGCCTTGGTCGTCCTGGGTGAAGGGCACGTTGAGGTTGTAGACGAAGCCGGTCGTTGCCCGCACGCGGGTCAGGGCGGTTTCCGGCAGGTCCTTGAAGTAACCCGTGGTGACGGCCATGAGGGTGCGGATGGGCGCCAGGCTTGTGCTGCCAAAGCGGTTGCCCGCCTCGATGACCGCATCGAGGAGGTCTTTCTGGACACCCTGGATGAGTGCAAAGTCTTCGATCAGCAGAATGATCTCTTTGCCCTCGCGGGCGTACTCGCGCCGCACCTTGAGCATGGCGTCCTGCAGGCGGCCGGAGCCCAGGCTGGCTACCTGCTTGACGGCCGTTTCCAAGTGCTGGTTCAGCAGGTCAACGGCAGCCTGCTGCAGGAGGGGATTACCCGAGATCGCGCCAACCAGTTTGATCGTGATCTGAGCGGCCTGGTGGAGATCCAGCAGGTCGGTCGGCAGATCGTCAATGGTGAAGGCCATGGGACGGTCTGGTTCGCCATCCGCGCGGTCATGCAGCAGTTGCTCTGCCAGTTCAATGATGAACTTTCCCTTGGCGAGCATGGAGGCACTCACGTGGGGGTCTTGCAAGATGACGGTCAGGCCGCGGGGGCCGGCCAGGGGGCGGGCGTGCTGCGGAACGTCGCGGACTGTGGTGGCGGCCAGGGATTCACTCAGTGCGTTGACCAACCGCCTGCTGAGTGTGGCGACGTCCATGCTGTCGGTGAAGCGATGGATGTCGTCGCGCAGTTTGGCCAGGCTACCGTCCTGGACGCCGGCGAGCAGGGCGTCGATGACGGCCCGCAGACTCGTCTTGGCCTTTTCCAGGTAGATGACCTTGCGCTTGGCTGAGTCGGGCAGCGTTTCACCTACCCAGCGCACCAGGTGAGACTTTCCGGTGCCGGAGTCACCCACAATCGGCACCAAAAGCGCACCGGTGTCGGATTTCAGTGCAAGGAACTCATCTCGGACGGATTTCTCGTTGACCAGGGCACCGTCGGCCAAAACGGAGCGGCCGTCCAGGCGGGAGCGGCGGATACGCAGCGGTGCATGCGTGGCCAGGAAGACCGCTCGGGAAGGGCTGACTGCTTCGGTGTTGATCGTCGCAGCTGCCGTTTCAGGCTTCCAGCACAAAAAGCCGCGAAGGTCAGCCATTCTGGTCCTCCGAGATGACGATGTCGGACACGTAGTGCGAAGGGCGGTCGGGGTCGTGAAGGCTCAGGATGCGCTGCGCATCGGCATCTTGCTGCAGAACGAGCCAGCCCTCGTCTTCACCGCGCAAGAAGGCAAAGGACAAGGCAGGGCCGGCCGAGCGTGCTCCTGGGTTGGGGATTCCCAAGGCCGTGGCGTACTCACCGCCAGGGAGCACCGGTAGTGCTGTGCGCAGGGCCTGGGCGGCGTCAACGGCGTTGACGCGTGTGCCGATCGCCCACATGGTCAGCATGGTCTCTTTGATGGCGGCCGTGCAGTCCAGCGACAGGGGCCCCTTACCCGGGGTGGGCAGCAAGGGGGCCGCTCCGAAGCCCAGGGCGGGGGCCCAGTGCACGAAGCGATTCCAGCGCGCGTCATTCTTGGAAGCAGTGCCCGCTTCGGGGTTGAGGTCTTCAGACTGCTCAAGCTGAGCGATATCCCAGGTGGCGGCTTCGCCCAGGGGGTCTCGGGACAAGAACCACACGAGCGTACGGGTCAGGTCCCGCGGACCGGTCTGCGCAGGATCCTCTGCCAGTCCCGCATTGAGGTCACTGTCCAAAACAGCACGGCGCAGGCAGGCAGCGAACGCGGCGAAGTCCGTGCCATCCACGGTCACAGCCTGTCCAGCAAGCCGGATGCGGCTGTCTTCCTCTGCGATCAGCCCCAGGTCCCGCAGGGTGCGTACGGCTTGATCGAAGGTCTTGTTCTCCTTTCCCTCGGTGAGCGAGGGCGGAGCCAGGAAGGACCGTGCGCGGTCGGCGGGCAGTGGTTTGCCTTCTGTGGCAAGCAGTCGAACCACGGCCCACATAAAAGGTGGTACCGAGGCTTCCACATTGAGCAGGGCCATCAGAAAGACTCCAGGGCAGTACGTACCCACAGGTGGGCGCGGTGGATAGCAATGAGAGGGGTTTCGGGGCGGTCCGGGTGCGCCAGGGACCGGGGATGCAACAGGTACGTCACATCCTGGGACTCAAAACGCATCGCCGCTTCCGGTCCCATGACGGAATCTTCCAGGTCCATCAGCCAGACCAGGGGGTTGGTGTAGCGGTCGAGGAGGTCTCCGTCGGAGTCCACGATGAGGGGATGTGGGCGCACGTCGCGCTGCAGTCGTCGCGTGGAAAGGCGGCCGATCCCCGGACCGCCCACAGTTGACATCCCTCGTTCCGCCAGCCGCTCAAGCAGTTCGGGTATGAGGTCGTTGAACTCTTGTTGGGTTTCCCAATAGATGGAAAGACACGGAAGGTCTGTCCTGAAGCGCTGCAGGGGATCTGCACTGCGGGTCGGCCAGGACGGCACCGGGGGCCGGGGTTCTACGGCCAGTCGGTAGTAGCCGGCAGCACTCCCCCGCGCGGGGCCGTTCTTACGGCAGTGCGGGCACCCGCGGCAGGTGACTGCGGTGGGCAAGGTGCCTCCCTGGCGTGGCACGCGGTAGTGCTCTGCCAGCGCCTGGCCCCAGCAGCGTTCGCTGCGCAGGATGGTGCGCAGTCGACCGCCCGCACTGCGCTGGTCGGCGAGGATCTGCTGGCGCATCTGGTTGAAGTGGGCGCCAAAGTAGGCAGGGTCATTGGTTTGGCCGTCGGCGAGGATGATGTCGAACTGCTTGCCCAGTGCGGCATAGAACGCGTCGGATCGCTGTTGCCAGGCTGCGTCGGTTTCCTCGGGTGCACGCACAGGCGGCTCAGGGATGGTCACCGTGATCAGGCCGGCTCTGACCATCAGGTTGAGGATGCGTTCGTTCCAAGTGCGATGTTGGTTGAAGCCTTCGGGCATATCGGCGGGCAGGGAATCAAGGCTGATTCGGTAGGCGCCGCTGGGGGTGGCAGCGCGGTCGCGCCACATGGCCCGCCAGCGCATCCAGGCACGATCGGTCGTCAGTTGCGGATCGCGGTTGAGGCGTTCGGCCAACTCCACATCCGCGGGTGCTGTGGCCATGTAGGCGATGCAGGGATTGCCGTCGCGCCCTGCGCGGCCGACTTCCTGGTAGTAGCGGTCGGTGGTTTCCGGCAGGCAGGCGTGGACCACGGTGCGTACGTCGGCGAGGTCGACTCCCAGGCCGAAGGCTGAGGTGCCGACGACGACGTCAAACCGTGTAGGGCTGGGCCCGGCAGGCGTGGAGCCCGCCCAGCCTTCCAGGGCAGCACGACGCTCATCGTCTTTGGAGTTGCCGGTCACTTGGGTCACGCGGTGGAAGCCAATTGAGCGAAGCCGCTCAGTCCAGGCTTCGGCGTCTTTAACGCGCGTTGTGTACAGCGCCAGAGGCTTGGGCAGCATGGCGACGGCCTCGATGACGGCTTCTTGCCGCGTTTTAGGGTCTGGGCAGGTATCAACGTAGTAGCTGGGCTCGTGGCGCAGTTGCGCCGCCCAGACCACCTGCGCCTGCCCTGGTTCGGCAAACAGTTGTTCCAGCAGGGTCACCTGGCGGCTGGTGAGGGTGGCGCTCATGGCCACGGTCACCGGGGCCTTCCCTGTGGGGGCCTTATGCAGCCAGGTGCGCCGGTGGCTGGCCATGGTTTGAAAATCGGGCCGAAAGCCTGTGCCCCACTGCTCGACCAGGTGCGCTTCATCGATGATGAAGTACTGCAGCAGCCCCGCCTCGGCGGCATCCTCCAGCGGCTTCTTCAGCGCCGTCACCACTGCTTCGGGCGAGGTGAACAGCAGGCGCTGCCGGCCGGTGCGGACGTCGTCGCAGATCTGCTGCTTGACCTCCTGCGGCAGGCCACTGGTGTAGGCGTAGCGTCCGGTCGGGCTTCGCTTGCCTTGCCGTTCAAGGGTGGCTTGCGTTCTGGCTTCCATGTCCAGGGCCAGGATGACGGTGGGCACGACCACAACGGAAACACCCCCGCGGGCACCGGCCAGCAGGGCTGAAGCCTGCGCGACCGCGGTCTTGCCGTGTCCGGTGGGCAGGCACACGATCGTCGTGGTACCGGCGGGGGCGAGCGCGACCGCTCGTGCAGCCTGCTGCTGTCCGACGGAGACGTACTCCTGGTATCCCAGGGCCTCGTGCCAAAAGGGATCGGCAGGCTGGGGTTCAAGGTGTCGGCGGTGCGGCGAGTCCACTCCAAGGTAGACCTGTTCCAGATCCTTTTGAGCGCTGTCTTGCGCTTCGGACGTCAGCGCTCGCGGGTGCCACGGCTGGGCGAAGACCCGCAAGCCTCGGTCGGTCGGCAGGGTCCGGCAGGCCATCTGCTCCCACTGCTCGCGGCTGGGCAGTGCTGAATCCAGGGGGACGTCAAGTCCGGTGTGATTTCCTCTGACGGCAGCCTCCAGCAGCACCTGGCGAGTCAGCGCCGCAATGTCGCGCCAGGCGACCGCCTGGGTGTGCTGCGCTGCCTGGTCGGCCAAGGCGTCCTGCAGCCGTCGCAGGGTGCCGGCAGCCGGCTTCGGTGGTATCTGGGGCCATGCAGCAAACAATTCCTGGGCCTGCGCCCACGCATCACTCATGGTGCTCGGCCTTCCGGTAGCCGCCCCGCACAATGCAAGTGGCAGCAACCACGCGCACCGAGGGGCGGCTGAGCCCCTCCACAAGATCGCCTGCCACGGCAACATCCAGCAGATAGCTCTCGGTATCCCCCAGCAGATGACCGGCTGCCTGGCGCGCCTGGGCCTGGGCGGTTGCGACGGCGAGTTGCTGGCGCGCCTGCTCCTGCGCCGTGGTGCACCTGCTCAAGAGGTCGGTCGCCTGGAACAGGTAGGCCCGGGCCGCGTCCTCGGCCGCTTGTGCCGCATGCCGGTATTCCTGCCAGCCACCGAACACAGCCAGCAGTTGGCCTTGGTTGGTGACGTTGTAGTTCTGATCTCTCTTCGTCTCCTTGCCATCCCTGTCTTTGCCGTAGGGAGCACTCAGCCAGTCGCAGACCGCCGGGTCGGTCAGAGCCGTGGGGTGCCCAGCGCGCGTCCACACCTTGAGGGTGAACGGGGGCATGAGGCGATCAGCCTGCCGCCTCAGCGCGCGCCGGGCTTCCGGTACGCCTTCGAGGCGGCGCAGTGCGGCACTGATGTCCGCTTCCACGAGATACTCGAGTCCGAAGTAGGCCTCATCGGCTCCGCGACAGGCGGGGTCGAAGCGGCGGAAAGCTGTGGCCTGACCGCATTCATCGGTGAAGACGATGTCGGCGAGAAGGTCCACGAAGGGGTTGCCCGCGCGAAACAGCCTGGTTCCCGGAGCCCTCAACGCGGTGGACCGGTTGAAGACGCCCTGCGTCATGTCGGTATGCATACGCTCGGCAGCTGCTTTGTAGCGGCGTGGGTCGATCAGTGGGCGTGAGGAAGCGACGTCGAAGTAATCGCGCTGGTGGCCTGCGGCGGTACGCGTGCCGTGCCGGAAGCCCAGTCCACCGTCGTTTCGGTCGGCGTAGTGCACCAGGTCCGTCCGTAGACGTTGCCAGTCTTGTTCCAGGCGATCCAGGGCGGCAGCGGTCTGCCGTGTCTGCTCCGATGCCTCATGTACGGACTCCAGCATGTCCATGGTGTCGATATCCCGCTTGGCCTGGCGCAGTTCTTCGCGGATGCTGGGCGCCAGCGAGGTCAGCCGCCCCGGACCGTCGACGAGGGCTTGGCCCCACACACCGGGCAGAGCATCGGCAATGGTGTCCTGCAGGGTTGAGGCGGATGCAGTGAACAGGTCGTATCCCTCGTGAAGCACACGCGCCCACGCGCCGCAAAACGCCTCATCGCCTTCGCGGTCGCCCACGCGGAACTGCTGCGCTGGCCGGTTTTGGCGCAGTGATTCCACCCCACGGTAGCGGTCGACGCGTCCGATCCGCTGCTCCAACCGGTTGGGAGACCACGGCAGTCGAACGTGCACCACCGAGTCAGCGAGTTGCAGGTTCAGCCCGTCCTCGGCGGATGCGTCAACGACAAGGATCTGGGACTGCGTGGTGTCGCATGCCGTGCGCCAGGCCAGCACGGCCTGCTCGCAGGCGTCCGATCCGAAGTCGGTGGTGTGCAGGCCTACGACGGCCGCGGGTGCCTGCTCGCGCAGGGCATCTGCGACCTGCCCGGCCAGGCTTCCCGGGCCGCAGAAGATCACCGACCTGGTTCCGGGTCGGGCGACCGACAGTAACGCCTTAGCCAGGACCGTGCTGGCCGATACACCGGAGTGGTCGGCGTGCTCCTGGGTGTAGGCGTCCAGCAGGTCACTCTCGCCGGGCACCGGGGCCGGCGCGGCAAGGTAGTCGCGTTCCTGATCGGTGAGTCCTGCCTGGTCGGCGGCTTGGTCATCGTGGTGCACGCGCCAGCACAGGGCTGACAACACGTCCTTGAACAGGGCCCCAGCCCGTGAGGCGAGTACCGCCAGCGCCATACCGTAGACGGTCTGCTGGGTTTCGTCGGCTTCAGTGTCCAGCAGGTGATCAGCAATCAGGGTGCGCCATTGCAGCAGCAGCGCCTGGGCCAACTGGTGTTCCCCGGATTCCACCGCGAGCAGACGCGGGCGGGTACGCCCCCGCACTTCATAGGGCACCAGGTTCGATGCTTCGTCGTCGCGCAGCACGGAGGCGCGGCGGTGGCGGATCACTCGTCGATGCAGGCGGTAGGTCTCACTGAGATGAGCCCTCAGTGCCTCGACGCGCACTTCCAGTTCCGGGGCCTGATCCTCGTCCGCCAGTTCGTCGTCGTCAGTGAGCAGCGCCAATACCTCGGTGGCCAGACGGTCGAAGTGGCCGTCGTGGGGCACCAACTCGCGCAGGTTGTGGATAGTCATCGGCAGCAGTGCAGGGAAGTAGGCATCCAACTGGAAGGCGCCGTCGGCGAAGTCTTTGCGCCGCCGGTAGCGCTCTTCGAAGGCGGCGCGGTCGTCCCAGCGGTAGAGGTGTCTGTCCAGGAGGTGCAGCAGGCCAAGGTGGGTAACGTAATGCGAGGTCACTGGGGTGGCCGACAACAGCAGTAGGCGCGTGGCCGAGTGGGCGATGCGGCACAGTTCGCGGTAGGGCGACTGCGTCGGCTCGGTGATGGTCTGGACGAGGAGATGCGCCTCATCGACGATCAGCAGGTCAGCGTCGCGGTAGGTCGCCCACTTGTCCGGAGTGTCGTGAGCGGTGAACGTGATGCGCGCCTCGGGGAAGTCATCGATGAAGAACTTCTCCAGCATTTCGCTACGCCATTGCCTGACCAAGGGCGCAGGTGCGAGCACGACAACCCGCGCGCGAGGGTTGTCGATCAGCGTCTGGCGAAAGATGTAGCCGGCTTGAACGGTTTTCCCAAGTCCCACCTCATCGGCCAGCAGGTAGCGCTGCACGGGGTCGGAAAGAACGGTCAGCGCGGCCTGGATCTGGTGGGGGTAGATCTCGGCAGCAGAAGACAGCAGTGCCGGGATACTTCCGCTGGCTCCGCGCTGGGCGATGAGGCCGTGCAGCATCGGCAGGCGGGCATCGTGGAAGTAGCCAGATTCGTTGCCTCCCGCGCCCAGCGTTGCCACCGGGCTCTTCACCGGCTGATCCCAGCGTACGTGCAACTCTGTCGTGCGCACCGGCGGATGGACGTTCGGATGGTTGGGGAACCGGACGTAGTACACGCCTGGATCGCTCCCTTGAACCCGCCCCACAAGCCAGACACCCGTGCTCGGGTCACGCCGATAAACGCGGGTCTGGTCGGGCAGGCTGACCGGGGTGCATAGATGCGCAGCCACCCACTGCGTGCGAGCAACCGGCTCTGCTATCGACTCGAAGAAGTCGACCTTGACGTTGTCACCCTCGACTGCCGTAACACGCCCGACCCCCGGAGAACCGACAAAACGAACAAAATTCCCCACCCTCAGCCTTGACATCACACTTCCTTCACAAGGCACACACATTCAGGAGGCTGAGCGTAGACGGTGCCACCGACAGTCATCTCGCCTAGGTGCGCCCTCTCGCCCCGGCCGCCCGGAGTAGCGCCATCATTCGCCACGCCGCAAGCTCACACCCACCTTGCCCACGCCGCCCAGTCCAGGGCGATTCACACCATCTCATGCCGCTCTTGTGCCGCGTTGACATTCACTCACGTTAGCGGCGATCACGCCCTTCGCGATCTCTTTGGGATACCTGGTCACGCGGGGTTGACGCAAGCCAATCGCCCACTTCAGACCACGCGAGAAGACCGAGAGCGACGACGGGCCGCCCCCGCAAGCCCGCACCGAGCGCGATTCGGGTCAAGATGCCCGTCGGGCGCCACCGAACGAACACATCTCCTCGGACTGACACACATGCACCAAACTGCCATTTCTGTCAGTTGACGAGGTATCTCACCAGACGTCAGAGATGTGCGGTTTACCCGAACCGCATACACGACGGGAACCGCTTCTCATGGCTCCGGTGAAGGGTGGACGGCTTGAGGAAAGCCCAACTCGTCCAGCAGTGTGCTGAAGAGGTCCTCCGCGAAGGTCTCCCGTGAGCGCAGGAGTGCGGGACTTATGTGCCCAAGCGGCCGTGGCCGCCCTTTGTGAAGGCGCCTTCGACAAGTTCACCGAGGTCGTGGTGCCGTTGCTCACAGCCACGGGTCAGGCCGGCGGGGGCGACCGCGCTGCGCCGCACCGGGCGGTACTCCGACGCCAAGCCGTACCTCGCCGACCGGTCCGCCGTGGTACAGGCGTGTGCCCGGTGAGTATTGCGGCAAGGCGGCACAGATCCGGCACCGCTGTACCGCGCCCTGTGCGCCAACCCCGCCACCCGGCCCGCCGTGGTGGGCCTCGGCTAGTGCGGGGTTCGCAAGGACGCGTACCGATCCGGACGATCCTCTGATCCGGACGATGCTCGTGCACCAGGCCCCCTGGGTGCGCGGCGGCGGGCCTACGGGCGCTGGAGGCGGTGCGCGTCGACGACGTACGGCCGCTCCTGGGCGATCCGTCAGCGGAAGCGGTCAGGCAGGCGACCGCGGCTCTGCCCTCCGTGGGCCGACCGCAGGGGTCGCTGTGCGGACTCCTGGCCGAGGACGATCCGCACCACCAGTGGGTCGCGGCGATCCTGCTCCTGCGGGCGGCCCGGATGCACGCCGGGGCTGAGGACCGGATCTGAACTGCTCCGCCGGACAGGCACGAGGGCGCACCAGGCAGTTGGCTGGCACCGGTGTCTTGGGGCTGCTCTTGCCGGGATCTACCGAGGGCTTGCCTACAGACGGCCCGGCGCCATGCGCGTGATAGGCGCGCCCTGTCCGGCAGGGTCCGACACGTTGCGTCAGGGACGTTCACCGTGTCCTGTGCGGACACGGTGAACGGGAATCAGTCTCGCCCTGCGCGGACCAGGAGGCCGGTGAGCAGGCGGATGTCGTTGGGGGTGTTTTGCAGGCCGTTCCAGCGGCGTTGTTCGCCGTCGGGGAAGCGCCACATGCCCGAGGTCCAGGCGGTGATGGGCATCAGGCCGAGGATGGCGTTGCGGACGGTGTCGCAGTCGACATCGTCGGCCGTCATGCCGTCGGTGAGGGTGTCCATGACGAAGCCCATAGCCTGGATGCCGGCTCCGTGGGTGAGGCGGGACTGGCGGGGCGGGAGTTTCCAGGCGTCGCTGAAGGTTTCCTTGACGATGGTCCAGTAGGAGCGCAGGTGCTTGAGCATGAGGTCGACGTCGCCGGAGCCGTCTTCGGGGTTGCGGTACTGGTAGAGGGCGCCTTCGAAGAGGCTGTGTTCCAGCATGCGCAGCACTGCGGTGTCTTTGATGTTGCCGTGTGGTGAGGTGGGGCTGGCGATGCGGCCGTAGAAGGGGCCCTGGCCGTCGGTGTTGAGGCGGGTCATCAGCTGCGCCGGCAGGCGCTTGCGGGCGTAGGCAGGCGGGAGGTGGCCGCTTGTTTCCGGCAGAAGCTCGTGGATGAGGCCCTTGGGCAGCGGTTTGGTGGAGTTGACCAGGATGAACTGGGAGCGCTGGTCTTCGCTGTTGTCAGCGATGAAGCCGACCGCGGCGACGGGGAATTCGGCGAGGTCGGCGTCGCGGATGGCGGCGCTGCGCTGCTGACCGTCCACGATCAGGGCGGGCTTTTCTTCGTCGGGAAGGGATTCATCGACGGAGATGATCAGCTCACCCGGGATGGAGTATTCGACGCCAGTGCTTCGGCGGGCTGTGGTCTCGAACGTGACCGAGTCGTCGAAGGCCAGGACCAGGGCGTTGGGGAGCATCGCGTTGTCGGACTCGAGGTAGCGGCGGATGCCCCGGATGTGGCTGAGAACCTCGGGCCGCTGGTAGCCCTGCAGGGCACTTTCGTTGTCGCGCCGGACGCGGGAGACGGCGGCGAAGCTGTGGATCTTCTTTCCGTCGACAGCGAAGCAGTAGATTTTCCTGTCGCCCTGGCGCACTTCAAGTGCAGGGAGCCTGAGTTCGTAGCGGTCGGCCATCGCATCTCCTGACAATGGTTCAAAAGAGTAACAAGGAAGTATTTTACCCGAAGGTAAGTTTTCGCATTTTTGCTTCAAGCACGGTTAGATTGTGGAATCCGCGGCGCTTGTTGCGCTCGCTCCCCCGGAATATCATGATCTCGATACCGTGCTTCTTGCATAGCGCACAGGGGCAAGTGCGCCAGGGGGCGTCATTCAGAGTACGCTTATAGATTTCTAGATAGCTCTTCTTTTTAGGCCCGAGCACGAGGGATTCGTAAACCGCAAGGACAGTCAGGACCTCTTCTTTGGAGATTTCCTTGGCGTCGAATTCCCGTAGGGCGCGTAGGCATGCCCGTTCGGCGATGATGGCTTCGGCCTGCGACACGTTTCCGGAGAGGATGAGCCGTTTAAGAGCGGGGTTTCCGTCAACTTGGGGGACTCTGATGGCCGTGTAGGATTCGGTGGCTGTGTGGTAGTTGTTCCGGTCGTCCATGAAGGCCTGGCGGAAGACGGAGGTGCTGTCGAAACTGGTGACACCGTGGCGGGCGAACTGTTCCATGCTGTCGACTCGGTTGATGCCGAGGAGATGCAGTTGCGTTTCCGGGGAGCGGATGTCGTCGATCGCGCGTAGGCAGGAAAGGATTTCGTGGGATTTGAGGGGAACCATGCCGCCCAGGGCGATCCGCTGGTATCCCATTTCCTGCAATTGTTTCACGCTATGCGCATAGCTTTGGGGACCCCATCCCTGCGCCGCCCCAACTGGTTCAAAGCGGGCACCAGTCTTTTTTGTGGCAGTGATAAATTCTTCTGCGAGGTCTAGTGAGATTTGCTGCCGGGCGATCCAGGAATCCTCGGGAAGCGTGTCAGACTCTTCGGGAATGTATCCGAAGATGATGTGGTCAATGCTGATTCCTGCATCGAATCCGCAGCGTCCGTAGAAATCGAGAACTTCATCCACCTCGTAGGGAGGGCGTTCTTCATCGATGTAGTTAAAGGCGCCGCAGTCACCAATGGTGAGGCAGGTTGCAGGGAGGCGAAAAAAGCTCCTGATGCCCAAGCGATAGAAACGCTCACGCTGCGGGGAGGAATACTTTCCTGATCCCTTCACGGATCCGTCGACGACCGCCTTGCTGACGAGGATCCCGTCGTAGGGGATCGGCGTCACGGCCTGGTGTGCGTAGACATCGTCGCGTTGGCGGACTCGGTAGGGCGAGTACTCGTCGTTGACGAAGTCGTAAGTGGGGCTCACCAGGTCCTGGCTGTCAGGGAAATAGAATTTCACGCGACTTTTGCCTTTTCCTGCACATAGGTACGGAGGAGGTAGTTCGAGAGGGTTGAGATGTGGCGCGGATTGTTCTGGAGTTCGTTCCAGGGGATGTTGAGGTCCGGCCAGCGCCCCTCGGTCCAGCGGCAGTGCGGTGCGATCAGGGCGAGTTCGGCGCGTGCCTGCTCGAGCGCGTGAGGGGAGGTGGGAGGGATGGTCATCATCACGCGGTCCATGAGGCGCCCCATGGATCGGATGCCCACTCCGTGCATCAGTCGGCTCCTGGTGGCGGGCAAGGCCCAGGCTTCGGGGAAGGTGTCGCGAACGGCGCTCCAGTAGATGACGAGGATCTGCCGGATGGTGGCGGTGTCAACGGTGCCGTTGGAGAGGTTTTTGTAGGGAAAGAAAGCGCCGGATGGGGAATTAAGGGCTTCCTGGATGGCTGTGGTCAGGCTGTTGTCGGTGACGACGGCCTCCGCTTTTTGCTCCACGGTGGTGGAGGGGCGGCGCACCAGTCCGCAGAAGGGCGAGTCCTTGTCATGGTTGAGGGCTTCGACCAGGACCGAGGGAAGTTTTCGGGCGGAGAGTTTGGTCGGCAGAAGCGTGCCGACTTCGGGGAGCAGTTCGGTGACAAGGTTGGTCGGCAGTGGGGAGACTGTGTTCACGCGCAGGAACTGGTCTCGCTGGGTCTCGAGGTCTTCGGCAACGAATCCGGCGATGGTCACGGCCAGGCGGGTGTTGCGGGTGCGGGCCAGGGCGAGGCTGCGCTGCTGGCCGTCGACGATCCAGGCTGGCCGGGGGGCGTCGGGGGAATCCGGCAGCGGGATCTCCAGGGTCCCGGAGGTGCACAGGCCGTCGCTGCTGCCGGGGCCGGGGCTGGACTTGAAGCGCACATCGGAGGGCAGGGCGAGGATCAGTCCATTGGGAAAGAGGACCTCGTCGCCATCGAGGTATTCCAGGATCTGCTTGACGTGCTGCTTCTTCTCGGGGCGCTGGTAGCCGATGAGCTTGCCGGCCTCGTCCCGGGAGATCCGTGCGACGTCGGCAACCTGGTGGACCTCTTCGGCCGCCAGTGTGAACACATACAAAGGGATCGTGGGGTGCTGCTCGATGCGCAGGGCCCGGCGCTTAAGCACGGTGGAAGTCATCAGCGGCCAATCGTTGACGTGTACAGGTCTGCGAAGCGCTTCTGTTCGCAGGCCATCCCCTTGTCTCTGAACAGACGCAGCAGACGGGTACGGGACGAGTCGGGGTAGATGCTCTTCATCTCCTTGATGAAAGCGATCACCGTCCCGTCCGGCACGGGGGTGCGGGCGTAACTTTCGGGACGGGCGGCCTGCGCAGCCCAGGCACCCCAACTGGCCTGTGCCTGTGGGCTGATGAGGCGGCCCGGTGTGCAATGCTCGAGCCACGAGGCTGCCGTGCGGGTGTTCAGGCTGGTAAGGGTCCCGCCGAGGGCTTGGCGTAGGTCTGCGTTGGCCGGAACCCGCAGTATCCCCTCCACCTCGCAGGCGCCCCCGATCAGTACCGTCTCGGCGCCGGTGGCGGCAAGGCGGCGCAGGTCGTGCTGCATGGCGTGGGCATAGGTCCCCGACACCACCACCAGGACCCGTCCGGCGACGGTCGCGACATGGGACAGATCATGGGCCCCGTCCAGCTGCTGCAGACATTCCCACCACAGGGATGCCTCGTGACTGGAGGAAGTCACGGAATCTGCATGTCGTGGCAGGAAAGTCGCGGCATACGACGGCGCAAGGCTGGAGACTGGCCGCAGGCCCAGGCCGGCCGAGGCCGCGTAGAGGCGGGGGGCGAAGCCCGCGCGGGTTGCTGCATCGGTGAGAGCGAGGGCTCGCTTCCACTGATCCCCTTGGTAGAGGTCCTGCAATGCCGTCGGCCGGTTATCGGCCCCCTGTAGGCGGCGCGCCCATTCTGCGGCTCGCTGCAGCAGATCGCCGGCAGGCAGGGTGCGCGCCTGCAGCGCCGGGGTGGGCGGTGAGGTCTTTCGGTCCGTGCACGTGACCACGATGGGCAACTCGTTCACTGCGACTCGACCCCTGGCTTCCGTAACTCGCGTGTTGTTGTGATTACTGTAGCCGGTAGTTAGGGGGGTAGGCTGCATCTGCCTCGGTTGAGGAAACTGGACTGCAGATAAGGGAGTGACAGCATGGACCGTCCCGCGATCGTGTTGCTGAGCGGCGGCCTGGACTCGACCACGGTGCTGGCCATCGCCAAGGACCAGGGATTCACTCCCTACGCGCTCAGCTTCCGCTACGGCCAGCGGCACAGCATCGAGTTGGAGTCGGCCCAGCGTGTGGCGCAGGTCCAGGGCGTGGCCCGGCACGTCATTGCTGACATCGATCTTCGTGTCTTCGGCGGCTCGGCTCTGACGTCGGACATCGAGGTACCCAAGCACGAGGCGCTGGAGGACGTCGAGGAGGATGGGGTACCGATCACGTATGTGCCGGCCCGTAACACCATCTTCTTGTCCTTCGCACTCGCGTTCGCCGAGACTGTCGGCGCGAGCGACATCTTTACCGGAGTAACAGCCGTGGACTACAGCGGCTACCCCGACTGCCGCCCCGAGTACATGGAGGCCTTCGCCACCATGGCCAACCTGGCCACCCGGGCCGGGGCGGAAGGAACTTCCAAGATGACCCTGCACTCCCCCTTGATCGCACTATCTAAGGCCGACATCGTCCGCGAGGGCCTGCGCCTGGGCGTGGACTATTCCCTCACCTCCTCCTGCTACGACCCCGACGAGCAGGGCCGGGCCTGCGGCCAGTGCGACACCTGCCTGCTGCGCCTGAAGGGCTTCGCCGAAGCCGGCGTGAAGGACCCCGTCCGATACCAGAGCGCCTGAGTATGACCTACCTGATCAAGGAAATCTTCTACACCCTGCAGGGCGAGGGCAGCCACGCAGGGCGCCCGGCGGTCTTCTGCCGCTTTTCCCGCTGCAACTTGTGGACGGGTCGGGAGCAGGACCGTGCCCGCGCCATCTGTCAGTTCTGCGACACCGACTTCGTCGGCACCGACGGCGAGGGCGGCGGCCGCTTCCGCACCCCGCAGGACCTGGCCGCCGCCGTCGAGGCCGCCTGGCCCAGCACCGACCCTGCCCATCGGTTCGTGGTGTGCACCGGCGGAGAGCCCCTGCTGCAGTTGGACGAGGAAGCCATCGACGCACTGCACGAGCGTGGCTTCGAAATCGCGGTGGAGACCAACGGCACCCGCCCGGCCCCCCGGGGAATCGACTGGCTGTGCGTCAGCCCCAAGATCGGCTCCACCCTGGTCCTCACCCAGGGCGACGAACTGAAACTGGTCTACCCGCAGGCCGGCGGCGACCCCGCCCAGTTCGAAGACCTGGACTTCCACCACTTCCGGCTGCAACCACTGGACGACACCCACCGCGAAGCCCACACCCGTGCCACGGTCGAGTACTGCATGAAGAACCCGCGCTGGACACTCTCCCTCCAGACGCACAAGTATCTGGGAATTCAGTAATGGAAATCTTTCGCGAGTTCACCTTCGAAGCTGCGCACCGCCTCCCGCGTGTACCGGAGGGCCACAAATGCGCGCGCCTGCACGGCCACTCCTACAAGGTGATCGTGCACGTCAAAGCCCCCGTCGACGCAGAACTGGGCTGGGTCATGGACTTCGGCGACGTCAAACGCGCCTTCAAGCCCATCGACGCACAACTCGACCACTACTACCTGAACGACATCGAAGGACTGGACAACCCCACCAGCGAGAACCTGGCCCGCTGGATCTGGGACCGGCTGATCGACGAGCTTCCCGCACTGTCCGCGATCACCGTGCGGGAAACCTGCACCTCCGGCTGCACCTACCGAGGCGCGTAAGGCATGCACGATATCCAGAACGAACCAGACCGCCGAGGCATCGCCATCGACGAAGTAGGCATCAGCGGCCTGCGCTATCCCCTCACCTTCGACGACGGCCACACCCGACAGCAGGGCATCGCCGACATCAGCGTCACCGTCGGTTTGCAAGCCGACCGGCGCGGCACCCACATGAGCCGCATGATCGCCCTCGTGCACGAGGAAGTCGCCACGCTCACCCCGCAGGAACTGCCCCTCGCCCTCAAACGAGGCCTCACCCTGCTCGACGCACCCTCCCTCGCCCTGACCCTGTCGCTGCCCATCGCCACCTCGGTGACCGCGCCTGCCAGCCGGCAAGAGTCCTGGCAAACCCACGACGTCACCGTCACCGGCCGCATCACCACCTCCGACTGTACGGTCGCCACCGCGGTGACCACGCATGTCACCAGCCTGTGCCCCTGCTCCAAAGCCATCTCCGATTACGGCGCCCACAACCAGCGCAGCGAAATCACCCTGGAGATCACCGGGACCGCGGACGCCCCCTACCCCCTGCCCGTCCACGAGATCGTCGGCCTGCTGCGCGCCACCGGCTCCGCCCCTGTCATCCCGCTGGTCAAACGGCCCGACGAACGCGTCATCACCATGCAGGCCTACGACTACCCCGTCTTCGTCGAAGACCTCATCCGCGACATCAGCCTCACCTGCCGCGACAAAGCACTCACCCACACCGTCACTGCGAAAAACCTCGAAAGCATCCACAGCCACAACGCCATCGCCACCCTCCACCACACCTGCTGAGAGCCCCAACGCGGACTCACCACTGAAGGCGCCGGGCGCACCAGTACCGCACAAGAGGTATTCATCGCCCGCGCACCGGCACGGTGGCACGCGGACACGCAGCGCCGCTCGGAGCCCCCTTGTCCGGACCCCTGCGGGCAGGGGGTCTCGCCCTCCACGGCCACCAGGGCGACCCAGGTTCGGCAGCGGACGCCGGGGCACCGAGCCAACCCCGGCTTGTGCGACACCCTGCGCCACAAGTCAGCGGATCGGCCATCATCCAGCGCGCTAAGAAACCGGTCCTGGCCTCAAAGCCCGTGATGCCCATCCGGGATGCGGCCGCCACGACACTTCGTCCGCTGCAGCCGAAGTGGGCTTGATCCGCTTTGACGGACATTCGAGATCTGGGGTTCAGCCCCGGGAGGATGTCCATCATGGAGAGCATGGGGAAGAAGAAGCCTCGCCGCCCTCGTCGTTCGTTCACGCCGGAGTTCAAGGCCGAGATCGTCGGGCTGTGCCGACGAGGTGACCGCTCGGT
>NZ_JBEXYB010000063.1:0-28106 GCF_040630715.1 Streptomyces sp. NPDC005752 | reverse complement strand
GCCGAGTTCGTGGGCGGCGACGTGGGCGACGGCCCCGGCCTGGCCTGCGGCGTGCCCGGGACCGACCGCGGCGGCGGCCATCCACCGAGAAACCGGAAGGGAGCAAACCCCATGTCGGACGAGGAGAGCGGCACCGAACTGCTGGAGATGGCGAGCCTCATCGCCCCCATGACGTTGCGCGTCGCGGCCACACTGAGACTTGCGGACCATGTCGACGCCGGAGCAGTGACCGCCCAGGACCTTGCCCGCCGCACGGGCTGCCAGGAGCGGCCGCTGCGGAAGGTCATGGACCACCTCGTGACGATGGGGGTCATGCGGCGCGAGGAAGAGGGGTACGCGCTCGCGGACTTCGGGCGACCCCTGCTGAGCGAGTATGACGACCTGGGGGTACGGCCCTTTCTCGATCTGGACCACGTATCCGGACGGACGGAGATGGCGTTCACGCATCTTCTGCACACGGTCCGGACGGGGCGGGCGGCGTACGAGGGGGCCCAGGGGAAGAACCTCTGGGAAGACCTCGACGAAGCAGCCGGCGAAGTCGACGGGCTCGAGGAATTCGAGAAGACCACCGCCGCCTATGACGCCGACCTCGTCATCGAGGGGTTCGACTGGTCCGGTGTGCGGAGCGTCGTGGACGTCGGAGGGAACAGCGGGGCGCTGCTGACCGCACTGCTGCAGGCACATACGCATCTGCACGGCACCCTCCTCGACCTTCCCAAGTTCGCCGACATGGGTGCGCGGAAACTGCGACTGGCAGGGCTCGCCGACCGGAGCACCACGGTGGGAGGCAGCTTCTTCGACCCCCTGCCGCGTGGCAAGGACGTCTACCTGATCTCCGCGATTCTTGCCGACTGGGACGACGAACAGGCGCTCGACATTCTGCGTGGCTGTGCCGATGCGGCCGGGCCCGAGGGTGAAGTGCTCCTCGCGGAGGTGCACTTGACTCCGCCCGAGGGTGCGGCAGACCCCGTGGACTCAGGGGTCGCGCTGTGGCTCGAGGCGAACATGGGAAATCCCGACCGCACGGTGGACGAGCTGGTCGTGCTGGGTAAGGCGGCCGGTCTCGAGGTCACGGGAGCGCCGCAGACCACCGGACTGCGGTCTCTGATCGCGTGGAAAGTGCCCCGTTGACCCGGCGGCCGGCCCCCGCGAAGGACAGGTCAGGAGAGGAGGCGGACGAAGGGCACGGGAGCGTACTGGCCGGTCGTGACCACGTGCGGCGAGGTCATGAGCAGGGCATCGACGTCGTGGTGAAGCGTGCCCGGAGCGACGTCGACGAGCGGCGCGGGCTGTACCTCGAAGCCGCACTGCAGTCCGCTGCCGCCGGGTGCTACACCACCGAACGGTCCGGGACCACTGTGCCGGTGGTGCCGCCGGTGGGGTGCACCGCGGAGCGGCTCACTGTGGAGTTCTACGCGTCGGAAGTGCCGCTCGACCAGCTCTTCGGCACTCCGGACGCACTGAACCGTGCCGCTGGTGTCGCGGGGCGGGAGATCGCCTCTCTGCACGGTCAGGAGGTTTCCGGTCCGGGCTGGGCCTGGCTGCCTCCGGCGGCAGGCGAGCATCCTCCGCTGGAACCGATTCCGCTCGCCCTGCTCGGAGAGCTCTCCGAGGGCACACTGGAACTGACCGCCGAGATCCACCGGCAGGACTTCTCCAGGATCCTGGCCGATGTGTACGAGGAGGGGAGTGGCCGGCGGGTCTTCGTACACGGCGATTTCAAGTTCGACAACATTCTTGCCGCCGCTGACGGCACCGCGGTTCGCTTCATCGACTGGGAATGCGCGGGGCTGGGCCTGCCCGAACGCGACCTTGCCTCCCTGGCCGCCTCCTTGCTGACCGAGGCCATGAGGCGTGCGACGGCGGAGAGCGGTGGCGAGGGGGTGCACGAGTCACTGGAACGGCTCGACGCCGAGACGGAGAAGGCGTGGTCAGCGATCGCCGCGCTGCTCCAGAACTACAGAGCGGTGCCGGCGGCTCCTGTTCTGCGGGCGAGTGTCCTTCCGTGCATGACGGCGTACTCACTTCTGTGCCGGGCGCTCTCCTACACGTCGCTGACCTACGAGTTCGACAGGCTCCCGAAGATGGTGGTGAAAGTGGCATCGCGCATGGCACTGCACCCTGGCGCATTCGCGGGACGGTTCTCATGACTGTGCCGGTCATCGCCCGCATTCTTGATGAACCGGGTCTCCTCGACGAGTTGGCGGGGACGGATCCCGAAGTGGTCGGCCGTGAGATCTACCGGCGCTTCCACCTGGCGGCGAGCTTCGACGACGAAGACCGCGACGACGACACCGGTCTGCTGGCCGCCGTGCGCACCGCACTCGGCGGACGGACCCGTGCGTCCGCCGACAGCTGGTCCTATCGGGCTGCTCTCGCGGACGGCAGGCTCATCGTGCGGCGGGCCGACGGGCTCGAAGTGGCAGTCGAATTCGGCGACATCGAGCGTATGGCCGCAGGACGCATCACGCTGAGGCTGCCAAGCCTGGAACCGGGCGTGATGAACGGCTGGATCTGGTTCCACGGCAGTGCTCGTCCGGAGCGCGCCGCCGAGTTGTCGGCCCGTATCTACCTGTGCCTCGACGGAGAGGGGCGGGCAACAAAGTGGGCCGATCTGGTTACAGGGCTCGACGACCGGGCGTACGCGTTCTCATCGAAGATCATTCGCAGGAAGAAGGAGAGAACGAGACCCGACGGTGTGGTCGTGTACTGCCGCACCGAGGAGGTGCCCGGCTTTCTCGAGTGCATCGGAAAACTGATCCCGCCCGGTCAACGCGGCCCGGCGACTGCCGGGTTCGCCGTCCGAGTGGCGCCCGGGGTCAGCGTGAGCGTGCCGCAGGAGGGCGAGGACCGGCACGCGAGTCTGGGCATGGACCGGTCCCGCGACATCGCGCGCAGGCTCGTGGCCGGAGAGTCGGCGGAGAGTGCCGTCATCGAGGTCGCACGTGTGCTGGAGAGGCAGCGCGCCCAGGTCGCCGCCCTGCTGGGGGAGGACGTATGACGCACGAGGAACGCCCGCGTCGCCTCCTGTTCGTCGTCACCGGAGGGATAGCCGCCGCCCACAGCCCTTTGTGGGCCTCTGCTCTGCGTGGTCATTTCCGAGCCGAGGTCCGCATGCTCGTCACCCGGCAGGCGGCGACGATGGTCTCGACGCGAGCGCTCACCGGGTTCACGGGCCGGCCCGTCGCCGGGCCCGACTGGGACCTGGCGCACAGTGACGGGGCACAGCATGTCGCCCTGGCGGTCTGGGCCGACGCGGTGCTGGTCTACCCCGCCACGCTGAACTTCTGCGCCAAACTCGCCGCCGGCATTTCCGACGACCTCGCCTCTTCCGTGGTGATGTCCTCGACCGTGCCGGTGGTGCTGCTGCCCTCCATCCCGACCGGTGCGTTCAACAAACCGGCGACGCGACGCGTTCTGGCGACGCTCCATTCGGACGGCTATCTCGTCGCCGGCACCGAGCGAGCTGTGAGCGTCACGAGCGGAGAGGTCGAAGAGGGCGGTCCTGCCTCACTGGAGACGGCAGTGGAACTGCTGGCGCATCACGGCATGGGGCCGGCAGCGACCAGGACGTAAGCGATCTATGGGGAGAGCAGATGGACACGGAGCGCAATACTCGGCTGATTCATGACTATGCCGACGTGGTGTGGAACAAGGGACAGGTGGACAGGCTCGGCGAGTTCCTTCACGAAGAAGTGCGCATGTACGGGCTCGGGGGTGAGCCGCCGGTGACGGGCCTGGAGAAGCTGAAGCATGAAACCGGGCTGTGGCGCGCCCTGTACAGCGAAGCCTCGATGACCGTGGAGAGGGTCGTCGCCGAGGGCGAGCGGGTCGCGTGGCAATGGCAGCTGGTGGGCACCATCGCCGATGTGCGCATGCTCATGCCGCACGTGCAGCGACTGGCCGATGAGGTCCCGCAGTTCAAACAGATTTCCGTGCACGGCATGTCCATCAGTTCGTTCCGGGACGGCAAGATCATCGAAGAGGTCACGCAGAGCGACATGGCGGAGTTCCTCAAGCAGATCGGCTACCCCGAGCCCCGGACGCCGTACGACGGGAGGCCGGCATGAGCGACGACGCCGAGGGCGTCCGGCACGTTGTCGAGGAGTACGTACGCCGGGTGTGGAACGAGCACGATGCCGCGGCGGTCGCGGACTTCGCCCCCGACATCACCGAGATGGGAGGCAGCGGCGAGCCGGTCAGGCAGGTGGCACGGGAGGAATTGGTCGCGAGGGTCGCCACGGTTCTCTCGCTGATTCCCGATCACCGCCTCGCCGTGGGGAAGGTGGTGACGGACGGCGAACACGTCGTGTGGGAATGGCGGTTGACCGGCACCTTCCACAGCGAACGGGGTTCGCATCCGGTTGACGTCAGTGGCCTCACCTATTGGCAGGTCCGCGGCGGCCTGATCATCAACCGCGGCGGCATCATGGACATGGTGACCTGGGCCTGGCAGATCGGGATCATGGAAAAACGCATACGGCTCCTCATGCCCGTATGACATACTTTTGACAAAACTTGACCTGCGGAAGGGTTCGTAGCCCACGTGTTATCCACTAAAAGTCCGCAAGACGTCGGATGGAGCACGCTCCTCCGATTAGCCCGCCCCCACCGCAAAGCCATTTCCGTCGGGCTTGTGCTCGGGCTGCTCGGCTCTCTCGGCGCCCTTGCGCAGCCGATGGCCGCGAGCATCATCCTGGACACCGTCAGCCGCGGCGAGTCCCTGGTGAAGCCGCTGCTGATTCTCGTCGCACTGGTCGTCGCCGGGGCCGTGATGTCCGGCTGTCAACTGTTCGTTCTCGAAAGAGCCGGGGAACGCGTCGTCCTCGGGCTGCGGCATCGGCTCGTCGCCAGACTCCTGGACCTCAAGGTGCGGGAGTACGACCGCCGCCAACTGGGCGACCTGCTGTCCAAGGCGGGATCCGACACCACGCTGCTGCGGTCCGTCATGACCGCCAACGTCCTTGACGCCCTCCCCGGTGTGGTGACCGTGATCGGGGCGACCGCCCTCATGGTCTACCTGGACTGGGTCCTGTTCCTGGTCGTACTCGGCGTGCTGGTCGTGGTCGGCCTGGGAGTCGTCCCGCTCCTTGCTCGCATCAAGTCGTCCTCCCGTTCCGCGCAGGACCATGTCGGCCAGATGACTTCCGCCCTGGAACGCGCGCTCGGCGCTGTCCGGACCGTGAAGGCGGGCAACATGCAGGCGGCCGAGGCCGGTCGCATCGGAGGCCACGCCGAGCTGGCGTACACGGCCGGAGTGCGCACGGTGAAACTCGACGCACTCGCCGGAGTCGGCACGGCCACGGCCATGCAGATCAGCTTCCTGGCGGTTCTCGGGGTCGGAGGATACCGAGTCGCCACCGGCACACTGCCGGCCGGCGACATGATCGCGTTCCTCCTCTACGTGATGTACCTCGCTTCACCTCTGATGGTGATCACCGCCGCGGTGACGCAACTGCAGAAGGCGTTCGCTGCCGCCGCCCGCATCATCGAGGTGGACTCGATGGAGACGGAGGACCGCGGAACGGGCACGGTGGCCGATACGCCCTCGACAGTCTCCCCGCGTCCTGAGCAGCAGGGCCGGCTGCCGGCGCAGCGGCGCGACAAACCGCCGAGTGTGGAATTCGAGCATGTCGATTTCAGTTACCGCTCCGATGAACCGGTGTTGTCCGGGCTTTCGTTCCGTGTGGAGTCCGGAACGAAGACGGCGATCGTCGGCCCGTCGGGAGTCGGGAAGTCGACTGTGCTGAGTCTCATCGAGCGCTTCTACGAACCGACGGCCGGCCGCGTCCTCATCGACAACGGCGACATCAACAACATTCCACTGAACGAACTCCGCTCCTGGATCGGCTACGTGGAACAGAGCGCCCCGGTGCTGGCCGGGACGCTCCGCGAGAACCTGCTCTACGGCGTGGAACGCGAGGTGTCCGACGACGAACTCGACCAAGTCGTCCGTTCGGTGCGCCTCGATGGTGTGGTGGCCAGGATGCCTGCCCACCTTGACACCTCTGTGGGGGAGCGCGGGTCGCAACTGTCCGGCGGCGAACGCCAGAGAGTCGCTGCTGGCCGACTCCTGTTGCGCCGACCCGCCCTGGTTCTGCTGGACGAAGCCACGTCGCAGCTCGACACCGTGAACGAACGGGCCCTGCACGACGCGATCGACGCCCTGGCGCACAGTTCCACGACGATGGTGATCGCGCACAGGCTCTCCACCGTGATCTCGGCGGACCGGATCATCGTCCTGGCGGACGGGACCGTCAAGGCGATGGGAACACACGCCGAGTTGATGGAACGGGACGAGTTCTACCGGCAGCTCGCCAAGGGCCAGCTTCTCCAGCAGAGGTGAAACGCCTTTCAAGGCGAGCAGAGTCGCTTTCTGAGGCGCTGGGCCGTCTGGCGTCTCAAGTCAGGGGGGGGCAGTGGTTGAAATAAGACTTATGCCAAGGTTCGAGTTTCTCCACAAAGAGCGGAAGCGGGTTGCGATACCAGCCGTACCGCGCCTCGCCATCACGTTGGTCGCACTGGAGAGGTCCTCGCTCTCGCGGGCCGAGCTGGCGGCACGACTGTGGCCCGAGGTACCGGAGCGGCAGAGAGCCAGGAGACTGCGCACTCTTCTTTGGAGAATCAACAGACTGCTGCCCAGTACCCCCGTGCTCCAGGCATCGGAGGGGCGTATCGTCCTCGCGGAACAGCCCGAGTGCGTCGACATCCACGCGGCGTGGGATCTCGCGCACGCACTGGTCCGGCGATCCATCTCGAAGCAGGAGATCCGTACCTCCTCGCCGGAACGCTGGACGCCGCTGAAGTCCGTCGTGCTCGACGGTGAATCGGACGAGCAGAGCGTCAGCGTGCAGCAGGAATGGAACCACTTACGACTTCTCGCCCTCGACTCCCTTTCGCAGATGCTCCTGGCCTGCGAGGAAATGCTGCTCGCGGTGGAGATGGCCGAGAGCGCGATCAAGGTGGACCCCTTGTCCGAATCTCCCCACAGGACGATCACCGCGGCCTTCATGCGGCGCAGCGACAACGCCACCGCTTGGCGTGTCTTCCAGGACTACTCCACGGTCCTCGATACCGAGTTGGGCCTGATGCCGAGCCTGGAGTACCGGGAACTCGTCTCACGCATCAAGTAGTCACCTCCCCGAGGGCGGCAGGACCTCCTGCCGCCCTCGGCGATCGGCGGTCCTCCGTGAAGGCCGTCCCGGCGCGTCATCCCCCTGAGCGACGACCGCACTCCGCTCGTGGTCCTCGCCGTCACGTCGCCGACGGCCCCATCACCGGGATCACTTCGATACCGGCGCGGCTCAACCGCCCGTCGGCCGGACGATCGTGAACACCGCGCCCTCGGGATCCGCCACGGTGGCCAGCCTGCCGCTGGAGGCCTCTTGCGGCGGGTGGAGCACGTGCCCGCCGAGCTCCACCACGCGGGCCGTCGCCTGGTCGGTGTCGGCGACCTCGAAGTAGGTCATCCAGTGCGGGCCCCTGTCGCGCGGCAGGGCGTGTCCCACACCGTGCAGGGCGGCCACGGGCCGGCCCTGGAGATGCAGCGTCTGGTAGTCGAAGTCGGCCGAGACGACCGCCTCGGTCTCGAATCCGAACACCGTCTGGTAGAACTTGGCGACCGATGCGGTCTCCCGGGTCACCAACTCGTTCCACGCAGGGGTGCCCGGGGTGCCCGCGAGGGCGGTGCCGAGGTGTTCGGCGGCCTGCCAGACACCGAAGACCGCGCCGTTCGGGTCGGACGCGAGCAGGAGGCGGCCCGCGTACCCGGCGTCCAGGGGGCCCACGGCCACCGTCCCGCCGCAGGAGCGGATCGACTCCGCCGTGGCATCGGCGTCCTCCGTGGCGAAGTAGGTCGTCCAGGCGATCGGGAGGCGCCGGCCCGGCGGAAGCTGCCCGATGCCCGCGACCTCCTTGCCGCAGAGCAACGCCCGGACGTAGGGCCCCAGCTGTTCGGGCCCGGGACGGAACTCCCAGCCGAACAAGCGGCTGTAGAACTCCTGGGTCGCGGTCAGGTCGTGCACGATCAGACTCACCCAGCACGGTGCTCCGGGCGTGCGCCGGGCGGCAGCCTCGGTCATCTTCTTCTCTCTCCTCGTACCATCGGGGTGGCCGTACGGGGGGACGAAGCCTGCACGGCGTCCAGCGGTACGGATACGGGTGCGTACGCTCCGTGCAGATGCTCGCACCACTGAGGCTCCGAGGCACCCCGGCCGCGCCGCGTTTTCCCGCTTCCACTCACGCCGGAACCCGATTTGGTGCGGTACGTCCCACCAGGTGCGGCGCCGCCGCAGGCAGACCCTGCGCGAGGATGGCACCCATGAAGCCCATCATCACGGCATCCGAATACATGAGCGAGTCGGCGGGCCCGCGCCCGCCCGTCCTCCTGGACGTCCGCTGGCAGCTCGGCGGGCCCCATGGCCGTGCCGAATACGAGGCAGGTCATCTTCCGGGCGCGGTGTACGTCGACCTCGACTCCGAGCTCGCGGGACCCGCGGGCAGCGGCGGCCGCCATCCCCTGCCGGACCCGGAGGTCTTCGGGGCCGCCATGAGGCGGGCCGGGGTCAGGCGTGGGACGCCGGTGGTGGTCCATGACGGCGGTCAGGGCTGGGCGGCTGCGCGTGCGTGGTGGCTGCTGCGCTGGGCCGGACACCCTGATGTCCGGGTCCTGGACGGCGGTCTCGCCGCATGGACGGGTGAGCTCACCACCGCCGTCCCGGAGCCGGCCCCGGGCGACTTCCGGCCCGAGCCGGGCGCGCTCGGTCTCCTGGACGCGGACGGCGCCGCGGAGCTCGCCCGCACCGGGCTGCTGCTCGACGCGCGGGCCGCGGAGCGCTACCGGGGGGACGTGGAGCCGATCGACCGTGTCGGCGGGCACATCCCCGGCGCGGTGTCCGCCCCGACCACGCAGAACGTCGGCGAGGACGGACGCTTCCTGGACGCCGGCGCGCTCGCCTCCCGCTTCGCCGCCCTGGGCGCCGACGGCGCCACCGAGGTCGGGGTCTACTGCGGCTCCGGAGTCAGCGGTGCCCACGAGGTGCTGGCGCTGGAGCTCGCCGGACACCGGGCTTCGCTGTACGCGGGGTCCTGGTCGGAGTGGTCCTCGGACGAGTCCCGCCCGGTCGCTACGGGGCCGTCGCCCGTCTGAGGGGGCCGGCCAGGGTTCCGGACGCACCGGGGGTCCGTATGCGACGGCGTACGGACCCCCGGTACTGCGACGGGCCTTCGTGCCCGCTCTCAGTCCTGCTTCTTCCGGCGTGTGCCGAACACGATCTCGTCCCAGCTCGGTACGGCCGCCCGGCGCCCCGGGCGCACGCCGTCCGCCTCGGCCTGGCGGTCCGTCGTCCCGGTCAGCCGGTCGCGGTGACCGGCCACCGCCCGGGGCATCAGCACATCGGCGTAGGCGGAACCCGCACCGGCGGACGCCGCCGCGGCCGGAGGCTCGTCCGCCTCGGGCTCCTGCTGCGGCGCGGGTTCGAGCGCGGGAGGTTCGGGCTGCGAGGGCCGCTCGGGGACGACCATGTCGCCACGGAAGCTGGGCACCGCCTCCAGGAGGCTGGTCAGCGAGTCGCGCTCACCGGCGGACACGCCGCCGATGCGCTCCTCCGGCTCAGCCGCGGAGGGCGCCGGCCGCTCGATCTGGCGGTCCAGCGCACGGTCCAGCGGCCGGTCGCGCGGCAGCCGCGCGATCCGGGGCACGAACGGGAAGCTCGGCTCCGGAGCGGCGACGTCCTCGGTCTCGCCGATCAGTGAGCGTGCCTCTTCGTCCACGGCCTGGACCAGCCGTCGCGGCGGGTCGTACGTCCAGCTCGCGGAGTGCGGTTCGCCGGCGACGCGGTAGACCAGGAGGACCTCCCAGGTGCCGTCGTCCCGGCGCCAGGAGTCCCACTGGACGGTCTCCCTGTCGGCGCCGCGCACGAGCAGCCGCTCCTGCACCGCCTCGCCGAGCTGGGGTCCGGTGTTCTCACCGGGGCGGCGCACAGGTGTCTTGCGGGCGCGCTCGGCCATGAACGCGCGCTCCGCGAGCACGGGGCCCTCGAAGCGGCGCACCCGGTCCACGGGGATGCCGGCGAACTGGGCAACCTCCTCGGCGGAGGCGCCTGCTCGTATGCGCGCCTGGATGTCGCGCGGGCGGAGATGGCTCTCCACCTCGATCTCGATCTGGCCCAGCCTGGCGCGGTCATTGCGCACGGCGGCACGCAGCCGCTCATCGATCGGAAGCGTGTACTCCGTGCTGTCCGCAGCCTTGAGCACCAGTCGTGTGCCGTCGTTTGAGACGGCCACGACACGCAGTTCGGGCATGGGAACCTCCCGGGTGGTGCCTGCCGACGTCACGTGCGTCGCTGCTTCCGCTAGTCGAGTGTGACCTGCCCGGGTTCGGCCTGCCACAACCTTGCCAAGTTGCCCGGCGTATCGGGCCTCGGCCCTGCAACGCCACGATGACACGGTCACCTGTGTGCGACGCGGAGCGACCAGGTGGTCGCTCCATGTAGCAGGCGCCCGTGCGATGCCGCGGCGCCGCCGGTTCGGGTGCCGTCTCCGGCCCCCTCCCGAAGGTCCCGGATACCCGTGTGGGGGTCCGGCCCCAGGGCTCGCCACAGTACTCCATTCGGGCCACCGGGGTGGACCGGCGCGCCGCCGAAGTTCTCACCGGACACGGGAGTTGGGTTACCCAGTTGTTCGCGATATGCCCTCGATGCGTGTGCTGCTTCACAAAATCTCCTGAATCGGAACTATCTGATTCGCCCAAATGTCTCTTCTTTGTGCAAGGTGGGGTAGTTGTCGAGCAGGGGCTGATCATGGTTCAGAAGCCGCAGATTGATGCGGACCGCGAGGGAAGGCGCATAGATCTGAGCCTTCCGCAGGTCGCGGGCAGTGCCGTCGCGGCGGTCGCGGCGGCGGTGATGGCCTCACAGCTCGGCGTGTACGGAACCATCGCCGGGGCGGGCGTGATGAGTGTGGTGGCCACGTGCGGGGGTTCGGTCTTCCAGCACTTCTTCCGCCGCACCGGGGAGCAGATCCGCGAGGTCACCGTCCAGGTGAAGCACCCGGCGGGCCGTCAGATCACCGTGCGCACGCGGGAGACGTCCCCCGCGGGGCGGCATGGGGAGGACGACGCGACGAGGGTGCTGCGCACGGTGGCGGCCGACGCGGACCGTACGACTCCGCTGCGGCAGCTCCGGCCGGGCGAGGCGGAGCCCGGTGGGACGCGCGGGGTGGTCCGGGCCCTCCGAGAGGCGACCCGGGATGCCCCTGGCCACGACGAGACGTTCACGGACGACTCCCGCTCCGACTACTCCGACGCCCGCACGCACGGCACCCGTGTCCGTGGCTGGAAGCGGTCGGTCCTCGCGGCCACCGGGGTCTTCGTCCTGTCGATGGCCGGCATCACGGTGTACGAAATGGTCTCCGGCCACGGGCTGGGGAGCGACGGCCGGACGACCATCGGCTCCGTCGTGCGTGGCGAGCACCACAGCGGGACGACTACGCCCTCGCCCTCGGACGGCACGGGCCAGGAGGGCGGCGCGGACCAGCGAGACGACGGGAGCACGCCGGGCGGCGGGAGCACGACGACGCCCGGCACGGACGCGGGTGAGGACGGCAGCGCCCAGCCCGATCCCTCCGGCGGTGACGGCTCCACGGGGGACCCCGCCCCCTCGCCCCCGGAGTCCGGCGGGACCCCGACGCCGGAGGCCACCACCCCGGCCGCACCGGGCGACGACGGCACCGCGCCGGCCGCGCCGGACCCGACCGGTGCCGAGGCCGAACCGGAGCAGCAGGGCGGAGCCGGGGCGGACGCGGAGCGGTGATCCGGCCCGGCCGCCCCCACGGCCTCAGTCCCCGAGCACGCGGCGCAGATAGCCGTTGGCGAACAGCCGGCCGGGGTCGAGCCGGTCGCGTACGGCCGTGAACTCGCCGAACCGCGGGTAGGCCCTGGCCAGGTAGCCGGAGTCCCGGGTGTGGATCTTGCCCCAGTGCGGGCGCCCGTCGTACCCGGTCATGATCCGCTCGACGGCGGTGAAGTACGAGTGGTAGGGCGTCCCCCGGTACAGGTGCACCGCGATGTACGCCGTCTCCCGGCCGGAGGCCGTGGAGAGTGTGATGTCGTCGGCGGGCGCCGTGCGGACCTCCACCGGGAAGCTGATCCGCAGCGGCGATCGCTCCACCATCGCCTTGAGCTCGCGCAGGGCCCCGACCGCCGCCTCGCGCGGCAGGGCGTATTCCATCTCGACGAAGCGCACCCGCCTGGGGCTGGTGAACACCTTGTACGGGATGTCGGTGTACGTACGGGCCGACAGGGCGCGGCTGGAGATCCTGGCGATGGAGGGAATGGCCCCCGGGACCGCCCTGCCGAGCGAACAGGCGGCCTGGAACATCCCGTTGGAGAGGAGTTCGTCCTCGATCCAGCCGCTCACCCGCCCGGGCGGAGCGGCGGGGCCCGCGCTCCGGTTGTTGCGCTTGGTGTTGCAGTTGCCTGTGTGGGGGAACCAGTAGAACTCGAAGTGTTCGTTCTCCGTGACCAGCTGGTCGAAATCGGCCGTGACCCGGTCGAAGGTCATCGGCTCCTCGCGGGCCGTCAGCAGGAAGACCGGTTCCACCGCGAAGGTGACCGCGGTGACCACTCCGAGGGCCCCCAGCCCGATCCTGGCCGCCGCGAAGACGTCCGGGTGCTCGTCGGCCGAGCACCGCAGCACCGTGCCGCCGGCCGTGACCAGCTCCAGCGCACGGATCTGCGCCGAGACCGACGCCGAGTCGCGGCCCGTGCCGTGGGTTCCCGTGGAGATGGCCCCGGCGACCGTCTGCTCCATGATGTCGCCCATGTTGGTGAGCGAGAGCCCCTCACGGGCGAGCGCGGCGTTCAGGCGCTTCAGCGGGGTGCCGGCCTCGACCGTGACGGTCATCGCCGTACGGTCGACGTCGCGGATACCGGTGAGCAGGTCCGGGCGTATGAGGACCCCGTCGGTGGCCGCGGTCGCGGTGAACGAGTGACCGGTGCCGACGGGCTTGACCGTCAGGCCGTCCCCGGACGCACGGCGCAGCACCTCGGCGAGCTCGTCGACCGACGCGGGGGATTCCACGCGCGTCGGCCGGGCGGTGACGTTGCCCGCCCAGTTACGCCACGTGCTCGCCGTCCGTGCGTAGGTGTCTGTCATGTTCCCCGCGCCCTCCCGTAGGAACCGGCTCCGAGAGCCGGCGATACCCCAGGAGCGCCACCGCGGCCGCGAGCGCTCCCGCGACGGCGGGCACCGCGTACCCCGCCCCGGCCCCCGAGGCGTCGACCACCCAGCCTGCGGCAGAGGAGCCGAGCGCCACTCCGACCGCCAGTCCGGTGCTGGTCCAGGTCATGCCCTCGGTGAGCTGGGTACGTGGCACGTGCCGTTCGACGAGGGCCATCGTGGTGACCATCGTCGGTGCGATGGCGAGGCCCGCGACAAAGAGCGCCACGGCCAGGAACGGCAGGCTCCCGGCCAGTTGGAGGGGGATCATACTCAAGGCCATCGCGCATACCCCGGCCAGCCACCTGGTGGACGGCTTCCCCCGCAGGTGCAGCAGGCCGAAGACCGCTCCGGCGAGGCACGACCCCAGGGCGTAGACCGCGAGCACGAGGCTCGCCGCCGCCTTGTGGCCGCGCTCCTCGGCGAAGGCGACCGTCACCACGTCCACCGCCCCGAAGATCGCCCCGGTGGCGACGAAGGTGACCACCAGCACCCGGAGCCCGGACGAACGCAGCGCCGAGCCGCCGGTGTGGTGCTCCTTCGGGTGCGGCCGGGGCTCCGTGGCCCGCTGGGACGTCAGCCAGAAGACACCGGCCACCAGGAACAGGCCGGCCAGCAGGGGGCCGGCCTCCGGGAACCAGGCGGTGGACAGGCCGATGGAGACGATGGGCCCGAAGATGAAGCACACCTCGTCGACGATCGACTCCCACGCGTACGCGGTGTGCAGCGGGCGCCCGGAATCCCGGTAGATCTCGGCCCAGCGCGCCCGGACCATCGACCCCACACTCGGGACGCAGCCGGCGCCCGCGGCGAAGACGAACAGGGTCCAGTCGGGCAGCCCCTGCTGCGCGCAGACCAGCAGTCCGGCGACCGCGGTGGCCGCCAACAGCGTGACGGGCCGCAGCACGCGGCGCTGCCCGTACCGGTCGACCATCCGCGAGACCTGAGGGCCCATGACGGCCGCCGCCATGGCGAGCGTCGCGGAGAGCGCACCCGCCAGTCCGTAACGGCCGGTGAGCTGGGAGATCATCGTCACCACGCCGATCCCCATCATGGACAGCGGCATCCGGCCGAGAAATCCGGCCGCCGAGAACTCCCGGCTTCCGGGGGCGGAGAAGATGGCGCGGTAGGGGCTGGGCAAGGGGGAACTCCGGGAGAACCTGACAGGTGTGCGGGGGCCGACACAGCTTACGACCTCACCGCGAGCGTCCGAGGCGCCGCGGGTGAGGCCGTCGTCGGCGTCCGCACCCGCGACGACCCGCCGACGGCGGTTGCGGGACTGTCGGTGGCGGGTGGCAGGATCGGGTGCATGTCCGATCTGCGTGATCCCGCTCCCTACGACGCTCTCCTGCTGCTGTCCTTCGGCGGCCCCGAAGGCCCCGACGACGTGGTCCCGTTCCTGTCGAACGTCACGCGTGGCCGTGGCATCCCCGAAGAACGGCTCAAGGAGGTCGGGAAGCACTACTTCCTCTTCGGCGGTGTCAGCCCGATCAACGCGCAGAACAGGGCGCTGCTGGACGCGCTGCGCCGGGACTTCGCGGAGCACGGCCTCGAGCTGCCGGTGTACTGGGGCAACCGGAACTGGGCCCCGTACCTCACCGACACCCTCCGCGAGATGATCACGGACGGACACCGCCGCATCGCCGTGCTCGCCACCAGCGCGTACGCCTCGTACTCCGGCTGCCGCCAGTACCGCGAGAACCTGGCGGAGTCGCTGGCCGTCCTGGAGGCGGAAGGGCTCCCGGTGCCCCGGGTGGACAAGTTGCGGCACTACTTCAACCACCCCGGGTTCGTGCGGCCCATGGTGGACGGCGTGCTGGCGTCGCTCGCCGGTCTCCCCGACGAGGTCAGGGCGGGGGCGCACCTCGCGTTCACCACACACTCCATCCCGACCGCCGCGGCCGACACCTCCGGGCCGGCCGGGACCCACGGCGACGGCGGCTCCTACGTGGCCGAGCACCTTGACGTCGCCCGGCTGATCACCGAGGCGGTGCGCGAGGAGACCGGCGTCGACCACCCGTGGCAGCTCGTCTACCAGTCGCGCAGCGGTGCCCCGCACATCCCGTGGCTGGAGCCCGACATCTGCGACCACCTGGGGTCCCTCCACGGCGACGGTGTCCCGGCGGTCGTCATGGCCCCCATCGGCTTCGTCTCGGACCACATGGAGGTGCTGTACGACCTCGACACGGAGGCCGCCGCGAAGGCCGCCGAGCTCGGTCTGCCGGTGCGCCGCTCCGCGACGGTGGGCGCGGATCCCCGCTTCGCGGCGGCCGTGCGCGAACTCGTCCTGGAGCGCGCCGCCGCCGAGCAGGGCCGGCCGGTCGCGCCGTGTGCCCTGGGTTCACTCGGCCCCTCCCACGAGCTCTGTCCGGTGGGCTGCTGCCCCGCGCGGGTGCCCAAGCCCGCCGCCGCCGGTGCCGACAGCCCGTTCTAGTCCGCAGGCACCTCCCGCCGCCGCGGGGCCGGTACACCCGTCCCGTCCCCGCGACACCACCTCTGGAGCGTTGTGACCGACCCCCTCCTGTCCGAACTGCTCGACCTCGCCCTGGAGGCGGCCCGCAGGGCCGGCGCGCTGCTGCGCGACGGCCGCCCCGCCGACCTCGGGGTCGCCGCGACGAAGTCCAGCCCGATCGACGTCGTCACCGAGATGGACATCCGGGCGGAGAAGCTGATCACCGGCTATCTCTCCGAGCGCCGCCCCACGGACGGTTTCCTCGGCGAGGAGGGCGCCAGCGTCGAGGGCAGCAGCGGTGTCCGATGGGTCATCGACCCGCTCGACGGCACGGTGAACTACCTCTACGGCCTCCCGACCTGGTCCGTCTCCATCGCCGCCGAGCGTGACGGCGAGCGCGTCGTCGGTGTGGTCGAGGCCCCGATGCGGCGCGAGACGTTCCACGCGGTGCTCGGCGGCGGAGCGTACGGGAACGGGGACGCGCTGACGTGCCGGCCCACGGCCCCCCTCGACCAGGCCCTGGTGGCGACCGGCTTCAACTACGTCACCGAGGTACGCAGCCATCAGGCGGCCGTGGCTCAGCGGCTGATTCCACGGCTGCGCGACATCCGGCGCGGGGGATCGGCTGCCATCGAGCTCTGCGACGTCGCGGCGGGTCGCCTCGACGGCTACTACGAGCGTGGACTGCACCCGTGGGACGTGGCGGCGGGCGACCTCATCGCCCGGGAGGCCGGTGCCCTCACCGGGGGACGGCCCGGTCGGCCCGCGGACGGTGACCTGACGGTCGCGGCCACCCCGGGAGTCTTCGAGCCGCTGCAGGCACTCCTCGAGGAACTGGGCGCCTGGCACGACTGACAAGTGCCTGCCTGAGCCCGCTGTGAAGCCCGGGGAGCCGTCGGGCACGCGAAGAGGGCCCCGGAGAGCCGTCAAGGCTCCCGGGGCCCTCTCGTGGCGGCTCAGACGCTTGTGGCGCTGATTTCCACTCCGTGTTCGGCGGCGAGGCGGTGCAGGTCGTCCAGCTCTCCCTGCTCGACGTCCGCGAGGAAGTCGTCGCCCGTCTCGCGAGCCCTCGTGAGGTCGGACTCGGTGGTCTTGATGCGTTGCAGCAGGCCTGCGGTGAAAGCGTCCATGGAGCGCCCCCTCATCGTGGGTCGGTGGCACGGGGGTGTGCCCGGTGGTCCTCCGGCACGTGGGCCGGAGCGCGGGTGATCACGCAGCCCCTCTGGAAGCAGGACGGGCTGTGGCACGCCACATGCAGGGCGTGATCGCGGGGTGTGAGAGCGTCCTCCCCGTCGCGGGCCCGCGAGAAACCTCAACTGGCCCGGAAATCCGATGTATTCCCCGGAGCGGTCCTCCGCACCGCGTCGTCTTACCGCCGGTTTATGCGCGTTGCGGGCAGGATGGACGCGCACAGTCGGTGCCGCTGACGTGCGGCGAGCGGCCGGAACGAGGGCCGCTCGTCGTTTTTCGGAGATCTAGGGAAGGACTGCGCCGTGCGCGTACTCGTCGTCGAGGACGAGCAGCTGCTCGCCGATGCGGTGGCCACCGGGCTGCGCCGGGAGGCCATGGCCGTCGACGTCGTCTACGACGGAGCGGCGGCCCTGGAGCGCGTCGGCGTCAACGACTACGACGTCGTCGTGCTGGACCGGGACCTCCCGCTGGTCCACGGGGACGACGTCTGCCGCAAGATCGTCGAGCTCGGCATGCCCACCCGGGTGCTGATGCTCACCGCGTCCGGTGACGTCAGCGACCGGGTCGAGGGCCTGGAGCTCGGCGCGGACGACTATCTGCCCAAGCCCTTCGCCTTCAGCGAGCTGACGGCGCGGGTGCGCGCCCTGGGGCGCCGTACCACGGTCGCCCTGCCGCCCGTGCTGGAGCGGGCCGGCATCAAGCTCGACCCCAACCGCCGCGAGGTCTTCCGGGACGGGCAGGAGATCCAGCTGGCCCCCAAGGAGTTCGCCGTTCTGGAGGTCCTGATGCGCAGCGAGGGCGCGGTCGTCTCGGCCGAGCAGTTGCTGGAGAAGGCATGGGACGAGAACACCGACCCGTTCACCAACGTGGTGCGGGTGACGGTCATGACTCTGCGCCGCAAGCTCGGTGAGCCACCCGTCATCGTCACCGTCCCCGGTTCCGGATACCGGATCTGAGGGCGTGATGGCAGCCTCCCCGGGCCCTGTCGCGACGCCTCCGAAGCCGACCTGGGAGCCCAAGCAGCAGGAGGCCCCCTACCCGTGGCTGCGTCCGACCATCCGGATACGGCTCACGCTGCTCTACGGCGGGATGTTCCTGATCGCGGGCATCCTGCTGCTCTCGATCATCTACATGCTGGCTGCCCAGGCCCTGCACGACGCGGGGGGCCTGGAGTTCCAGGTCAAGGGCACCAACGTGCAGATCTCCAGCGACATGTGCCCGCAGCTCGGCTCCGCACTGAACAACAGCCAGCTCAACGACGCGATCAAGGAGTGCACGGCGGCGCAGCGCCAGCACGCCCTCGACAGCCTGCTGAACAGGGCGCTGCTGGCCCTGGTGGGCCTCAGCATCATCGCCTTCGCGTTCGGCTACGCCATGGCAGGCCGTGTCCTGTCCCCGCTGGGCCGGATCACCCGCACCGCCCGCAGGGTGGCCGGCACGGACCTGACCCGTCGCATCGAGCTGGACGGCCCGGACGACGAGCTCAAGGAGCTCGCGGACACCTTCGACGAGATGCTGGACCGCCTGGAGAGGGCGTTCACCGCCCAGCAGCGGTTCGTGGGCAACGCCTCCCACGAACTGCGCACCCCCCTCGCGATCAACCGCACCCTCCTGGAGGTCCACCTCTCCGACCCGGAGGCCTCACCGGAGCTGCACCAACTGGGCAAGACGCTCCTGGCGACGAACGAGCGCAGCGAGCAGCTGGTCGAAGGGCTTCTCCTGCTCGCCCGCAGCGACAACCAGATCGTCGAACGCAAGCCCGTGGACCTGGCCGAGGTCGCCGACCGCGCCATCGACCAGACCAGGACCGAGGCGTCCACGAGGGAGGTCGAGGTCCGCGGCGAGCGTGCCCGGGCCGTGGTCCAGGGCAACGGCGTCCTGCTGGAGCGCATCGCGCTGAACCTCGTGCAGAACGCCGTGCGCTACAACGTGGAGCGGGACGGCTGGGTGGAGGTCACCACCGAGCTCCAGCACGGGCAGGCGCTCCTGGTGGTCTCGAACACGGGGCCCGTCGTGCCCGCCTACGAGATCGACAACCTCTTCGAGCCGTTCAGGCGGCTGCGCACGGAGCGGACCGGCAGCGACAAGGGGGTGGGGCTCGGCCTGTCGATCGCGCGATCCGTCGCGAGGGCGCACGGAGGCCGTATCATCGCGGAGCCCCGCGAGGGCGGTGGTCTCGTGATGCGTGTCACCCTTCCGGTCTGAGAGGCTTCGCGGTGTGAAGCCGTATTGGATCCCTCTGTTCGCTTTGGGCGGAATTTCAGGCCCTCGTGCTCGCTTCATCCCTGTGTGATCGATCACAGAAGCGATTTCGGGTCCTTCTACTCTCCGTGATCGCATCTCTCCCCGAAAGCCTGGAAACGTCCGGGTTTCCGGGGGGTGATATCACGGGAAGTACACGGGGTGGCGCCCGTGAACAGCAGCAATCGGACCGTGTACGGTCCCCATCGCCACCCAAGCTGATCGCTCGCGAGAGATCCGGTTGGGTGTCGATTGAGTAACAGACCTTGATGTGAGGCAAAATCTCCGCCTCAGGTCGGGCACAAGTCCGGCCTCTCACGCGTTACGTGCGCTGAGACACCGCAGACACCCATGAGGGGGAGAGCGACATGGCAACGGATTACGACACCCCACGCAAGACCGACGACGACGTGGACCAGGACAGCCTCGAAGAGCTCAAGGCTCGTCGGAGCGACAAGACGGCATCCGCCGTCGACGTGGACGAGTTCGACGCGGCAGAGGGACTGGAGCTGCCCGGAGCAGACCTGTCCAACGAAGAGCTGGCCGTGCGCGTCCTGCCCAAGCAGGCCGATGAGTTCACCTGCATGAGCTGCTTCCTGGTGCACCACAGGAGTCAGCTGGCGCGCGAGAAGAACGGCCAGCCCATCTGCCGCGACTGCGACTGAGGCAGGCCGGCCGTGGCAGGCGACACACCGTTCCGGAAGCGGCGCTTGCGGCGCACGAAGTCGTCGGAGGCACATCAGGGCGGCGCAGGCCCGGCAGAGGGCGAGAGCCCCGCTGCCGAGCACCAGGCCGCCCTGCCTGCCTCTCCCGGCAGCACCAGCACACCTGACGACGAGCGGGGCCGCCCGGCCTCGCTCGAAGCGGTAGGGGCGGCCGACCAGCCACCCGGACCCGGGCAGGACGGACCGGCACAGCCTCCCGAGGGCTCCGGCCGCCTGCACACACTGAGACGAGGCGTACGCAGGAGCACGGAGAGCGCCGCGGCCGCAGTCGGCCTGGTGGCCGACCGCATCATCGACACCGCTCCCCGGGTCCCCGTGCGGGATCTCGCCACCCTGCGCAGGCAGTTCCCCGGCCTCGGCCCCGAAGAGCTCGCAGACAAACTCGTCGCGGGCGCCTGCAACGCCACGGCGACCGTCGGCGCGGGTATCGGGGCGGCGGCGATGATGCCCGTACCCCCCGCCATGCTCGCCGAGCTGGCAGCCGAGATCACCGGAGTGGCCACGGTCGAGCTCAAGCTCGTCGCCGAGCTCCACGAGGTCTACGGCCGGCGTCCCCCCGGCAACCTCGGCCAGCGCAGCACCGCGTATCTGACGTCATGGACGGAGGAACGCGGCATCGACGTCTCACGCCCCACGACGCTCAACGCGGCGCTGGGCGGGCAGATGAAGCGCGAATTGCGCCAGCAGATCATGAAGCGCACCGTGCGCGACCTGCCGAACCTCATCCCGTTCATGATCGGCGCCGCCATCGGCGCGCTGATGAACCGGAGGGACACCAGAAAGCTCGCCGACCGGGTCAGGAACGACCTGCGGCGCCAGCAGATCCCCTGGGACCGTCTCCCCGAGCTCCCCCCGCTGGAAAAGCCGGCGGAGCCCGTCGCCGAGCTGCCCGAGGGCCTGGACGACCCCGGCCGCTGAGGGGTAGACCGTCAGGCCGGTACGGGCGCGAGGGCGGCCACCAGGGCCTGCGGCTCCCGGGTCGACAGATAGACGTAGGGCGTCGGATCGGCCGGATCCGTGACCTTCACCCGCACCGCCGTCGTGACGTAGCTGCGCAGCAGCATGAACGCGCGGGGATCCGCCTTGTACGAGCGCCAGGCACGCGCCTCCTCCCCGTCCAGCACCTCGGCGTCGCCGAGCGCCTCCAGCGGGATCCGCGCGTCACCCGCGACGAGTGCACCCGCCACGACACGGATCCGCGCGGAGCCGTACGAGCTCACACCCGCGCACGCCGCGGCCGTACCCGCGACCAGGGCGCCGAGCATCGGCAGGAGGCCGAGCGGCAGGAACATCAGCGCGCACGCGACGCCGATACCGAACGCGATGAACCACCACGAACGGGGCGCTGTGAGACGTTCGTCGAAGGGAGGTGCGGAAGGCTGCATGAAAGCAAGCTTGGCACGGCGCGGCCCCCGGCCGGCCGCGCGGGTAAGGTCTGCGCCTGTGAGTGGAACATCTGCACGTCTGACACCCCCCGCCGACGCGGTGAGGCCCGTCCGCCATCCCGACGCCCCCGCTCCCGGGGCGCTCCTCGGCTCCCACTACGAACACTGTTTCGGCTGCGGTGGCGGACAGCCGCACGGACTGCACCTCCAGGCGACGGCCGGAGAAGGCGTGAGCGTCACTGCGGAGTTCACGGTGAAGCCCGCCCACCAGGGCGCCCCGGGACTGGCCCACGGCGGTGTCCTGGCCACGGCGATGGACGAGACGCTCGGCGCGCTGAGCTGGCTGCTGCGGGTCATCGCGGTGACCGGCCGGCTGGAGACCGACTACGTCCTGCCGGTGCCGGTGGACACGGTGCTCTTCCTGGAGGCCGAGGTCACCGCCGTCCACGGCCGGAAGATCTACTGCCGTGCGACGGGGCGGACCGGTGGCCCGGAGGGGCCCGTGGCGGTCCGTGCCGAAGCCCTGTTCATCGAGGTCAAGGTGGAGCACTTCATCGACAACGGACGGCCGGAGGAGATCCGGGCCGCGATGTCCGACCCGGACCAGATCCGGCGTGCCCGTGCCTTCGAGGTGAACCCCTGATGCGCCACCCCGTCGACGTACTCATCCGCCGGATCGACCCGGACGTGCCGATCCCCGGCTACGGACACCCGGGCGACGCCGGCGCCGACCTGGTCACCACCGAGGCCGCCGAGCTCGCCCCGGGCGAACGGGCGGTCCTCCCCACCGGGGTGTCGATCGCGCTGCCCGACGGCTACGCCGCCTTCGTGCACCCCCGTTCGGGGCTCGCGGCCCGCTGCGGACTGGCCCTCGTGAACGCCCCGGGGACGGTCGATGCCGGGTACCGTGGAGAGATCAAGGTCATCGTGGTCAATCTCGACCCACGCGAGACCGTGAGGTTCGAACGGTTCGACCGGATTGCCCAACTGGTCGTCCAGCAGGTCGAGAAGGTGCGCTTCCACGAGGTGACGGAGCTCCCCGGCTCGGCGCGGGCCGAGGGGGGCCTCGGATCCACAGGCGGTCACGCCGCCGTGGACGGTGTCACGGGCGGTAACAACCAGGGTGGGAACAGCTACGCTTCGGTCGTACCCGACCGGGAAGGACGTTGACGTGTTCGGACGTCGCAAGAACAGTGGTTCCGCCGAGGACACGGCGGACGAAGCGCGCGAGGCCGAGCAGGTCGCCGACGAGCTCGACGAGACCGGGGCCGAGGGCTCCTCGCGCCGCACCAACCTTCCGCCGGCTCCCCGCCCGGACGGGCCGTGGGACATCTCCGAGGTCTCCCAGCCCGGCGAGGGCCGGGTGGACCTGGGCGGCATCTTCGTGCCCGGGGTCGAGGGCATGGAGCTCCGCGTGGAGGTCGCCGGTGACGCGATCGTCGCGGCCACCGTCGTGCTGCGCGACAGCGCGGTGCAGCTGCAGGCCTTCGCAGCCCCCAAGAAGGAGGGCATCTGGGGCGAGGTGCGCGACGAGATCGCCTCGGGCATCACGCAGCAGGGCGGGATCATCGACGAGGTCGAAGGCCCGCTGGGCTGGGAACTGCGCGCCCAGGTCCCCGTACAGCTTCCGGACGGCAAGAACGGCGTACAGCTGGTGCGCTTCGTCGGAGTCGACGGCCCGCGCTGGTTCCTGCGCGGAGTGATCTCCGGCCAGGGCGCGGTGCAGCCGGAGGCCGCCGGTCTGCTGGAGACGATCTTCCGGGACACCGTGGTCGTCCGCGGTGACGGCCCCATGGCCCCGCGCGACCCGATCGTCCTCAAGCTTCCCGACGACGCCCAGATGGTGCCGGAGGGCGTGCAGCAGGAGGACCAGGAGAGTTCGAAGTTCTCCGGCGGCATGGGCCAGCTCCAGCGCGGCCCCGAGATCACCGAGGTGCGCTGACCGCACCCCAGTCCGTTCCGGCCGGTGGGCCGCACCCCCGAGGGGTGCGGCCCACCGGCCTTTCCCGACGCGGTCCCCGGCCCGGCGGCAGCGCATCAGAGTCCCGTCAATGGCGTATCAGAGTCCCGTCAAAACGGTCCCCACGTCCGACCCTGACCCCATATGCCGGAAATTCTCGGGGTAACTTCGACACAGGCTCCCGTATCCGCGGGGGCCTGTTCAGAGAAGACGATGGGGCCATGGCACGCGGCAAGCTTCGGATCTACCTGGGTGCGGCACCCGGCGTCGGCAAGACGCACGCGATGCTGTCCGAGGCCCACCGCCGGGTGGAGCGGGGCACGGACTGCGTCGTCGCCTTCGTGGAGCACCACGGCCGGCCACGCACCGAGGTGCTGCTGCACGGCCTGGAACAGATCCGGCGCCGCGACATCGAGTACCGCTCGGGTGTCTTCGCGGAGATGGACGTCGACGCCGTCCTGGAACGGGCGCCGGCCGTCGCGCTCGTGGACGAACTCGCGCACACCAACGTGCCCGGCTCACGCAACGCCAAGCGCTGGCAGGACGTCGAGGAACTCCTCAAGGCGGGCATCGACGTGGTGTCCACCGTCAACATCCAGCACCTGGAGTCCCTCGGCGACGTCGTGGAGTCGATAACCGGGGTGCGGCAGCAGGAGACCATCCCCGACGAGGTCGCGCGCCGTGCCGACCAGGTCGAGCTGGTCGACATGTCGCCCCAGGCGCTGCGCCGCCGCATGGCCCACGGCAACATCTACCAGTCCGACAGGGTGGACGCCGCCCTGTCCAACTACTTCCGCCCCGGCAACCTCACCGCCCTGCGCGAACTCGCGCTCCTGTGGGTCGCCGACCGGGTCGACGAATACCTCCAGCAGTACCGGGGCGAACACGACATCAGCGTCCCCTGGCAGGCCCGTGAGCGCATCGTCGTCGGACTGACCGGAGGCCCCGAGGGCCGCACGCTCATCCGCCGCGCCTCCCGGATGGCCGCGAAGGGATCGGGAAGCGAGATCCTCGCCGTGTACATCGCGCGCAGCGACGGACTCACCTCCGCCTCACCCAAGGAGCTCGCGGTCCAGCGCACGCTCGTCGAGGATCTCGGCGGCACCTTCCACCACGTCATCGGCGACGACATACCCTCCGCGCTCCTCGCCTTCGCCCGTGGTGTCAACGCCACCCAGATCGTCCTCGGCTCCAGCCGCCGCAAGACCTGGCAGTACATCTACGGCCCCGGGGTGGGCGCCACCGTCGCCCGCGAGTCCGGCCCCGACCTCGACGTCCACATCGTCACGCACGAGGAGGTCGCCAAGGGGCGGGGGCTGCCCATCGCACGGGGAGCCCGGCTCAGCCGCACCCGGATCGTCTCGGGCTGGCTGGCCGGCGTCGGCGGACCCGCTCTCCTGTCCCTGCTCCTGCACGGCCTGGAGAACGGGCCGGGGCTCGCCAACGACGTCCTGCTCTTCCTCTTCCTGACCGTTGCCGCCGCCCTCCTCGGCGGCCTGGCCCCCGCGCTCGCGTCGGCGGCGGTGGGCTCCCTGCTCCTGAACTACTGGTTCACCCCGCCCACACACACCCTGACCGTGCAGGACCCGGAGAACTTCGTCGCCATCGTGATCTTCTTCGCGGTGGCGGTAGCGGTCGCCTCCGTGGTCGACCTCGCAGCCCGCCGAACCCACCAGGCGGCCAGGCTGCGCGCCGAGTCGGAAATCCTCTCCACCCTCGCCGGGAGCGTCCTGCGGGGCGAGACCGCCCTCGACGCACTGCTGGGCCGGGTGCGCGAGACGTTCGCCATGGAGTCCGTCGCCCTCCTGGAACGGCAGAGCGACGTGGACCCCTGGACCTGCGCCGGATCCGTCGGACCCGCACCGGTCGCCCGGCCCGACGACGCGGATGTGGACATGCCCGTCGGTGACCACATGGCACTGGCCCTCTCCGGCCGCGTGCTGCCCGCGGAGGACCGCCGGGTCCTCGGCGCCTTCGCCGCCCAGGCCGTGGTGGTGCTCGACCGGCAGCGCCTGGTGGGGGAGGCGGAGGCGGCCAGGCGGCTCGCCGAGGGCAACCGCATCAGGACCGCGCTGCTCGCCGCCGTCAGCCACGACCTGCGTACCCCTCTGGCCGCGATCAAGGCCGCCGTGAGCTCCCTGCGCTCCGATGACGTCTCCTGGTCCGACGAGGACGAGGCGGAGCTCCTCGCGGCCATCGAGGACGGCGCCGACCGCCTGGACCACCTCGTCGGCAATCTCCTCGACATGTCACGCCTGCAGACCGGCACGGTCACCCCGCTGATCCGCGAGCTCGACCTGGACGAGGTCGTCCCGATGGCGCTCGGCGGTGTACCCGAGGGCAGCGTCGACCTGGACATCCCCGAGACGCTTCCCATGGTCGCCGTGGACCCGGGGCTCCTGGAGCGTGCCGTGGCCAACATCGTCGAGAACGCCGTCAAGTACAGCCCCGGCCGGGACCGCGTCACCGTCGCCGCCAGCTCCCTGGGGGAACGCGTCGAGCTGCGGGTGGCCGACCGGGGCCGCGGGGTCCCGGACGAGGCCAAGGAACGCATATTCGAGCCCTTCCAGCGGTACGGCGACGCCCCGCGCGGCGCCGGAGTCGGCCTCGGACTCGCCGTGGCCCGAGGGTTCGTGGAGTCCATGGGCGGCACGCTGGACGCCGAGGACACCCCCGGCGGCGGGCTCACCATGGTCCTCACGCTCACCGCCGCGCCGGGCCAGGTGCGGGCCGGCCCCGTACCGCCCGCCCGCATCACCTCATGAGGTCCCAGGGGTTCGCCCCCACCCCGTACACGTATTCCGGAAAGGCAGGTCCGCGATGACCCGGGTCCTCGTGGTCGACGACGAGCCGCAGATCGTACGCGCCCTCGTGATCAACCTGAAGGCGCGCAGGTACGAGGTGGACGCGGCGCCCGACGGGGCGACCGCCCTGCAGCTCGCCGCGGCGCGCCACCCCGACGTCGTCGTCCTCGACCTCGGACTGCCGGACATGGACGGCGTCGAGGTGATCAAGGGGCTGCGCGGGTGGACCCGGGTGCCGATCCTCGTGCTCTCCGCCCGCCACACCTCCGACGAGAAGGTCGAGGCCCTGGACGCGGGGGCCGACGACTACGTCACCAAGCCCTTCGGCATGGACGAGCTGCTGGCCCGGCTGCGCGCCGCCGTGCGCCGGGCGGAACCGGTCGGCCAGGACGGCGGCGGCGACGGATCGGTGATCGTCGAGGCCGGCGGATTCACCGTGGACCTCGCGGCCAAGAAGGTCCACAGGGAGGGCCGCGACGTGCGGCTGACACCGACCGAGTGGCACCTGCTCGAGGTCCTCGTCCGCAACGACGGGCGGCTCGTCAGCCAGAAGCAGCTGCTCCAGGAGGTCTGGGGCCCCTCGTACGGCACCGAGACCAACTACCTGCGGGTCTACATGGCGCAGCTGCGCCGCAAGCTGGAGGCGGACCCCTCGCACCCCCGGCACTTCGTGACCGAGCCGGGCATGGGCTATCGCTTCGAGCGGGGACGGCCCCTCCAGGAGTGACCCGGCCCGTCACCGGCTCACTCGTTCGGGTGAGTCCGTCCGGGCCAGCCCCTACCACAGGAGACCGGTACCCTTCGGGTATGAGCGCTGTTCCCCGATCCGAGAAGGCAGGCAGGGCGGAGAGGCCGTCCGGCCGCTTCCGTCGCATGCTCGACCGCTTGTCCACCTCCCAGGAGGACCTCGAGTCCGAGGAACTGCAGGAGGACACACACGCGTCGGGGTGCACGCGCATCTCCGAGTGCACGGACCGCCAGATCGTCAAGGTCACTGGTACCTTGCGGACCGTCACCCTGCGTCCGCGCGCCGGAGTGCCCGCCCTGGAGGCCGAGCTCTTCGACGGCACCGCGCCGCTCGACGTGGTCTGGCTGGGCCGGCGTTCCATCGTCGGCATCGAGCCCGGCCGCAAGCTCATCGCGTCGGGTCGCGTGGCCATGAGTCACGGGCGCCGGGTGCTGTTCAACCCCAAATACGAACTCCGACCACTCGGCAAGGAGTAGCCGGTGACGTCTCTCGACAAGCCGACGTCCGAAACGGACCAGCCCCACCGCACCGACCAGCAGGACGCCGACGCGAAGGCGGTCACGGAAGCCGCGCTCTTCGAGGCCTTCGGCGGCGTGCGCGGCATGGTGGAGACAGTCCTTCCCGGGCTGCTCTTCGTCACGGTCTTCACCATCAACAAGAACCTGACGGCGTCGGCCGTCGCTGCTCTGGCGGTCTCCCTGGCGCTCGTCGTCGTGCGGCTGATCCGTAAGGACACCGTCAAGCACGCCTTCAGCGGCGTCTTCGGAGTCGGGTTCGGTGTGCTCTTCGCGAAGATGACGGGCAACGCCAAGGACTTCTACCTGCCGGGCATGCTCTACACGCTCGGTCTGGCCTCCGCGTATCTGGTCACGACCCTCGCGGGCGTGCCGCTGATCGGACTCATCCTCGGCCCGGTCTTCAAGGAGAACCTCTCCTGGCGCACCAGGAACCCCGGCCGCAAGAAGGCGTACGCCAAGGCCAGTTACGCCTGGGGGTTCATCCTCCTCGCCAAGTGCGCGATCCTCTTCCCGCTGTACTGGTGGGCCGACACCGCCCAGCTCGGGTGGGTGCTGGTTGCACTCAAGATCCCGCCGTTCCTGCTCGCGGTGTATCTGACCTGGGTCTTCCTCGCCAAGGCGCCGCCGCCCATCGACGTCTTCGCCGAGATGGAGGCGGAGGAGCAGGCCGAGAAGGCCCGCAAGGCTGAGCAGAGCGCCCGGGCAGCGGAGGCGGCCCGTAACTCCGAGTTCTGACGCACGACGACGCGTGTACGTGTGGGGCCCCGGACCGTGGAAACGGTCCGGGGCCGCCCCCGCGCCCCCCGCCCGCGCCGTCCGACGGTCGCCACCCGCCGCACCCAAACAAGTCCCCCGACTGGTAAAA
>NZ_JBEXYB010000062.1:0-28809 GCF_040630715.1 Streptomyces sp. NPDC005752 | reverse complement strand
CTCCGGACGCCCCTGCCCGTACGTCGCCAACAACGCCTGCGCCTCGATCGGATCACCCAGCGTCGTACCCGTACCGTGCGCCTCCACCGCGTCGACCTGGGCGGCCGACAGGCCGGAGGCGGCCAGGGCCTGCCGGATCACCCGCTGTTGGGACGGACCGTTCGGCGCCGTCAGACCGTTCGACGCACCGTCCTGGTTCACCGCTGACCCGCGCACGAGAGCGAGCACCGGGTGGCCGTTGCGTCGGGCGTCGGACAGCCGCTCCACCAGCAGCATGCCCACGCCCTCCGACCAGCCGGTCCCGTCCGCGCCGGCGGAGAACGACTTGCACCGTCCGTCCGAAGCAAGGCCACCCTGACGGCTGAACTCGATGAATGCACCCGGGGTGGACATCACCGTCACACCGCCGGCCAGCGCCATGGTGCACTCGCCCTTGCGCAGGGCCTGAGCGGCGAGGTGCAGGGCGACCAGAGATGACGAGCACGCCGTGTCGATGGTCATCGTCGGCCCCTCGAGGCCGAACGTGTACGCCACCCGGCCCGACAGGACACTCCCCGAGGTGCCGATGCCGAGGAACCCGTCGACGCCCTCCGGCACGGAGGCGGTCTGCGATGCGTAGTCGTGGTACATCATTCCGGCGTACACACCGGTCCGGCTCCCGCGCAGTGCGGCCGGGTCGATTCCCGCGCGCTCGAACGCCTCCCAGGTGGCCTCGAGCAGCAGCCGCTGCTGGGGATCCATGGCCAGCGCCTCGTGCGGGGAGATGCCGAAGAACGCCGGGTCGAACTTCCCCGCGTCGTACAGGAAGCCGCCTTCCGCGGTGTACGAGGCGGCGCGGTTCTCGGGGTCGGGGTCGTACACCCCGTTGAGGTCCCAGCCCCGGTCGGTGGGGAACGGTGCGACGCCGTCGCCCCCACTGATCGTCAGCTGCCACAGATCCTCAGGGCTGAGGACTCCGCCCGGGTAGCGGCAGCTCATGCCGACGATCGCAATGGGGTCGTCGTCCAGAGCATCCGCCACAGCCACGCCGTACCGGCTCAGTTCGCCCTGCGTACCCACGACCTCGTCGCGGATGTACTCGGCGAGCGATTCAGGAGTGGGGTAGTCGAATACCAGCGTGGCGGGCAGGCGGAGGCCGGTCACCTCGTTAAGACGGTTGCGGAGCTCGACTGCGGTGAGGGAGTCGAAGCCCAGCTCCTTGAAGGCCTGTCCGGAGGTGACGGAGTCCCCGGACGCATGCCCGAGCACGAGTGCGACTTCGCGCCGGACGAGGTCCAGCACCAGACGGAGACGTTCTGCCTGGTCCAGCCCACGCAGCCGGTCGGCGAGAGCCGAATCGGCCGTCCCGGACTGTGCAACGCGGCGTGCCGATACGCGCACGAGCCCGCGCATCAGGGGCGCCACACCGTTGGAGGCGGCGCCCTGACGGAGGACCGGAAGATCGAGCCGCAGCGGAAGGACCGCTGCCCGCCCGGTCGTCTCGGCAGCGTCGAAGAGGGCGACACCCTGTTCGGCCGTGAGTGCGGGCAGGCCGGCACGGGCCATGCGTTGGAGGTCGGTGGCGTCGAGGCGCCCGAGCATCCCGCCCTCGGCCCACGGCCCCCAGCCCAGCGACAGACCCGCAAGCCCTTCCGCCCGCCGCACCACAGCCAGAGCGTCGAGGAACGCATTCGCCGCCGCATAGTTCGCCTGACCCGACGACCCCAAAGTCGCCGCCGCCGACGAGAACAACGTGAACATCGACAGATCCATGCCACACGTCAACTCGTGCAGGTGCCAGGCCGCATCGACCTTCGGCCGCAACACCGCAGCAAGCCGCTCCGGCGTCAACGACGACACCACACCGTCATCCAGCACACCCGCCGTATGCACCACACCCATCAACGGATGTTCGGGAGCGACACCATCCAGCACCACAGCCAGCGCGGCACGATCCGCCACATCACACGCGACGAAACGAGCCCGCGCACCGAGCTCCTCCAGCTCCGCGACGAGACCTGCCGCCCCCGGGGCATCCCCACCCCTGCGGCTCACCAGCAACAGATGCCGAACCCCACGCTCCACCACCAGATGACGCGCCACCAACCCACCCAGCGCACCACTGGCACCCGTCACCAACACCGTGCCCGACCCGTCCAGCCCTGCAGCCGTACTCGAACCGACCGCCGCACGCACCAGCCTCGGCACGAACACCGCGCCACCACGCACCGCCACCTGCGGCTCACCCGAAGCCACCGCAGCCGACAGAACCGACTCATCAGCCCCCTCGACATCGACCAGCACGAACCGACCCGGATTCTCCGACTGCGCCGTCCGCACCAGACCCCACACAGCAGCCTGCGCCGGATCCGGCGACTCGCAGAACACCGCACCCGAAGTCACCACCACCAGACCCGCATCGGCGAACCGCTCGTCCGCCAACCACCCCTGCACCAACTCCAACGCCCGGACCGTCACCTCATGCGCACGGGACACCACGCCCGCAGACCCCGAACCGGCCTCCGCGAACGACACCGCCACCACACCCGGCACCGCTTCCAACGCTTCCAGCGCGTCCAGGCCCGTCACCACCCGGACGACGGACGCCACACCCTCCCCACCACGCGCGTGCTCGACCCAGTCCACCTCGAACAACGCATCACGCGGCACAGCGGAAGACTGAACCTGCTCAGCCGAAACAGGCCGCAGCACCAACGAATCCACCGACGCCACCGGCTCACCGGCCACATCAGCCAGCACCAACGACACCCCGGAACCAGCCGGCGCGATCCGCACCCTCAGAACCGAAGCACCCACAGCATGAAGAGAAACCCCGGACCACGCGAACGGCAGACCTGTCCCTCCACCGTCCTCACCCCGTCCACCGGCCAGCCCCATCGCGTGCAGGGCCGAGTCCAACAGGGCCGGATGCACGCCGAACCCGTCCCCGGAAATCGCCTCCGGCAACGCAACTTCGGCAAACACCTCTTCGCCGCGCCGCCACACAGCACGCAGCCCCTGAAAGACCGGCCCGTACCCATATCCCAGCCCGCGCAGCTCCTCGTAGAACCCCGTCACGTCCAGCCCGACGGCGCCCCGCGGCGGCCACTCCCGCAGCGATTCACCCGTCTCAGAACCCACCGCCGACAGCACACCCGTCGCGTGACGCACCCACTCACCATCGGCATCATCAGCCGACCGCGAATGCACACTCACCACCCGACGCCCCTCCACCGAGGGCCCACCCACCGACAACTGCAACGACACCCCACCACGCCCAGGCATCACCAACGGCGCCTGCAGCGTCAACTCCTCCAGATACCCACAACCCACCCGCTCCCCCGCATACAACACCAACTCCACAAAAGCCGTACCCGGCAACAACACCGAACCCAACACCACATGATCCACAAGCCACCCGTGCGACTGAAGCGACAGCCGCCCCGTCAACACCAACCCATCACCCTCAGCAAGCGACACCTCCGCACTCAACAGCGGATGATCAACCGCACGCGCACCCAGACCAACCCCATCAACCACACCCGCCGTAACAGACTCCAACCAGAAGTGCTCACGCTGAAAGGCGTAGGTGGGAAGGTCGATACGCCGGGCACCGGTACCGGCGAAGTACGCCGCCCAGTCCACGGCCGAACCACGCACGTACAGATCGGCCAGCGCCGTGACCAGCGTCGTCGCCTCGTCACGGTCCCTACGCAGGGCAGGTACGAACGCCGCGTCCCCGACGCAGTCCTGACCCATCGCGGACAACACACCGACCGGACCCAACTCCAGATACCTGGTCACGCCCTGGCCCTGGAGCGCCCGCATCCCGTCGACGAAGCGCACCGCCTCCCGGACGTGACGCACCCAGTAGTCCGCCGAGCACATCTCGTCGCCCGCGACGACCAGCCCGGACACGTTGGAGACGATGCCGATGCCGGGCGGGTGGAAGGTCAGACCCTCCGCGACGGTGCGGAACTCCTCCAGCATCGCGTCCATACGGGGCGAGTGGAACGCATGACTGACACGCAGACGCTTGGTCTTGCGGCTCTGCTCCGCGAAGTGCGCGGCGATCGCGAGGACAGCGTCCTCGTCACCGGAAATCACGGTGGCGGAAGGCCCGTTGAGGGCGGCGATCGAGACACCGTCGGTCAGCAGCGGCAGGACTTCGTCCTCCGACGCCTGGAGCGACACCATCGCCCCACCCGCCGGCAGATCCTGCATCAGACGACCCCGGGCCGCGACCAGCTTCGCCGCGTCCTCGAGTGAGAGCACCCCCGCCACATGCGCGGCCGACAGCTCACCGATGGAGTGCCCCAGCAGATAGTCCGGCTTCACACCCCACGCCGACACCAGACGGAACAACGCCACTTCAAGCGCGAACAGACCCGCCTGCGTGAACTGCGTCTGATCCAGCAGCTCACCACCCTCGAACACCACATCCCGCACCGAACGGTCCAGATGACGGTCAAGCTCCGCACACACCGCATCGAACGCATCCGCGAACACCGGATACGCCCCGTACAACTCACGGCCCATACCCGAGCGCTGCGCACCCTGACCCGAGAACAGCACACCGGTCCGGCCCGACGTCACCGCACCCGTGACCGTCCGGTCCCCGATGACCACGGCACGGTGATTCATCACCGCACGCGTCGTCGCCAGCGAGAACCCGACATCCACCGAATTCCGATCCGCTGCGAACGTCGACACCCGCTCCACCTGGGCGGCAAGCGCCTCGGAGGTCTTCGCCGACACCACCCACGGCACCACCGGCAACGACGAGGCACCAGTCGCGTCAACCGTCTCCGTCTCAGGAGCCTGCTCAAGGATGATGTGCGCGTTGGTCCCGCTGATACCGAAGGACGACACACCCGCTCGCCGCGGCTCACCCGTCTCCGGCCACGCCACCGACTCCGTCAGCAGCTCCACCGCACCCGCCGACCAGTCCACGCGCGATGACGGCGCGTCGACGTGCAGGGTCTGCGGCAGCACACCGTGCCGCATCGCCATCACCATCTTGACGACACCGCCGACACCGGCCGCTGCCGCCGCGTGGCCGATGTTCGACTTGATCGACCCGAGCCACAGGGGCAGTGCCTCGGACCGGCGCTCCTGACCGTAGGTGGCGAGCAGGGCCTGCGCTTCGATCGGGTCACCGAGCCGGGTACCGGTGCCGTGCGCCTCGACGGCGTCGATCTGGGCGGCCGAGAGACCGGAGCTGGTCAGAGCCTGCCGGATGACACGCTGCTGCGCGGGGCCGTTCGGTGCGGTCAGGCCGTTCGACGCACCGTCCTGGTTGATGGCCGACCCGCGCACCACTGCCAGGACCTCATGGCCGTTACGCCGCGCGTCCGACAGCCGCTCCACGAGCAGCAGGCCGACGCCCTCAGCCCATCCGGTGCCGTCCGCTCCCTCCGCGAAGGGCTTGCAGCGGCCGTCCGCGGACAGGCCGCGCTGTCGGGAGAACTCCACGAACGCTGTCGGGCTGGCGAGAAGCGCGACTCCACCGGCGAGCGCCATGGTGCATTCGCCCTGGCGGAGCGCCTGGGCCGCGAGGTGGAGGGCCACCAGTGAGGAGGAGCAGGCGGTGTCGACCGTGACGGCGGGGCCTTCCAGGCCGAGCATGTAGGCGATGCGGCCGGACACCACGCTCGTCGCGGTACCCGTGAGGAGGTGTCCCTCGCCGCCTTCGGAGCCCTGCGCCATGCCGACGCCGTAACCGGAGGAGGAGGCACCGGCGAAGACGCCGATCTGTTCACCGCGCACCGAGGTGGGATCGATTCCCGCGCCCTCGAAGAGCTCCCACGACGCCTCAAGGAGCAACCGCTGCTGGGGATCCATCGCCAGCGCCTCACGCGGCGAGATCCCGAAGAAGGCGGTGTCGAACTCACCCGCGTCGTGAAGGAACCCTCCATGCCGCGTGTACGTCGTGCCGGGGTGCGCCGGGTCGGGATCGTAGATGCCCTCCAGGTCCCAGCCCCGGCCGGTCGGGAATTCCGAGATGCCGTCGGTGCCGGTGACGAGGAGCTGCCAGAGTTCATCCGGATTCGCCACCTCTCCCGGGTATCGGCAGCTCATGCCGACGATGGCGATGAGGTCGTCGTCCTTCGCCGGCGCGTGGAACTCGGTGGCCGACAGCCTCGACTGCGTACCGGACAGGACGGGCAGTTCGTACTGTGCGGAGAGTTCCGCCGCGAGGAAACGTGCCAGTACGGTCGGCGTCGGATGGTCGAAGACCATGGTGGTCGGCAACTGCAGCCGGGTCTCGGCGACGAGTGCGTTGCGCAGTTCGACGGCGGTCAGGGAGTCGAATCCCAGCTCGCGGAACGCACGATCGGGCTCGACCCCGTCGGACGACGCGTGTCCCAGTACGCCCGCGGCCAAGGACCGCACCAGGTCGGTCAGCGCATCGGTACGCTCGGCAGGGGCCAGCGCCTCGAGCCGCTTCCACAGGGGCGAGTCGTCATCCGCAGAGCCTGTGACATCGGGTGCGGACGAGGCGAGTGCCTTGCGCACTTCGGCCAGCTCGCTGATCAGCGGGCGGCTGCGGGCTGCGGTGAACACCGGTACGAACCGTGCCCAGTCCATGTCCGCGACGGTCACCAGAGTGTCGTCCCGGTCGAGTGCCTGCTGCAGAGCCGCGATCGCCGGCTCGGGGGCCATGGTCCGGATGCCCAGGCGGAGGAGCTGCTCGCCCTCTTCGCCGTCGGCCATGCCGCCACCCGACCAAGCACCCCACGCGACCGCGGTCGCAGGGACGCCGCGCGCCCTGCGTCGCTGAGCCAGCGCGTCGAGGTGGGCGTTGGCGGTCGCGTAACCGCTCTGGCCGCCACTGCCCCAGACTCCGGCTACGGACGAGAAGACGACGAAGGCGTCGAGGTCATGACCTTCGAGGAGTTCGTCCAGGTGCACGGCACCGGCGACCTTCGCGGAGACCTCCTCTGCGAGCGTGTCGGCGGTGGCTTCGGACAGCAGGGTCGCGGTGGCGACGCCTGCCGCGTGCACGACTGTCCTGAGCGCAGCGCCCGGGTAGTCGGCCGCCGCGGCGTCGCAGGCTTCGATCAGCGCGGCCACGGCCGTGCGGTCGGAAACGTCGCAGGCGACCACGGTGGCCTTGGTGCCGAGCTCTTCCAGCTCGGCGACGAGTTCGGCCGCGCCGGGGGCGTCCGGGCCGCGGCGGCTCGTGAGGACGAGGTGCTCGGCACCGTTGCGGGCGAGCCATCGTGCCACGTGACCGCCCAGCGCACCGGTTCCCCCGGTGATCAGCGCGGTGCCTTGCGGTGTCCAGACCGGCCCGACGAGGTCGGCGCGTGTGTCCCGGACGAGGCGGCGGACGAAAGCTCCGGAGGAGCGCACCGCCACCTGGTCCTCGCTGCCGTCGGCGAGGAGGCCGATCAGCCGGGCCGCCGCGCGGTCGTCCAGTGTCTCCGGGAGGTCCATGAGCCCGCCCCAGCGGTGGGCGCACTCCAGTCCGACGACCCGCCCAAGACCCCACAGCGAGGCCTGGACGGCGCTGGCCAGCGGGTCGGAGCGACCGACGGACACGGCACCACGGGTCACCAGCCACAGCGGGGCGTCGATTCCCGTGTCGCCGAGCGCCTGGACGAGTGCCAGCGTTCCCGTCATGCCGGCGGTGACGACCGGGTGAGCGGGAGACAACTGCTCGTCCAGAGCCAACAGCGAAAGCACACCGGCCAACTGCGCGTCCTGCGCGAGGGCGTCGTCCAGTGCCTGGGCGAGGGAACCGCGGTCGGCAGCAGCGGTATCGGCCTCGATCGGGATCACCCTGGCGCCGTGTGCGGTCAGTGCCTCGACCGTACGGGTGACGAGCACACTCTCCATGTGTCCGGAGGGAACGACGACCAGCCAGTCGCCCGACAGCTGGGCAGCCGCCGGGAGAGTGGCGGGCTTCCAGGTGATGCCGTAACGCCATTCGCTCGCAGTGGAGTTGACACGGCTCTGGCGGCGCCAGGCGGAGAGCGCGGGCAGTGCGCCGGCCAGCGCGTCGGAGTCCTCGGGTCGTATCGCATCGACGAGTGAGGCGAGGTCCTCACGCTCGACGGCGTCCCAGAACTGCGCCTCCTCGGGGGTGTGGCCCACCACGGCGGTCCCGCTGTCCAGCTTCATGGGGACGTGCGGCCAGTAGCGTTCACGCTGGAAGGCATAGGTGGGCAGCTCCACCCGGCGCGCCCCCGTACCGGCGAAGTACCGCGTCCAGTCCACGTTCTGTCCGCGCACGTGGAGCTCGGCCAGTGCCGTGACACAGGCCGACACCTCGGCCCGCCCCTTGCGCAGAGCCGGTACGAACACACGGCTCTCCGCGTCAGCGGTGAGGCAGTCCTGCCCCATGGCCGACAGGACCCCGTCCGGGCCCAGCTCCAGGAACGCCGTCACGCCCTGCTCCTGCAGGGTGCGTACGCCGTCGAGGAAGCGGACGGCCTGCCGGACGTGCCGCACCCAGTACTCGGGGGTGCGGATCTCGCGCGAGGGGACGATCGCCCCGGTCACGTTGGAGACGATGGCGATTGCGGGCGCATGGAAGGTCAGGCCTTCCGCGACCGTGCGGAAGTCCTCCAGCATCGCGTCCATGCGGGGCGAGTGGAACGCGTGACTGACACGGAGCCGCTTCGTCTTGCGACCTTCCGCCTCGAAGTGCGCGGAGATCGCCAGGACGGCGTCCTCGTCCCCCGAAATGACAGTCGACGAAGGCCCGTTGAGGGCGGCGATGTCGACACCACCGGTCAGCAGTGGCAGGACCTCGTCCTCCGACGCCTGGAGCGACACCATCGCCCCACCGGTCGGCAACGCCTGCATGAGACGACCACGCGCCGCGACCAGCTTCGCCGCGTCCTCGAGTGAGAGCACCCCCGCCACGTGCGCGGCGGACAGTTCACCGATCGAGTGCCCCAGCAGGTAGTCCGGCTTCACACCCCAGGCCGACACCAGACGGAACAGGGCGACTTCGAGCGCGAACAGACCCGCCTGCGTGTACTGCGTCTGATCCAGCAGCTCACCACCCTCGAACACCACATCCCGCACCGAACGGTCCACGTGCCGGTCCAGTTCCGCACACACGGCATCAAAGGCCTCGGCGAACACCGGGTACGCCCCGTACAGCTCACGGCCCATACCCGACCGCTGCGCACCCTGACCCGAGAACAACACCGCGAGACCACCGGGCACGGTCGAACCGCGTACCACCCTCGCCCCGGAACCGGTTGAAGCCAGCTCCCGTACGCCTTCCAGGAGGTCCTCGCGCCCGGCCTCGAGCACCACGGCCCGGTGCTCGAGCGCGGCGCGGCCGACGGCAAGGGAGTAGCCGATGTCGAGCGCCCCCGAGGAGGGGGCACCGGTGGTCTCCATGTGCGCCAGCAGAGTCTGAGCCTGTGCCTGCAGTGCCTGGGCACCGGCAGACGAGACGAGCCACGGGACGACCGGCGGGGCCCAGCCGGGCTCGGTCTCGTCGGTGCCGTCGGCACCGTCCCCGACCGGTGCCTGCTCGACGATGATGTGCGCGTTGGTACCACTCACACCGAACGAGGACACGCCCGCCCGCCGCGGCTGACCGGTCTCCGGCCACTCCACCGGCTCGGTGAGTAGCTGTACCGACCCCGCCGACCAGTCGACGTGCGGCGTCGGCTCGTCCACGTGCAGGGTCTGCGGGAGCGAGCCGTGGCGGAGCGCCATGACCATCTTGATCACACCGGCTACGCCCGAAGCGGCCTGGGCGTGGCCGAAGTTGGACTTCATCGAGCCCAGCAGCAGCGGGCGGTCCTGAGGCCGGTCCTGGCCGTACGTCTCCACCACGGCCTGGGCCTCGATGGGGTCGCCGAGCACCGTGCCGGTGCCATGGGCCTCGACGGCGTCGATCTGGGAGGGCGAGAGCGCCGCGTTGGCCAGAGCCGCGCGAATGACGCGTCGCTGCGACGGGCCGTGGGGGGCGGTCAGTCCGTTGCTCGCACCGTCCTGGTTCACCGCGGAGCCCCGTACGACCGCGAGCACGTTGTGCCCGTTGCGTACCGCGTCGGACAGCCGCTCCACGAGGAGCACGCCCACGCCCTCGGCCCAGCCGGTCCCGTCGGCAGCCGCAGCGAAGGACTTGCAGCGACCGTCACCTGCGAGACCGCCCTGCTGACTGAACTCGGCGAACGCGCCGGGGTTGTTCATGACGGTCACGCCGGCTGCCAGCGCGAGGGAGCACTCGCGCTGACGCAACGCCTGGACTGCGAGGTGAAGTGCCACGAGCGAGGACGAGCACGCGGTGTCGACCGTCACCGCGGGCCCCTCCAGGCCGAGCGAGTAGGCGATGCGGCCGGACACGACGCTGCCGGCGGTGCCGGTGACGTAATAGCCGTCGACGTTGTCGTCGGACTGGCGCAGGCTGGTCTCGTAGCCGGAACTCTGTGCGCCGACGAAGACACCGGTCTGGGTGGAGTGGAGTGAGGTCGGAGCGATCCCGGCCCGCTCCAGCGCCTTCCACGACTCCTCGAGCAGGAGGCGCTGCTGCGGGTCCATGGACAGCGCCTCGCGGGGGGAGATCCCGAAGAACGAGGCGTCGAAGTCGGTGACGCCGTCGACGAAGCCGCCCTCGAAGGTCGTCGCGTTGGCGCCGCCCGCCTGGTAGAGCCCGTCGAGGTCCCAGCCACGGTCGGTCGGGAAGGCACCCACCGCGTCGGTACCCGAGGCGACCAGCCGCCACAGGTCTTCGGGACTCGCCACCCCACCCGGGTACCGGCAGCTCATCCCGATGATCGCGATCGGCTCCCTGGCCGCGCCGGTGAGCTGGGTGTTCTCCCTCCGCAACCGGTCGACCTCTTTGAGGGACGCGCGCAGCGCTTCGAGAACCTTGTCACCCGAACTAGCCATCATGAACTCCACACTTCGCGCATCATCAGGAATCGCCGTTGCCCAGAGCCATTTGGATCAGGCTCTCGGCGTCCATCTCGTCGATCGAGTCGTTGTCGTCACCCGCGGGCGGGGAAGCCTGCGCTCCGCCGTGTTCGTCCGCGAGCGTCATCAAGGTGTCCAGCAGTCCGGCTGCCCTGAGCCGGTCCAGCGGCACGGTGGCCAGTGCACTGCGCACCACGGCCTCGTCCACGTCGCCGTACGCGGCGGAGCCCTCACCACCGGCCCGGCCGTCCTCCGGAAGCAGCTTGCCCCGGAGGTAGGTGATGAGGGCGGCGGGCGTGGGGTGGTCGAAGACCAGCGCGGCCGGCAGCCGCAGGCCGGTCGCCTCCGCGAGCTGGTTGCGCAGCTCCACTGCGGTCAGCGAGTCGAATCCGAGGTTGCGGAAGGCCCGGTCGGGGCGTACCGCGTTCGGTGTGTCGAGCCGCAGCACGGTGGCCGCCCGCTCCTGCACGAGTTCCAGCAGCAGATGATCCTGCTCCGGTCCCGAGAGGTCCAGCATGCGCTGGGTCAGCGCATCGGCCGTGCCCGCGCCGTCGGGCTCCGCGGTCTCTTCGGGGCTCGTGAGCGCGGCCCTCACTTCGGGCAGGCCGCCGATGAGCGGGCTCTGCCGCAGGGTCGTGAACGCCGTGGCGAACCGCGGCCAGTCCACGTCCACCGTGACGATCGGCGCTTCGTCGTGCTCGATCGCGCGCTGGAGCGCGGCGACCGCCAGGCCGGGCTCCATCGGCGCCAGCCCGAGCCTGGTCAGCTGCTCACCGGTGTCGCCTGCGGCCATTCCGCTGTCCGCCCACTGTCCCCAGGCCACCGACGTGGCCGACCAGCCCTGGGCGCGGCGACGGATCGCCAGCGCGTCGAGTGCAGCGTTCGCGGTCGCGTACGCGGCCTGGCGCGCACTGCCCCAGACCCCTGCGATCGACGAGAACATGACGAACGCGTCCAGCGTTCCGCCGAGGAGTTCGTCCAGGTGGGCGGCGCCGGCCGTCTTACCGGAGAGCACCTCGGCGAACGCAGCCGGCTCGGTGTCGGCCAGAGCGACGCTGTCGCTGATCCCGGCGGTGTGGATGACGCTGCGGACGGGGCTGCCCTCCTGACTGAGCCGTTCGACCAGCTCGGCCACCTGAGCCCGGTCGGAGACGTCGCAGGCGACAACGGAGACCTTGGTGCCCAGAGCAGTCAGCTCTGCCTCGAGTTCTGCCGCGCCCGGCGCGGCAATGCCGCGACGGCTGGTGAGGACGAGCCGCTCCGCGCCCCGCCCGGCCAGCCACCTGGCCACATGCCCGCCCAGGGCACCCGTACCTCCCGTGATCAGCACGGTGCCTTCGGCGTTCCAGGGGGTGGCGGAGTCCGCTCCGTTCAGGGGGGCCCGCACCAACCGGCGGCCGAAGACGCCCGCCGGGCGCACAGCTACCTGATCCTCACCGGCCGCGTCGGACAGGATGCCGCACAGGCTGTCGGTGATACGTGTGTCGACCCCTTCGGCCGGCAGGTCGATCAGGCCGCCCCAGTTGCCGGGCCGTTCCAGTCCGACGACCCGCCCCATCCCCCACACCTGCGCCTGGGCGACGCTGACGGTGCGGTCGGTGGAATCGCTGACCTGCACGGCCCCCTTGGTGGCGCACCAGAGGGGTGCCTGGACCTCCACGGCGTCGAGCGCCTGCACCAGAGCCAGTGTCGATGTCACGGCGGAGGGCACCGCAGCGTGTACGGGGTCAGGGGTTTCGTCGGCCCCGAGGAACGACAGCACGCCGGCCACCTCGCTGTCGCCCAGGTCGAGGAGTTGGCGGATGCTCCCGGCGAGCGCGTCCCGGTCGGATTCGCCCGCAGGCACCACCAAGGCCGATACTCGCGCCCCGTTCTGCGTCAGAGCCGCGTCACAGGCAAGGACCGTCGCGTCATCGCGCAGCGCCTCCGGGATCAACACGATCCACTGTCCGGAAAGGCTCGGGGACTTCGCCTTGGCCAGCGGGGTCCAGTCGATGCGATAGCGCCAGCCGTCGATCGTGGACCCGTTGCGGCGTTCACGTCGCCAGGCCGCGAGTGCGGGCAGGACCGTCTGCAGGGCCGCCTCGCTCTGCGTCCCTCCGAGGGTGCGCATGAGGGCGTCCAGGTTCTCGCCCTCGACGGCGTCCCAGAACTGGGCGTCGACCGGGTCCACGACACCCACAGCCGGGGCGGCCAGGGCTTCCGGCCAGTAATGCCGCCGCTGGAAGGCATAGGTCGGCAAATCGACATGCGCGGGAACCTGACCGCCGAACAAGGTCTTCCAGTCGAGCTCGACGCCGTTGACGTGTGCCTCGGCCAGCGACGTCATGAAGCGCCGGGCCTCGTCCTCGTCCCGCCGCAACGTCCCCAACGCCACCGCGTCACTACCGGCCGCCTCGAACGTCTCCTGCAGACCGAGCTGAAGCACCGGATGCGGACTGACCTCCACGAACACACGATGCCCCGCGTCCAGCAGAGCCCTCGTCGTCTCCTCCAGACGCACCGTCCGGCGCAGGTTGGTGTACCAGTACTCACCGTCCATCCCCGCCGTGTCCAGCAACTCACCCGTCACCGTCGAATACAACGGCACCTCCGACGTACGCGGAGACAGATCCGCCAGCACCTCCAACAGCCGGTCATGGATGCGTTCCACGTGCGCACTGTGCGAGGCGTAGTCCACATCGATGCGCTTGCAACGAACCTCATCCGCCTTGCACGCAAGCAGCAGCTCGTCCAGCGCGTCACCGTCACCACTGACGACCACCGACGACGGACCGTTCACCGCCGCGACCGAAAGCCGGCCCTCCCACTTGACCAGCCGCTCACGAAGCAGCTCCACCGGCTCCGCGACGGACACCATGCCGCCCAGACCCGACAGCTCCACGATCGCCCGGCTGCGCAACGCCACCACCCGCGCACCGTCCTCCAAGGACAGCCCACCCGCCACACACGCCGCAGCGATCTCACCCTGCGAATGCCCCAACACCGCAGCAGGCACCACACCAGCAGCACGCCACACCTCAGCCAACGACACCATCACCGCCCACAACACCGGCTGCACCACATCAACCCGGCCAAACCCAGGAGCACCCGACTCACCACGCAACACATCCAACAACGACCAGTCCGTATGCACCGACAACGCCGCCGCACACTCCCGCATCCGCTCCCCGAACACATCCGAGGACTCCATCAACCCCGCAGCCATACCCACCCACTGCGACCCCTGCCCCGGAAACACGAACACCGGACGCACCACACCATCAGCGACACCCCGCACCACACCCGGCCCCGACCGCCCCTCCACCAGGGCGCCCAGAGCCGAACCGAGCTCATCGGCACCTGCGGCCACGACCACCGCACGGTGCTCGAAGCGCGACCGTCCCATCGCCAGCGCGTGCGCGAGATCCCGCACCGGAACACCCGGCGTGCCCGCCAACGACTCCGCCAGACGCGCCGCCTGGTCCCGCAACGCCCCATCCGACTTCCCGGACAGCACGAACGGCAACACGACATCGGCCGGAAGCCCGGCCCCCACGACAACTTCGTCGTCCGGCGCCTGCTCAAGAATGACGTGCGCGTTCGTACCACTGATCCCGAACGACGACACCGCCGCCCGCCTGGCCTCGCCCGACTCCGGCCACGCCACCGACTCCGTCAGCAACTCCACCGCACCCGCCGACCAGTCCACCTGAGGTGTCGGCGCGTCGACGTGCAGGGTCTGAGGCAGGACACCGTGCCGCATCGCGAGAACCATCTTGATGATCCCGGCGACACCCGCCGCAGCCTGTGTGTGACCGATGTTCGACTTGATGGACCCGAGCAGCAGCGGCCGATCCTTCGCACGCTCCTGCCCGTACGTCGCCAACAGCGCCTGCGCCTCGATCGGGTCACCCAGCTTGGTACCGGTCCCGTGCGCCTCCACCGCATCCACCTGCGAAGCCGACAGACCGGCATTGGCCAGAGCCTGCCGGATCACCCGCTGCTGCGACGGACCGTTCGGCGCCGTCAGACCGTTCGACGCACCATCCTGATTCACCGCCGAGCCACGTACGACCGCCAGCACCCTGTGCCCGTTGCGCCGCGCGTCCGACAACCGCTCCACCAGCAGCATGCCGACACCCTCGCCCCAGCCGGTGCCGTCGGCACCGGCCGCGAAGGACTTGCAGCGGCCGTCCACCGCGAGAGCTCGCTGGCGGGAGAACTCGACGAACGTGCCAGGGGTAGCCATCACCGTCACACCGCCGGCCAGAGCCATCGAGCACTCACCCGACCGCAACGCCTGAATCGCCCAGTGCAACGCCACCAACGACGACGAACACGCCGTATCCACCGTCACCGCAGGACCCTCCAGGCCCAAGGTGTACGACACCCGCCCCGAAGCGACACTTCCCGCGGTGCCCGTGGTGAGGTGCCCTTCGAGGCTCTCGGCGGACGCTGCGGCGTACGCCGCGAAGTCGTGGTACATGAGGCCTGCGAAGACGCCGGTCCTGCTGCCACGCAGGGAGGCGGGATCGATGTCCGCCGACTCCACCGCTTCCCATGAGGCCTCCAGGAGCAGCCTCTGCTGCGGGTCCATCGCCACCGCCTCGCGCGGCGAGATCCCGAAGAACTCCGCGTCGAAGTGTGTGGCGTCGTGCAGGAACCCGCCCTCGCGGGTGTACGACGTACCGGGCCTGTCCGGGTCCGGGTCGAACAGCCCGTCCACGTCCCAGCCCCGGTCGGCCGGGATGCCCGTGACCGCGTCACCGGCGGTGGAGAGCAGGTGCCACAGGTCCTTCGGCCCGGACACTCCGCCGGGGTAGCGGCAGCTCATACCGATGATCACGATCGGATCGTCCGCAATTGTACCGGTCGTTCCGGCAGCCGCGGTCGGCTCACTGTGCGTACCGAGGATCTCCGCCCGAATGTAGTCCGCCAGCGTCGCGGGGGTCGGATAGTCGAAGACGAGGGTCGCCGGCAGCCGTAGTCCCATGACCGCGTTGAGCCGGTTACGCAGATCCACAGCGGTCAGCGAGTCGAAGCCCAGATCGGTGAACGCCTGCCGAGGCTTGATCGCCTCGCTCGAGCCGTGGCCCAGGGTGGAGGCGACTTCGATGCGTACGAGTTCGAGGACGCGCGCCTCCTGTTCGGCCGGCTCCAGTCCGAGAAGGGTGCGCGCGAAGGACTGCGCACGGTCGGTGCCGGTGTCGGCCTGCCGTCGGTTCGACACCCGGACAAGACCCCGCAGCATCAGCGGAGCCATCTCCGGACGCAGTCGTAGAGCGGCCGTATCCACCCGGATGGGTACCAGCGCAGCCTCACCGGGCAACGCGCTTGCCATGTCGAGCAGTTCGAGTCCCTGCGCCGAGGACAACGGAAGCAGACCACCCCGGGCCATCCGCCGCAGATCATCCGCACCGAGCTGACCCGTCATCTCACTCGACTGAGCCCACAGACCCCAGGCCAGCGACTGCCCCGCAAGCCCTTCCGCCCGCCGCACCTCCGCCAGCGCGTCGAGGAACGCGTTCGCCGCGGCGTAGTTCGCCTGACCCGCACCACCGAACACACCCGCCGCCGACGAGAACAACGTGAACATCGACAAACCCATGCCACACGTCAACTCGTGCAGATTCCACGCCGCATCGACCTTCGGCCGCAACACCGCAGCAAGCCGCTCCGGCGTCAACGACGACACCACACCGTCGTCCAGCACACCCGCCGTATGCACCACACCCATCAACGGATGCTCAGCAGCGACACCGTCCAGCACCACGGCCAACGCGGCACGATCCGCCACATCACACGCCACGAAACCAGCCCGCGCACCCAGATCCTCCAACTCCGCGACAAGACCAGCCGCCCCCGGGGCATCCCCACCCCTACGGCTCACCAGCAACAGATGCCGAACCCCACGCTCCACCACCAGATGACGCGCCACCAACCCACCCAGCACACCACTGGCACCCGTCACCAACACCGTGCCCACAGAGTTGGAGTCGGCATCCGGAGCACTCCCACCACCAACAGACACCCGCGCCAACCTCGGCACGAACACCTCACCACCACGCACCGCCACCTGCGGCTCACCCGAAGCCACCACAGCCGACAGAACCGACTCATCGACCCCCTCGACATCGACCAGCACGAACCGACCCGGATTCTCCGTCTCAGCCGCACGCACCAGACCCCAGACAGCAGCCTGCGCCGGATCCGGCACAGCGCCGACGCCACAAGCCACAGCCCCTGAAGTCATCACCACCAGGCGGGCATCGGCGCATCGCTCATCTGCGAGCCACTTCTGCGTCAACTCCATTGCCTGACGCGCGATCTCGTGAGCCCGGGACGCCGCGTCGACGCATTCGTGGCCCGCGTCCGCGAATGACACCGCCATCGCGTCCGGTGCCGCGTCCAGGGAGGCAAGGTCGGCGTAGCGGGCGACTGCGGGGAGGGCATCGGAGGAATCCGTCGGCATCACGGAGCCCATCGGCTTCGCCGCCCACTCGACCCGGAACATCGCGTCACCGAGTGCATACTCCGAAGGTTTCAGCTGTTCCGGCCTGATGGGCCGGAGTGCGAGCGTCTCGACGGAGGCGACCGGGCATCCCGTTCCGTCGGCCAGCAGCAAGGAGACTCCCGACCGCGCGCGCCGGATCCGGACCCTCAGCGCACGCGCGCCGACCGCGCCGAGCGAGACCCCGCTCCAGGCGAACGGCAGCTCGACGGCGCCCGGTTCGCCTCCGGCGTCACGGGGTGTCGACCAGCCCAGCGCGTGCAGGGCGGCGTCCAGCAGAGCGGGGTGAACCCCGAAGCCCTCGACGTCCGCCTCTTCCGGCAGGGACACCTCCGCGTACACGTCGTCGCCTTGCCGCCACGCAGCCCGAAGCCCTTGGAACAAGGGTCCGTATCCGTAGCCGGCCTCGGCGAGCGACTCGTAGAGGGTGTCCACGGCGAGCCTCCGGGCACCGGTCGGCGGCCACTCGCCCAGACTGTCCGCAGCCGGCACTTCCCCGCACGTCGCCGTGCCGGATGCGTGCAGGGTCCAGACGTCCTCCGGTGCTCCGGCAGGTGCCGCGTGGATGCGTACGGTGCTGCGGCCCGACCGGTCCGGCAGGGTCACCGTCACCTGGATCACGACCGCGCCCGCGTCCGGGACGACCAGCGGTGCCTCGATCGTGAGCTCGTCCAGCAGCTCACAGCCGACCTGGTCGACGGCGTGCAGAGCCAGGTCGACGAAGGCCGTTCCCGGAAGCAGAACCGAGCCCAGAACGACGTGATCGGCGAGCCAGGGGTGTGTGTCGACCGACAACCTGCCCGTCAGCACCACACCGTCGGAGTCGGCCAGCCGGATCGCCCCGGAGAGCAGGGCGTGCCCTCCGGGCTGGATTCCGGTCGCCGAGATGTCGTGGACCTGTCCGGCGGCTGACTTGAGCCAGTAGTGCTGACGCTGGAAGGGGTACGTCGGCAGGTCGACACGCTGGGCGTCGGCACCCTCGAACAGGACCCGCCAGTCGAGCTCGGCTCCGTGCGCATGGGCCTCGGCCAGCGACGTCATGAGACGCCGGGCCTCGTCCTCGTCCCGCCGCAACGTCCCCAACGCCACCGCATCACTACCGACGGCGGCGAACGTCTCCTGCAGACCCATGGTGAGCACCGGGTGCGGGCTGACCTCGACGAACACACCGTGCCCCGAAGTCAGCAGCGCCCGGGTCGTCTTCTCCAGCAGGACGGTCCGGCGCAGGTTGGTGTACCAGTACTCGCCGTCCATCCCCGCCGTGTCCAGCAACTCACCCGTCACCGTCGAATACAACGGCACCTCCGACGTACGCGGAGACAGATCCGCCAGCACCTCCAGCAACCGGTCATGGATGCGTTCCACGTGCGCGCTGTGCGACGCGTAATCCACATCGATGCGCTTGCAACGCACCTCATCCGCCTTGCACGCAAGAAGCAACTCCTCCAGGGCGTCACCGTCACCGCTGACGACCACCGAGGACGGACCGTTCACCGCCGCGACCGAAAGCCGGCCCTCCCACGCGACCAGCCGCTCACGAAGCAGCTCCACCGGCTCCGCGACGGACACCATGCCGCCCAGACCCGACAGCTCCACGATCGCGCGGCTCCGCAACGCCACCACCCGCGCACCGTCCTCCAAGGACAGCCCACCCGCCACACACGCAGCAGCGATCTCACCCTGCGAATGCCCCATCACCGCAGCAGGCACCACACCAGCAGCACGCCACACCTCGGCCAACGACACCATCACCGCCCACAACACCGGCTGCACCACATCAACCCGACCGAAACCAGGAGCACCCGGCTCACCACGCAACACATCCAGCAACGACCAGTCCGTATGCACCGACAACGCCGCCGCACACTCCCGCATCCGCTCCCCGAACACGACCGAGGACTCCATCAGCCCCGCAGCCATACCCACCCACTGCGACCCCTGCCCCGGAAACACGAACACCGGACGCACCACACCATCAGCGACACCCCGCACCACACCCGGCCCCGACCGCCCCTCCACCAGGGCCTCCAGGCCCGACCTGAGCTCCTCGGTATCGCCGGCAACCAGTACCGCACGATGCGTGAACCTCGTACGGGTGGTGGCCAACGACCAAGCGGCGTCCCCCAGGGCGAGACCGGGCTCCCGGTCCAGCAGACCGGCCAGCAGGGCCGCCTGCTCCGCCACGGCGTCGGGCGACTTCCCGGACAGTACGAACGGCAGCACCGCATCGGCCGGAAGTCCGGCCCCCACAGCAGTTTCGTCGTCCGGCGCCTGCTCAAGAATGACGTGCGCGTTCGTACCACTGATCCCGAACGACGACACACCCGCCCGGCGCGGCTCGTCCTTCTCCGGCCACGCCACCGGCCGGGTCAGGAGCTCAACAGCTCCCGCGGACCAGTCGACTTGGGAGGAAGGCTTGTCGAGGTGCAGGGTCCGGGGAAGCACACCGTGCCGCATCGCCATCACCATCTTGATGACGCCGGCCACACCTGCGGCAGCCTGTGCGTGGCCGATGTTCGACTTCAGCGAGCCCAGGAAGAGCGGACGGTCGGCCGGCCGGCCCTGCCCGTACGTCGCCAGCAGTGCCTGCGCCTCGATCGGGTCGCCCAGCCGGGTCCCCGTGCCGTGTGCCTCCACGGCGTCGACCTGTGCCGGCGAGACACCGGCATTGGCCAGGGCCTGGCGGATGACCCGCTGCTGCGAGGGACCGTTCGGCGCCGTCAGACCGTTCGACGCACCGTCCTGGTTGACCGCCGAGCCCCGCACCACCGCCAGGACCTGATGGCCGTTGCGCCGAGCGTCCGAGAGCCGTTCGAGGAGCAGCAGGCCCACACCCTCGGACCACGCGGTGCCGTCGGCGTCGTCGGAGAAGGCCTTGCAGCGGGCGTTCACGGCGAGGCCGCCGTGCCCGCCGAACTCGGCGAAGATTCCTTCGTCGGCCATGATCATGGCGCCACCCGCCAGTGCCATGGAGCATTCGCCCGACCGCAGCGCCTGCATGGCCAGGTGCAGCGCCACCAGCGAGGAGGAGCACGCCGTGTCGACCGACACGGCGGGTCCTTCCAGGCCGAAGGTGTACGCCACCCGCCCGGAGACGACGCTGCCTGCGGTTCCGGTCAGTACGTGTCCGGCGACGCCCTCGGGGAGTTGGGCGAGCGATGTGGCGTATCCGGTGGAGGACGTACCGGCGAAGACGCCGGTACGACTGCCGCGTACGGATGCGGGAGCGATGCCTGCCCGCTCGAACGCCTCCCAGGCCGCCTCGAGCAGCAGCCGCTGCTGCGGATCCATCGCCAGCGCCTCACGCGGTGAGATCCCGAAGAAGGCGGCGTCGAACTCGCCCGCGTCGTGGACGAACCCGCCTTCGTGGGGCAGGTCGGAGCCGTCGTCGGGCGACGGCAGCCGCCAGCCCCGGTCGGTGGGGAAGCCGGAGATCCCGTCGGTGCCGGTGGCGACAAGGTCCCAGAGGTCCTCGGGGGAGTTGACGCCGCCGGGGTAGCGGCAGCTCATGGCCACGATCGCGACCGGCTCGTCGGTGTCCGCCGCTCCGGCCCGTACGGCGGATTCGGCGGATGCGGGTGATCCGGGGGTCTCGACCAGCACGCTGTGCAGGTGGGCGGCCATCAGGGCCGGGGTCGGGTAGTCGAAGATCAGCGATGCGGGAAGCCGTAGTCCGGTCGCCGCACCCAGGCGGTTGCGCAGCTCGACGGCGGTGAGCGAGTCGAAGCCGAGCTCCTTGAACGCCCGGCCGGGGCGTACGGCGTCCGCGTCCGAGTGTCCGAGAACAGCGGCGGCTCGGGCACTGACGAGTTCCACGAGCGTCTGTGTCTGCTCCGACTCGTCCAGTCCCCTCAGCCGCTCGGTGAGCGTGGAGGCCTCGACGGCCGCCGAAGCCACGCTGCGCCTGTTGGACCTGCGTCCGCCGAGTCCCAGCCCCTTGAACAGGGACGGCTCATCCGCCCTGCCGCGCAGGAAGGTCGCGTCCAGCTTCACCGGTACGACCACGGCTTCGTCGACGGCGAGTGCGGCGTCGAACAGAGCCACACCCTCCTGCGCCGACAGCGTGAACAGTCCGCCCCTGGTGCTGCGGCCCGCGCTCGCCCCGCGGAGCCGGTCGATCATGCCACCGGCCTGTTCCCACGGGCCCCAGGCGAGGGAAGTCGCCGCGAGACCCTGCCTCCGTCTGGCCTGGGCCAGCGAGTCGAGGAAGACGTTCGCGGCCGCGTAGTTCCCTTGGCCCGGCGCTCCCAGCAGTCCGGAGGTGGAGGAGAACAGTGCGAACACCGAGAGGTCCAGATCCCGGGTCAGCCGGTGCAGATGCCAGGCTGCATCCGCCTTGGGCCCCATGACCGCGTCCAGGCGGTCGTCGGTGAGTGAGGAGATGATGCCGTCGTCGAGCACACCCGCGGCATGGACCACGGCGGTCAGCGGGTGCGCGTCGTCGATGGACGCGAGGAGGCCGGCGAGTGCCTCGGCGTCGGAGACGTCGCATGCGGCCAGAGTGACAGTGGTGGCGCCGAGTTCGGTCAGTTCGGCGGCGAGCTCCTGCGCGCCCGGCGCGTCAGGCCCGCCCCTTCCCGCCAGCACCAGGTGCCGGGCGCCGTGCGTGGCGACCAGATGCCGGGCGAGTACACCGCCGAGCGATCCGGTGCCGCCGGTGAGCAGCACGGTGCCGTCGCGGTCGAGCGGCTGCGGAACGGTGAGCACCACCTTTCCGATGTGGCGGGCCTGGCTGAGGAAGCGGAATGCCTCCGCTGCGCGGCGGACGTCCCAGGTCCGCACCGGAAGCGGACGCAGCGCCCCGCTTTCGAACAGCGCGACCACCTCGGCCAGCATCCGGCCGATCCGCTCGGGCCCGGCCTGGATGACGTCGAACGCCTGGTAGGTGACCCCGGGGTGGGCCTGCGCGACCGCGTCGGGGTCGCGCACGTCCGCCTTGCCCATCTCCACGAACCGTCCACCACGGGGAAGCAGGCGCAGCGAGGCGTCCACGAACGGCCCGGCGAGGGAGTCCAGGACCACGTCGACGCCCCGTCCGTCGGTGACGGCGCGGAACTGCTCCTCGAACTCCAGCGTCCGCGAGGAGGCGATGTGCTCGTCGTGCAGTCCGAGTTCCCTCAGCGTGTCCCACTTGACCGGACCGGCCGTCCCGAACACCTCGGCGCCGAGGTGGCGCGCCAGCTGTGTGGCCGCCATGCCCACCCCGCCAGCCGCCGCGTGCACGAGGACCGATTCGCCGGGCTGGACCGCGGCCAGGTCGACCAGACCGTAGTACGCGGTGAGGAACACGATGGGCACCGAGGCGGCCTCGGTGAACGACCAACCGTCGGGAATCCTCGCGACCATGCGGTGATCGGTCACCGCGGTGGGGCCGAAGCCTCCGCTCAGCAGGCCCATCACACGGTCGCCGGGGACGACCCCGGTCACGTCGGGGCCGGTCTCCAGCACGACACCGGCGCCCTCGATGCCCATCGTGGCGTGCCCCGGGTACATGTCGAGGGCGATCAGGACGTCACGGAAGTTGAGCCCCGCGGCACGCACGGCCACGCGTATCTGGCCGGATCCGAGCTCGTTGCACGCTTCCGGGTGGGGCAGCAGCCGCAGCCCGTCGAGCGTCCCCTTGCTCACGCTGTCGAGTCGCCAGGCCGTGCCGTCCACCGGCGGGAGCAGTGTGCCGTCCTGCCCGGAACGTACGAAGCGGAGTGCGTGGAGCGCTCCGTCACGTAGGGCCAGCTGCGGCTCGCCGCTGTCGATCGCGCGGCGTACGACGCTGACGTCGGGTCCGGTCGTCCCGTCCAGGTCCAGCAGGACGAACCGCTGCGGGTTCTCCGACTGCGCCGACCGCACCAAGCCCCACACCGGGGCGGCGGACAGGTCGGCGGCGGCACGCGTGTCGCCGCCCGTGTCGACCGCGCCTCGGGTGACGACGACCAGCCTGGCCTCGTCGAGGCGCGGTTCGGCCAGCCATTCCTGCAGGAGCCCGAGCGTACGGTGCGCGGTGCGGTGAGCGGCTTCGAGGACGTCGGCACCGTCAGCCGCGCCGTCGGTGGCGTCGACCAGTACGACGTCCGGTGCGGCGACTCCCGCGTCGAGGGCTGCGCTCAACGCGGTCAGGTCCGCGTACGCATCGCAGGCGTCGAGGCCGGGGCCGGCCCCTTCAGCTGTCAGTACGGCCCACGCGTGCTCCCCGTCAACCGGCTCCGGGGAGGGCGCGTCCTGGGCGATCTGGACCCAGCTCAGCTGGAACATCGAGTCCGCGGTGGCACGACGTCGGTCGTCGAACTGCTCGGCGGACACCTGGCGAAGCGTCAATGCCTCTATTCGTGCGACGAGTTGTCCGGAGGCATCGGCCAGGACGAGCGACATCGTGTTGTCGCGCCCCGTGGACGCGATCCGCATCCGCAGCGTCGTGGACCCGGTGGCGCGGAGAAATACCCCGTTCCATGAGAACGGCAGCCAGCCGCGTCGTTCGTGGCTCGCAGGGTCCTCCGGCCCGGCGTCGCCCAGCAGACCACCTGTCGCGAGGGAGTGGAGTGCGGAGTCCAACAGCGCTGGGTGCACACCGAATCCGGCGACATCGAGGCCGGTCACGGCCACTTCGGCGAAGACCTCCTCACCACGGCGCCAGACCCGCTGCAGCCCCTGGAAGGCCGGACCGTAGCCGAAGCCCTGGTCAGCGAGTCGTTCGTACAGCCCTTCGACACCGATCTCGGTCGCGTCGCGGGGCGGCCAGGCTCGCAGGGAGTCACGCACCGAGGATTCGGCGGCGGACTCGACGGACTCGTCCGCCGGGGCGAGCAGGCCGGCGGCGTGCTGCGTCCAGTCGTTCTCCTCGCCGTCGGCCTCCCCCGGGCGCGAGTGCACGCTGATGGGCCTGCGTCCGTCGGCCTCGGGAGTGCCCACCACGACCTGCAGTTGGACACCCTCGGACTCGTGGAGCACCAGTGGGGCCTGCAGGGTCAGCTCGTCCACCAGTTCGCAGCCGACGTGATCGCCCGCGTGGAGGGCCAGATCGACGAAGGCCGTGCCGGGGAGCAGCACCGAACCCATGACGGCGTGGTCGGCGAGCCAGGGCTGTGTCTGGAGCGACAGACGCCCCGTGAACAGGAACTCATCGGTGTGAGCCAGGCCGACCACGGCGGCGAGGAGCGGGTGATCGCCGGTGCGCATTCCGAGCCCGGCAACGTCTCCGGTCCGGTGCCAGGTGTTCTTCGGCCAGTAGCGCTGCCGCTGGAAGGCGTAGGTCGGCAGCTCGATGCGACGGGCGCCGGTTCCGGCGAAGTACGCCGCCCAGTCGACGGCCGATCCGCGTACGTGGAGTTCGGCCAGCGCGGTGACGAGCGTCGTCGCCTCGTTGCGGTCCTTGCGCAGAACCGGGACGAAGGTCGCCTCCTCGACGCAGTCCTGCCCCATCGCGGACAGCACACCGTCCGGGCCCAGTTCCAGGAACGTAGTCACACCCTGGTCCAGAAGAGCCTGCATCCCGTCCCCGAAGCGCACCGCCTCGCGGACATGGCCCACCCAGTAGTCCGCCGAGCAGATCTCCTCGCCCGACACCAGCAGGCCGGACACGTTCGAGACCACAGAGATCTGCGGGGACTGGAAGGTCAGACTCTCCGCGACCGTGCGGAACTCCTCCAGCATCGCGTCCATACGGGTCGAGTGGAACGCGTGACTGACACGAAGCCGCTTCGTCTTACGGTCCTGCGCCTCGAAGTGGCCGGCGATCGCGAGGACAGCGTCCTCGTCACCGGAGATCACCGTGGCGGAAGGCCCGTTGAGCGCGGCGATCGATACACCATCGGTCAGCAGCGGCAGGACCTCGTCCTCCGACGCCTGGAGCGACACCATCGCCCCACCCGCCGGCAACGCCTGCATGAGACGGCCACGAGCCGCCACCAGCTTCGCCGCATCCTCCAGCGACAGCACACCCGCCACGTGCGCGGCCGACAGCTCACCGATGGAGTGCCCCAGCAGATAGTCCGGCTTCACACCCCACGCCGACACCAGACGGAACAACGCCACTTCGAGCGCGAACAGCCCGGCTTGGGTGAACTGCGTCTGATCCAGCCGCTCACCACCCTCGAACACCACATCCCGGATCGGCTGCTCCAGATGACGGTCCAGCTCCGCACACACCGCGTCGAACGCATCCGCGAACACCGGATACGCCTCGTACAACTCACGACCCATACCCGACCGCTGCGCACCCTGACCCGAGAACAGCACGGCGATCGGATTGTGGTCGACTGACATGGCGGTGACCGCGCCGGCAGCCTGCGGATCGTCGGCGAGTGCCGCCACCTGGCGAAGAAGGCTTTCCCCGTCGGCGCCGATGAGTACCGCCCGGTGGTCCATCGCGGTCCGGGCCGTGGCGAGGGAGTACCCGTAGTCGACGGCGTCGTGGGCCGTTTCGTGCTGGGCCAGCAGGCGAGCAGCCTGCTCGGCGAGCGCCGGCGCGGACCTCGCGGACAGGACCCATGGAACGACCGGGAGCACAGCGGTCGACGCCGACAGTCGCTCGTCCGCTTCCTGGGCCTGCTCCAGGATGACGTGTGCGTTGGTTCCGCTCATTCCGAACGAGGAGACGCCCGCCCGCCGCGGATGTCCCGTCTCGGGCCAGGCCACCGACTCGGTGAGGAGCTCCACGCCTCCCGACCACTCCACGTGGGATGAGGGCTTGTCGACGTGCAGGGTCTGCGGCAGCACACCGTGCCGCATCGCCATCACCATTTTGATCACGCCGGCCACACCGGCGGCCCCGGCGGTGTGACCGATGTTCGACTTCAGTGATCCCAGCCGCAGCGGCCGGTGCTCAGGGCGATCCTGACCGTAGGTCGCCAGCAGGGACTGGGCCTCGATCGGGTCGCCGAGCCGGGTACCCGTGCCATGGGCCTCCACCGCGTCCACGTCGGCCGGGGAAAGCCCGGCGTCGGCCAGCGCCTGCCGGATCACCCGCTGCTGCGACGGCCCGTGGGGGACGGTGAGACCACTGCTCGCGCCGTCCTGGTTGATCGCGGAGCCGCGGATGACGGCAAGGACCTGGTGGCCGTTGCGGCGCGCGTCCGAGAGCCGCTCGACCAGCAACATGCCGATGCCTTCGCCCCAGCCGGTGCCGTCAGCCGCCTCGGCGAACGCCTTGCACCGGCCGTCGGACGCAAGACCACGCTGCCGGGAGAACTCCAGGAAGGCACCAGGAGTGGACATCACCGACGCCCCACCCACCAGCGCCATGGAGCACTCCCCCCGGCGCAACGCCTGGGCGGCCCAGTGCAGGGCCACCAGCGACGACGAGCACGCCGTGTCGACGGTCGCTGCGGGCCCCTGGAGACCGAGGGCATAAGCGATGCGGCCGGACATGACGCTCGCGGAGTTGCCGATGGCGAGGTAACCACCCAGCTCCGCCGTGTCGTTGTGCAGCAAGCCGGCGTAATCCTGGGCGTTGGAGCCGACGAAGACACCGGTACTGCTGCCGTGCAGCGAGGCCGGGTCGATACCCGCCCGCTCCAGCGCCTCCCAGGCCGTTTCGAGGAGCAGGCGCTGCTGCGGATCCATCGCCAGCGCTTCACGCGGCGAGATCCCGAAGAACTCGGCATCGAAGTCCCCGACGGAGGTCAGGAAGCCGCCCTGGTCGGCGTAGGTCGTGCCGGGATGGTCCGGGTCGGGGTGGTAGAGCCCTTCCGCGTCCCAGCCCCGGTCCGTCGGGAAGCCCGTGATCGCGTCCGACCCGTCTGCGACCAATTGCCACAGTTGCTCGGGCGAGCGGACATCGCCGGGAAACCGACAGCTCATGCCGACGATGGCGATCGGCTCCTGGGCCTCGGTCTCGACCTCGTGGAGCCGCTGCTTCGTCTGCCGAAGCTCAGCGGTCATCCACTTCAGGTGATCCAGGAGTTTCTCTTCACTCGCCATCGGAAACAGCACCGCCCCTTGAGAAAGCCATGATTTGCACGCGCGTCAACAACTGCCGTTCAGGACTTGCCGAATTCGCGTTGGATGAGGTCGAACATCTCGTCCGACGTGGCCGCGTCGAGCGCGGGGTCCACCTCGGCGGTCGTCGGCGTGGGTGTGTCCGACGGCGTGACAGCCGCCGACGGTACGCCCCACGCCGTCAACAGGCTTCGGAGCCTCTCGGTGATGTCGTCCCGGTCGACATCCGTGGTGGACAACCCGGACAGCATGCGCTCCAACTCGGTGATGGCCGAGGTGACCGGGGCCGCCGCCGACATGTCCTGTGCGAGCTCCGAGCGCAGGTGCTCCGCCAACGCCGCGGACGAGGTGAAGTCGAAGAGGAGCGTGGTCGGTAGGCGGAGACCGGTGTGGGACGCCAGTCGGTTGCGTACCTCGACAGCCATGAGCGAGTCGAATCCCAGCTCGACGAAGCCCCGCCGGGGCTTCACGGCGTCGGACGACTCATGCCCCAGCACTCGCGCCGCCTCGCCCCGTACGAGCTCGAGCACGATGCGGTGCCGCTCCGGCTCTGTGGCTGAGGACAGCCGCTTCCGCAGAAGCATCGCAGCGTCGCCGGGGCCGGCGTCCTCCTCCTCATCGGGTTGCGTCAGCGCCGCTCGTACGTCGGAGAGTTCACTGAGAAGCGGGCTGGGGCGGCGGGCGGTGAAGGCGGGAGCGAAGCGTTCCCAGTCCACGTCGGCAACCGTGAGGGTCGTCTCGTCCTCGGCGAGCGCCTGGTGCAGCTCGGTGATCGCCTGGGCAGGAGCCAGCGCGACGAGTCCGTGCCGGTGCAGGTCCTCGGTCGTGCCATCCGCCATTCCGCCCTCTGCCCAGGGGCCCCAGGCGATCGAGGTGGCGGTCAGCCCACGGGCCCGTCGGCTCTCGGCCAGGCCGTCGAGGTGCGCGTTGGCCGCCGCGTAAGCGGCTTGACCTCCACTGCCCCAGACGGCACTGATCGAGGAGAACAACACGAACGCATCGAGCGGCCGGTCACCGAAGACCGCATCCAGATTGTCCGCACCCGTCACCTTCGCACGGAGCACCTCCGTGAACTCATCAGCGGTCATACCCACCAGGCCGGTCATCTGACCGACACCGGCCGCGTGGAACACGGAACGCACCGGACCGCCGACAGCCTCAACCTCGGCCACCAGCCCAGCCAGAGCATGACGATCACTCACGTCACACGCAGCGACCACCACCTCCGCACCCAGACCCTCGAGCTCCCCCACCAACTCCACCGGAGCCGAACCACCACGACTCACCAACACCACACGGCCGGCACCCTCACCCACCACCCACCGAGCCACATGCCCACCCAACGCACCCGAACCACCCGTCACCAACACCGTCCCACCCACCACCACACCGGACGACACCCCAGAACCCGTCCCCGGTGCACGCACCACACGACGCCCGAACACACCCGAACCCCGCACCGCAACCTGATCCTCACCACCCCCACCAGCCAGAACCCCACACAACCGGCCCAG
>NZ_JBEXYB010000061.1:0-29291 GCF_040630715.1 Streptomyces sp. NPDC005752 | reverse complement strand
TGGAAGACCGCCAAGTACGGCAAGAAGATCGAGGTCGACGACCCGTGGGGCTACGGCCGTTCGCTCGAATGGGCGACCTCCTGCCCGCCCCCGCGCCACAACTTCCTGACCCTTCCGCGGATCCGTTCCGAATCCCCGGCGTTCGACCTGCACTATCCCTCGATCCGTGCCCTCGAGGAAGAAGTGAACCGCCCCCACGAATCCATCACGGTGGCCCCCGGGGACAAGCAGGAATAGGGCCCCGGGGCGACGGCTCGATGAGAGGAGGACCGCGTGAAGCCGGACAAGGAGAGCGCCCGGGGCCTGGCTCAGGTCGAGGGCTACCTGCTCTGGAACGCCGAGGTCGACGAGGCCCGCCGACGGGCCCGCAGCTTCACCGACGCCCTGCCCTGGCTCACCAGCGCACAGCGTGAGGACGTCGAGCGTGTCTACGTGGCGGACAGGGTGGAGGCGTGCCGGGACACGCTCACAAGGATCGCCGGCCGTGCCATGGAACTCCGGGGTGAGTACTCCGCACGTTATGACCGTCTCAGGGCCCGCTGCGTCGCGCTGTCCGTCCTGACCGTCGGCATGGTGGGCGGCACCTGCGCAGGGCTGACGATGATCAGCCGCTGATTCCGGTCTCGGGTGTCCGGGCACGCGTCCGGGTGCCCGGGGGCCGGCGGCGTACGAGGGAGAACGGCGCCTGCGTGACCCGTCGACACGGAAAGTGGGTTCACCGCGCCGGAACTGCCCACGCCCGCTCGAGCTCGGAGAGATGTGCGGCGAGCAGTCCCGCATGCGACCGGGGCAGCTCGGCGTGCGGGTGGCCCAGCTCCACCGCACACGCCGTCGTGGTGTCGACGAGCCGTTCCACGGCACCGGCCACACCCTCGGATCCGGCTGACTGCCTTGCCACCGGAGGGAGCTCGGCGGCCGACAGATCGATCGCCGTGCGTGCCGCAGCCAGCGACCGGTACGCGTCCCTGCGCAGCGCACCCCTCCCGGTGTGGTCCTCCGGGGCGTTCAGGACGTGTCCCAGGTAGCGGTGCGCCGCGCCTACCGCCGCGTCGAGGGCGGCCCTCACGGAGTGGCCCCGCCGGCCCGGTAGCGGAAGGTGCCCGACGAGCAGCACCGTCCCACAGGCGATGAGGGACTCCACCACCCGCCCCCAGGAGGCGGGCGGTTCACCGCCCAGGAGGACGAGTGCCAGGACGAGCACGGTCACCGCCGCCGTCTGCACGGCGAAGTGACGGGTGGCGACCGGGAGGAACGCGCCGCAGAGAGCGACGGTCGCGACCAGCGCCAACGGTCCGGGAACCAGCATGACCACGAGGCCGAAGACCGCGGCGCCGACGACGGTCCCCCCGGCCCGGCACACCACCCGGGAGGCCAGCGGCCCGAGATCCGGCTTGACGAGGAAGACGGTGGTGGCGGGGAGCCAGTACCAGTGCTCATGATGCAGCCACTGCGCCACCCACGTGCTCGTGCCGCAGCACACCGCGACCCTGAGACCGTACTCACGACCCGCAGCGCTCCACGCCCGGCCGAGGACGGACGAGTACGAGGGCTTCCCGCGTCCGCCCGGCCACGCCCCGGTGGGGCGGTCGAAGGCCGCCGCGGCGCGCAGCAGGGCGTCGTCGAGGGCTCGTAGCCCGGCGTCCGTCCGGGCAGGAGCCGGCAACGGTCCGCAGGTCCCACCGGTCCGCACCGCCGCTGCCAGCCTCCGAGGGCCTTCCAGGACCCTGGCCGGCAGAGGGGTCCCGGCCCACGCCAGCGCGGTCGCGGCCTCTGCCAGCGGGAACGCCGCCGCATACCGGGCGTGCAGCCGACGTTCGGCCGAAGAGCTCGCGAAGCGCCGTAGCCGTGGACCGGACAAAGCGTCCTGTGCGTGGTCGAGCGCGGCGCTCAGCGCGGCGCGCCGGGCCAGGGCGTGCGGGCTGCCCGATGCCCGCAGGAGCCGGGCCACGGCGTCGTACACCGCAGCGGCCGCCTCCCGCTCCCCGTCGAGCCGGTACGGCCCCCCGCCCGGCCCGCCCGGGGACGGGAGGACCAGCCGGAGCAGCAGGAGCCATCCAGCACCGGCCAGGAAGAGCAGTGCCCGCAGCGGGCCCGGTTCAGGCAGCGGCATGCCGGCCCCGATCACGACCGCGACCAGCACCTGTGTGCCGCACGCCGACGCGACAGGGCCCGTCGAACTCAGCGCGCCCGCGACGAGGCCCAACAGCCCGAAAAGGAGAGGCAGGGCGACCAGGGACCGGCCACTGCCCACGGCCGCCGCGATCATCGTGCCGATCAGCAGGCCGGCCGAGCCCGCAAGAGAGGGGAAGCCCAGCCGGGTGACGGATGCGCGGCGGCTGCCGGGCCGGTCGTTGACGCCTGCCAGCATCGCTCCGAGGGCGGCGGGGACCCCGGCGGTCGGCCGTTCGGCCAGGACGGACACGAGCAGGGGCAGGGCTGCCAGCGCTCCGCGCAGGACCGCGCTCCACGGGACCGGTCCGCGCTGGGCGCGAAGTACGTGGGCTAGCCATGGGGGAAGCGGGGTGGCAATGGGGGAAGGCGTGGGCACCGTGCTCCTGTCCGCAGGGGGAGACGTCGTCACCGGCGGACGCCTTCGGCCTGGGTTCGGGCCCAGCCTAGATCCCCTGTGTGCAGGGGGTGCTACCCGCTCGTTTCCGCAACATGACGGTTGCCTTGACGTCCGGTGTCAGAGGGCGGTCGCGAAGTTCTGGGTCCACACGGGGCTGCCGGACGAGTCCTCTCTCCCGATCCCGATCTCCTTGAAGTCGCAGTTGAGGATGTTCGCCCGGTGCCCTTCGCTGTTCATCCAGGCGTCCATCACCGACTCGGCGGTCTGCTGGCCCTTCGCGATGTTCTCCCCGTACGTGCTCCACCGGTATCCGGCAGCGGTGATGCGCGTGCCGGGGTCCGTGCCGTCCGGCGAGGTGTGGGAGAAGTAGTTCCGCGCCACCATGTCCGCGGAGTGGCTCGACGCGGCCTTTGCCAGCATGCCGTTGCCGCTGACCGACCCGCAGCCCTCCTTCGCCCGCTCGGTGTTGACGAGCGCGATGACTTCCTGTGTCACCGACGGGGCCGACGAGGCCTTCGGCGCCGCAGCCGGTTTCGTGGAGGGCGTGCGGGGCGTCGGAGCCTTCTCGGGAGCGACAGCGGCGCTCCGGCTCCTGGAAGCGGACGGGGACGTCGTCGCGGACGGCGACGGTGATGCCGACGAGGGCGAGGGGGAGGGCGACGTGGGAGAAGGGGACAGGGAGGACGGTGTGCTCACCGGTTCCGAAGGCCCGGTGAGCGGAGCTATCGCGGTCGCCGGGTCGTCGCCCGTGTCGTCCGTGTACAGGTGTACGGCGGCCCCGCCGCCACCCAGCACCGCGACGGCGGTCAGACCGGCGACGACCGTGGTGCGGCGGCGGCGCCTGACGCCGTCCCGCCGACGCTCGGCACGTCCGGGACCGGACAGGCCCACTGCGGCGGGCAGGAACGCCGAAGGCAGGAGTTCCACGGGCGGACCTCCTGCGGTCGCCGCCACTGGGACGAGAACGAGCCCCACCAGCAGGCCCTCCGCCGGCACCAGGCCGGACCTGTGCCCCGCGCACACCGTGCACTCACGGGCATGACGAGCCAGGCGCTTGCGCCACAAGGCGGACGGCACGCCGTCCCATCCGGCTGTCAGGTCCTCGAGCAGGACGCAACGAGGATCCGCGGCCAGGGCGCGCACCACCACCCGCGCAGCCTCCAGCCGCTCCTTCATCCGCTGGACGCGTACCGCGGTGTGCTGGGGAGACAGGTCGAGGGCGCTCGCGACCTCGGCCCGGGTCAGCTCCCCTGCCGTCTCCAGCCACCACAGGGACACCAGCTCGCGATCGTCCGCGTCCAGCCACCGAGTGGCCTCGGCGGCCTCTCGCCGCTGTCCAGTCAGACCGAGCCGGACGATCGTCAGCTCGACGAAGTCGGCAGCCGGATCGACGAGCTCGTACGCGTCCTCCATCCGGTCCGCGGACGTCTCGCCGGCCCGGCGCTCACGCCAGTGCTCGCGTATCTCGTTCATGGTGATGGCTACGAACCATGACCGGAAACTCTTCGGAGTGCGGAGGGAGGGCAGGCCCCGGAGCATGCGCAGCACACTGTTCTGGACCACGTCGTCGACATCGGCGTGGCCGTTGAGTGCCCGGCCCACGATGTTGTAGACGAGCGGAAGGTAGGACGCAACGAGCGTGTCCTGTGCCTCGGGGTCGCCCCTCTGCGCGGCCTTGATCAACGCCGTCTGGCCGGTCTCGCCCATGCTGTGCTCACTCTTCCGGGGTCCTGTTCCGTCACTTCCCACAATCGGGAGACGCCGTGCGGCGGGGACGATAACAGGAATCCGGTCACGCGCTCGAGATTCGCCCCCGGATACGGGCCGACGCAATACCGGGCCCGGCGACGGGATGATCCGTCGGCGGGCCCGGCACCGGACGACGGTCAGACGACCGGCCGAGGCATTCCGTGATCAGGAGCGGGGCGGGTTGTCCGGGTCACGGTCCGAGCCGAACTGCTGCTTCAGCTTGTCCTGGCCTGTGTCGACGTGCTTGCTGTACTTGCCCTGAGTGCGGTCGTCGATCATGTCTCCTGCCTTGTCGACGCCCTTTCCGGCCTGGTCCTCGTGGCCCTTCAGCATTTTCTTGATCTTGTCCAGCGCGGACATGGCGGATCCTCCTCGCTCGGCTTCCCCCACCACACAAGCGTTACCGCACATTGCCGCGTCCGCATCCCCGGGCACGGTTGGACGTGCTCCGGCAGGCCGCGGACGTGTGAAGGGCGGCCGGCTGGGCAGATACCGGGTTACCTGGAGGAGGTGGTGGCCGTGGGCCGCATCCAGATCGTCCGCCGACCGCAGCCCCCGGCGGGGCCGCCCCCGCTGGACCTGCGCACACCGTCCGGACGGCCCATGCCGTACTGAGCTCGTGAGCGGTGCAGTGGCTACGCCGTAGCGGGACGTGGGCCCTCAGCCCGTCGGCGACCGGAGCGTAAGCTCCGGAGACATGATCGACCATTCGGCGCACGTTACGTCCGCCCGCCAGACGAACTGGGCCGGCAACATCACCTTCGGCGCGGAGCGGTTGCACACCCCCACCTCTATGGCCGAACTGCAGGACATCGTCTCCGCCGGGACGGCCGTCAAAGTACTGGGTACGGGCCATTCGTTCAACACCGTCGCGGACACCCGGGGTGACCTGATATCCGTCACGGGCCTGCCCAGATCCGTCGAGATCGACCGGGAGGCCGGCACCGCGACGGTGAGTGCCGGTCTGCGCTTCGGTGAGCTGACCGGCACCCTGCACCGCAGCGGGTTCGCGCTGCACAACCTCGGCTCGCTGCCCCATATCTCCGTGGCCGGAGCCTGCGCCACGGGCACTCACGGGTCGGGTGTGGGAAACCGCTCCCTGGCAGGTGCCGTCAGGGCGCTGGAACTCGTCACCGCGGACGGCCGGATCGTGACGCTCAAGCGCGGCGACGCCGACTTCGCCGGTGCGGTGGTCTCCATGGGCGCGCTGGGAGTGGTGACCCGCCTGACCCTGGACCTCGTGCCCGCTTTCGAGATCCAGCAGTGGGTGTACGAGGGGCTACCGCCGGAGCAGGCGCTCCACCGGTTCGACGAGGTGATGTCGCAGGCCTACAGCGTCAGCCTCTTCACCGGCTGGCACGGCGGCCCGATCGACCAGGTGTGGCTCAAACACCGGGTGGAGGACGGCGGGCCCCGCACCGCTCCTCGCCGGTGGCACGGAGCGACGCTCGCGCAGGGGCCCAGGCACCCCGTCCCCGGTGTGGCGGCCGAGCACTGCACGGAGCAGCAGGGTACGCGCGGCCCGTGGCACGCCAGGCTGCCCCACTTCCGCCTCGAATTCACCCCGAGCAACGGGGAGGAACTGCAGTCGGAGTACTTCGTCGCCCGGCACGACGCCGTGGCGGCCTACGAGGCCCTCGACCGGATCCGGCAGCGGTTCTCGCCCGTGCTCCAGATCGGGGAGATCCGCACCGTGGCCGCCGACGACCTGTGGCTCAGTCCGGCCCAGGGGAGGGACTCAGTGGCGTTCCACTTCACCTGGGTGCCGGACACCGCAGCCGTCACGCCCGTCCTCGGGGCCATCGAGGACGCCCTGGCCCCCTTCCGCGCCAGGCCGCACTGGGGCAAGGTCTTCACCACACCGCCCGGCACACTCCGGGAGCTGTACGGCCACTACGCCGACTTCGAGCGTCTCGTCGAACGGCTCGATCCCACCGGCACGTTCCGCAACGAGTTCCTGGCGCACACCTTCCCCCGCATCCAGTGACGGTGTCCGCGCCTTCCCCGTACGCTCGCCGGACCGGCTGACGGCGTGTCTCGTCACAGCTACCGATCGGCGCTCATGAATCGTCGGCCGGGGTCTCCCGGGCACGGCCGGTCTGCCGCCCGTCAACCTGCCGTGCCGTCGACTCCCTGACCACCAGTCGGGTCGGCAGCATCGCAGGTCGGGCAGGGTGCGCTTGTCGCTCGCTCACGTCTGCGAGCAGCCTGCGGATCGCGCTGTGGCGCTGAGCGCGGGCGGGTACGGAAACCGTTGGCGGTCCAGGCTGACGCCGCCGCTGGCGGGGGCGTGAAGAACACCAGTCGTCCCTGGACCCCCTGACCCTTCTCGTTGGGACCACGCCGGACGCGCCGATCAGGCATGATCCGAACGGAGGGCCCTAAGGGCTGTCCCAGCCGCTCCGCGGTCCGCCGGAAGCGCCCCCTGCCGAAGGCCGTGGCGAGAGCTCCTCGACCAGGGCGGCCAGTTCCTCGCACGCCACCTCGGTCTCATGGCGGATGTTGTTGTGCTCGGTCACGATCGCCGCGAGAAGGAGCGCGGTGAGTGCGACACAACCGTTGAGGATGCACAGGTTGAGCATGACCTCGAGCACGGAGTGGCCGGCGAACGGTCCCACGCCGTCGGTTCCGGCGATGATCGCCATGACGGACATGAAGAGAGCGCAGGGGGCACTGCCGGCCAGTTGGAAGCGAAGTGCTGCCCAGACGAGCACCGGGAAGAGGAGGTAGATCATGGACAGCGAACTTCTGGTCGCCACGAGCGTCGCCACGACGATGACCACCGCGAGTGCCCCCGCTTCCGCCCACCGGTCGTCGACCGTCGGCAGGCGCGCTTTGCGCAGGACGAGCAGCAGCGGAGTGACCATGAGCACTCCCATCGCGTCTCCTGCCCACCAGGCCGACCAGACCGACCAGTACTCCGCCGCCGGCAGATCGCCGCTCAGCATCTGAACCCCGGCACCCACCGTCGCGCTGATGACCATGCCGCCGAGGGCTCCCAGGAAGACCAGGGCGACCCCGTCTCGCAGCCGGTCCAGTTCGGTGTGGAATCCGGCCGCGCGCAGGGCAAGGAAGGAGCACAGCGGTGCCAGAGCACTGCCCGTCGCGATGACCAGCCCCGAGAGCGTGAGACCGTCGCTGACCGTGATGACGGTGAGCAGCGCGCCGAGCGCGATTCCGGGCCAGATCCGGGGACCCAGGTACAACAGCGAAGCGAGGGCGATCCCCGAGGGCGGCCACAGGGGAGTGACGACCGAACTCTCCACCTCGACCGGCCTGAGGAGACCGGCCCGTCCGGACGCGTAGTAGGCAGCGGCGATGCCCAGCATCTGCAGGACGAGTACGGCTCGGCGTCTTGTTACCTCGCTGCGGATCACGTGTTCCATAAGACACCGGCCGCGAAAGGAGGCTGTTGTGACACGCGCGGCGGCGAGACGTGCTTACCCGGCCCGTGCGGAGGCGTTGCCATGGCGCAGGACGAGGACGGCCGCGTCGTCCTCGTGGCCCGTGAACACCGCCGCCTGGAGCACCCGGTCCGCCAGCTCGTCGGCGTCGGCACCGGAGTAGGCGCTCACGAGACGCCTGATCCGATCCAGACCGTCGTCGATCGTCATCGAGGGCCCTTCGACGACCCCGTCGGTGAGCAGGACGAAAGCGCCGTCGGTATCGAGAACGCGCCGGGTGACGGGGTAGTGCTGGTGCGGTTCGACACCGAGCGGGAGGCCTCCGGCGTCGGCGGTGACGCCCGAGCGTCCGTCGGCCGTCGCCCAGACCGAGGCGACATGGCCCGCGCGGGCGCTTCGCAGCTCCCGGGTCAGCGGATCCAGCCGGAGGAACGAGCACGTCGCGAAGAGCGCGGAGTCCATCGACATGATCAGGTCGTTCGTCCGGCGCATGAGCTCGCCCGGATCAGCGGCCGATCCGGCGATGGCGCGCATGGCGATCCGGACCTGCCCCATGAATGCGGCCGCGTCCACGTCATGCCCCTGGACGTCGCCTATGGCCAGACCGAGTGCCCCGTCCGGCAGCAGGAAACCGTCGTACCAGTCGCCGCCGATGTCCAGCCCGTCGCGGGCGGGAGCGTAGCGAGCAGCGGTCTGGAGTCCGGGGAAACCGGGCAGCGCCGTGGGCAGCATGTTGCGTTGCAGGGCCTGTGCCAGTTCGACGCGCGCCTGGTGCAGCTCCACCTCTCGCCGGGCACGGGCAGTGAGGTGCTGCAGGGTGCTGAGCAGGTCCTCGGCGCTCGCGGACCGGGGAGTTCGACGCCGGTTCATGGGCCGCTCCGCGTTGCGATAGTTCCTGCATCCTATTTCGGCACCGGGACTCCTGCGAGCGCAGCGCGGGTGTCCGGGCCGCAGGCACAGGCACGGTCGGTCGGGTCAGCCGACGGCTCGGCCGAGCGAGACGGTGAGACGTCCCAGGGTCTCCTGAAGGGCCAGAATCTCCTGGACGGACAGCCCCGTGGCCGCGAGGATCGAGCGGGGGACGGGCAGGGCGCGCTCGCGCAGCCCCGCACCCGCGTCGGTGAGGTGGACCGTGACCGACCGCTCGTCCTCCGGACTGCGCTCGCGCCTGACGAGACCGGCCGATTCCAGTCTCTTCAACAGCGGCGACAGCGTGCCGGAATCCAGGTGCAGCCGCTCGCCGATCGTCTTGACCTGCTGCGGGCCGTGCTCCCAGAGCACCATCATCGCCAGGTACTGCGGGTACGTGAGGCCGAGGTCCCTGAGCGCCTCCCGGTAGAAGCCGCCGAACGCGCGTGAGGCGGCCTGCAGCGAGAAGCACACCTGGTGATCCAGCTTGAGCAGTTCCGTGTCCGGCAGCTCCGTCAGGTCCGGGGTCGCTGATGGCGTCATAGGTCCAGAGTAGCCTGCCGCGTATCATTTAGTTGTGCACAATTAAATTGTGTGCAACTATCTTGGAGGTGGCCGGTCCGCGGTCACCGCCGCAGGAGAGAGGGTCACCCATGGACGCGTTGTACACCGCCGCCGCAACCGCCAACGGCCGTGAAGGCCGGGCAGTGAGCTCGGACGGACGGATCGATCTGGCACTCGCCCTGCCGCCGGCCCTCGGTGGCAACGGGGAGGGCACCAACCCGGAGCAGCTATTCGCCGCCGGATACGCCGCTTGCTTCGCCAGCGCGATGAGCTCGGTCGCCCGTGAGATGAGGGTCGACACCAAGGACGTCTCGGTGACGGCCGAGGTCTCGATCGGCAAGGACGATTCCGGGTTCGGCCTCGCGGTCGTCATGCGCGTCGAACTGCCCGAGGAGCTCGAGGGGGAGACCGGTCGGCGTCTGGTCGAGGCGACGCACGCCTACTGCCCCTACTCCAAGGCCACGCGCGGCAACATCGAGGTCGAGCTCGTCATCGAGTAACGAACGGTTCCCCACCCGTTGCCGGGTGGGGAACCGGCTCTGCCGGGGAGCAGGAGTCGAACCTGCGGCTTCCGCTTCTGGGGACGGCACTCCGGCCTCCGAGCTGTACCGCCTTCGGCGGACTCGGCCTCGCTGCCACCCCCGGCTGCCGACAACCGGATTTCCGGTAGGCGCGTCCCGTTCACCGGGTCCGCCCCACGGCCGTCGGAGGTGAACGCGTACACTCGGCTCCCGTTTCCGCTGATTGGCGGGCATAACCGATTGATAGGCAGTTCACGTGAGTTTCACAGAGGCATCCGACGCACCGATCTACGCCGGTCTGGTGGAGGAGCAGGGCGACGTTCCGGCCGAGGTGCGGCGGGTGGCCGAGGAGACACTGCAGGAGGTGGAGAGCGTGCTCGACTTCAGTGCGCTGCGCGCACCGGCCACCGCCCGCTGAGCAGGGTCCGGACCATGCCCCGGGGCCTGGTGCACCACGGCAGGATCATGCCGTCCGACGTGGGGAGGATCATCTCCGGCATCCCCTGGTTCCCCATCGTTCGGAGCACCGAGTGACCATCAGCCTGCACCGCTCAGCAGCCGTCCTGTTCCAGGGCGACAGCATCACCGATGTAGGACGGCTCGTGGAACGGGACTGCCCTCTCGGCAACGGCTACGCCCGGATGGTGGCCGAACGCGTGCGGTCCGCCCGGCCGGACAGTGGCATCACCTTCGTCAACCGGGGCGTCAGCGGCGACGGCGTCTCAGATCTGCGTGCTCGATGGCGCGAGGACACCCTGGACCTCGAGCCGGACGTGGTGTCCGTCCTGATCGGCGTGAACGACACCTGGCGCCGCTACGACTCCGGCACCGTCACCTCGGTCCGCGCGTACGAGGACGACTACCGGACCATCCTCACGCAGGTCCGCGACGAGCTCGGTGCCCAGCTGATCCTCATCGAGCCGTTCCTCGTGCCGGTCCGGGACGAACAATGGGCCTGGCGCGAGGACCTCGACCCCCGGATCCAGGCGGTCCGCCGGCTGGCCGAGGAGTTCGGAGCCGCACTGCTGGCGGCGGACGGTTTGCTCAACCAGGCGGCGCGCGCCGCCGGTGGTGCCGAACACATCGCGGGTGACGGGGTCCACCCCACCCCGCTGGGGCACACGCTCCTGGCTGAGGCGTGGACGGCACTGGCGGGGCTCTAGCGTGCGGGGGACCGCAGTACGGGGATCCTGGCCCAGACGGTCTTGCCTGGCCTGCCGGGCCTGCTGGGCTGCGACCAGCCCCAGGAACTGCTCAGAGCATCGATGATGCGTAGACCCCGCCCGCGTTCCAGCGACTCGTCCGCCTGGCGCAGCACGGGCATCTCGGGGCTGGGGTCGTTCACCGCGCAGACCAGCGTCCCGTCCTGGCGGGCGAGGCCGAGCCGGGCAGCCGACCGCCCGGCGTGCAGCTCGCCGGGATTCAGCCCGTGGCAGACCGCGTTACTCATCAGCTCACCCGCGACGAGGGCGACATCGTCCGCCCCGGAGTGCAGTTCCCAGCGCTCCAGAGCCTCGCGGACGAAGGCCCGTGCCTGTCGCAGGCTCTCCGGATCCGCGCCCAAGCCGTGCGTGGTGAAGCCCGGGGCCTCGATGCCGAGATCCCGCGCCAGCTCGTCGTGAGGGTCCGGCCCCCCGCTGTCCCCGGCCGGACCGGGCACGACTGCTGCCCCTCCGTGACGTGGCGTGTTCTCCGCGTACATGAGCACTGATCACCCTCCGCTGAAAGCCGGTCAGGGGTGCCTTGGGGGCCGGATGGCCACTAGTATCCTCGCCGTCCGCGTACTTGGTGCAATTGCAGCCGGAATTGCACTCAGAGGTGTGAGCGGGAGACACCTGTTCACCCGGTGCGGGCCCTGGTTGCACACCAGGCAGGACCAGCGCAACGAAAAGGAATGGACCGCATGCAGCACATCGACAACGGCGTCCCCGCCAACTCCCTCACCGGCGTGGAGTGGAAGAAGAGCCACCACAGCAATCCCAGTGGGAACTGCGTGGAGATGGCCCGGCTGCCCGGCGGTGCGGTGGCCGTCCGCAACTCCCGCCACCCCGAAGGGCCCGCTCTCGTGTACACCCGCGACGAAGTGCACGCGTTCCTCGCGGGCGTCAGGGACGGCGACTTCGACGTCATGACCGGCTGAACGAGCGGCAGAGCAGGCCGAAAAGGCGCGGCATTTTCGAATTGGCCGGGCCTCTGTGGGGCTCCTGATGGCACACTGGCGTCACGACGTCAGTCCTCAGGAGTCCGCATGCCCGGCATCGAACCGCTACAGCCGTCACGGAGGCCGACCCTTGCCCCGGCCCTGGGCGCAAGTCCCACGGCGCTGCGTCTGGTTCTGGGCGCGCAGCTCCGCCGGATGAGGGGCGAGGCGGGCATCACTCCCGAAGTCGCGGCGGACCGGATCCGGTGCTCGACGGCGAAGATCAGCCGGATGGAGACGGGGCATTCCCCGTGCAAGGAACGCGACGCCGCCGATCTCCTGGCGTTGTACGGCGTGACCGATCCCGCCAGGACAGCGGAGTTCATCGATCTGGTGCGCAGAGCCGGGCAGCGCGGATGGTGGCGCAACTACGCCGACGTGCTGCCGGACTGGTTCGAGCCCCTGGTCGGCCTGGAAGAAGCCGCCGCGTCGATCCGTACGTATGAGGGGCATTACGTTCCGGGGCTGCTGCAGACGGCCGACTACGCCTACGCGGTGGTGCGTTCGGGACACGCACTCGAATCTGAGGAAGTAACCCGGCGCCGCGTCGAACTGAGGATCAGACGGCAGCAGTTGCTGCAGCGACGTGATGCGCCGAAGCTCTGGGTGCTGCTTGACGAGGCCGTGCTGATGCGCCCCACGGGTGGTGCCCGGGTGATGCGTGAACAGCTCGCCCATCTGATCGAGATGACGGACCAGCCTCATGTGATCGTGCAGGTGGCCCCTTTCGAAGTGACCGCCCATACGTCTCCGGGCAACGGCATCACGTATCTGCGGTTCGCGATGGAGGGGCTGCCCGATGTCGCGTACATCGAGCACCTGACCAACGCCACATCCGTGAACAAGCAGGAGAGCACGGACGAGTACCGGTGGATTCTGGACTCGCTCAGTGCGCAGTCGCCCAGCCCGGCCGAGAGCAGGGATCTGCTGAGGCTGGCGCTCGAGAGGTACAGCTGAGGCAGTCAGCTCCTCGAGGGCTCCGTGGGCTGACACCGGCATCGTTCTGCGATCTCTGACCACGGGGCGACAGAACCCCGGCCGCAAGCGCGTCGCGGGGGAGAAGCGGCCGCAGCAATCGGGCCGGCCACCTACGCTCTACGAGCGGAGGAGGCCGGCCTGCCTCGACGGTCGCCGAACCCAGCGGCCGCCGCGTGCCGCTCAGTCGGTCCGGCAGCACATACCCGGGGGCGGCTGTCGGCAGGAGCACCGACTACGCCGCGTCCTCCCGACCGACGCCGAACCGTGAGCTTCCGACGCACCCCCGCGCCCGCTGGTCCGCGTGTACCGCCCACGGACGCCGGTCCGGGCAACAGGGGATGCTCCGAAGCGGATCAGGGGCAACGCTGTTCGTCGCCCGAGCCACAAGAACGGTTCGGGGCCGGCTACCTGAGCGCTGGCCCCGCCACCCCGCCGTCCCGGGACGCATCACCACTTTCGGCCGACGCCGCCGTACTCGATCCACTCCCGGGTTGCCTGCTTGGGCGCCAGATCCGAATCCGGCCGCCACGTCGACACCTCCACCAGGCCCGGCTCCAACACGTCGAGGCCCTCCAGGAAGCTGCGAACGTCGTCCTGCTGGCGCACCCGCCCCCACTGGTTGCCGGTGCTCTTCGCCATGAAGTCCGTGACGAAATCGCGAGTGGTCGCGTCCTCGCTCACGAGCTGACACACCACCAGGAAGCTGCCGGGCGCGAGGCGCTCCGCCACGCGGCGCACCAGCCCCTTGGGGTCGTCCACGTCGGGGATGCAGTGCAGCACGGACACGAACAGGGCGGCCACCGGCTCGTCGAAGTCGATGAGCCGGCTCACCTCCGGGTGGCTGAAGATCCCCTCGGTGTCCCGCATGTCCGCCTGGATCACCGCGGTCCTGTCGTTCTCCTCGAGTATGGCCTTGCCGTGCGCCAGGACGATAGGATCGTTGTCGATGTAGACGACCCTCGCCTCGGGGTCGACGAGCTGGGCGACCTGATGGACGTTGTCCTGGGTGGGCAGACCGGATCCGTGGTCGACGAACTGGCGGATCCCGTACTCGGACGCCAGGTGGTGCACGACGCGTCGCAGGAACCTCCGGTTGTTCACCGCGAGCACCTTGGTGCTCGGCACGTGCTCCAAGAGCTGCTCACACGCCACTCGGTCGGCGGGGTAGTTGTCCTTGCCGCCCAGGTAGTAGTCGTACATCCGCGCGACGCTCGGCACGTTCACATCGATGTTCTTCGGAATGGAGGTGTCCCCGTTGGTCATCCAGCGCCTCGCGGTTCAAAGAGAGTGAAGTCGGTGTCCGAGGGGTCATGCTAGGTATCCGGCCGGGAGGCTGACAGTCCTCGGGGGAGTGAGACAAGGCCACAGGGCACCGAATCAGCCACACGGAACCGAGGGAAGAACACGTGCTCTGCCTGGTCTACCGGACCAGGAGGATCGACCCGGGCGCCCCTTCCGTCAACTCTGCCTGATAAAACGCCTAATGCTGGATGTCGGTGGTGGTGAGCACACTCTGCGTAGGTCGTTCGGAGCCCATTCCAACGCGGCTGAAAAACGATGGCTGCCACCTCCGTGTGCCCCTGCCACGATGAGCGGGAAGCAGGATCCCCGGACCGCGTCGGACGATCGCCGCTGGAACGAGGCGGTCTATCGTGGGAGGCATGTCCGCCCCCGAACTGATCCGCATCGTCTCCCGCGATTCACCCATGGCCCTCGCCCAGGTCGAGCGTGTCAGGGTTGAGCTCGCAGCCCGCCATCCCGCCACCGTCACCGAGGTCGTCCCCGTAAGGACCACGGGCGACAAGTGGATGGGAGATCTCTCGAAGGTCGACGGCAAGGGAGCCTTCACCAAAGAAGTGGACGCCGCTCTGCTGGCGGGGGAGGCGGACTTGGCCGTCCATTGCGTCAAGGACATTCCCGCCGACCGTCCGCTGCCGGCCGGCACGACGTTCGCCGCGTTCCTCAAACGAGACGACATCCGCGACGCTCTCGTCCACCCGGGCGGACTCACGCTCGACCAACTCCCCGACGGCTCACGCGTCGGCACCTCATCCGTTCGCCGGACCGCACAACTGGCTGCTTCACATCCACACTTGAACTGCATCCCCTTCCGAGGCAACGCGAACCGGCGGCTGGCGAAGCTTGCCGCAGGAGAGGCCGACGCTCTCCTCCTGGCGGCCGCGGGGCTCCACCGCATCGGCCGCCCCGACGTCATCAGCGACATCCTCGCCCCGGAGACCATGTGCCCGCCGATCGGCGCGGGCGTCCTCGCCCTGCAATGCCGCGAGGACGACACGGCGACGATCGATGCCGTGAGCATGCTCAATCACCCAGGGACCTACCGGGAGATCACGGCTGAGCGCATGTTCCTGCACGTTCTCCAAGGTCACTGCAACTCTCCGATCGCCGGGTACGCCACAGCCCACCGCAACGGGGACCTTTCCTTGCGCGCCTGTGTGTTCACCCCCGATGGTAAAACCGTCCTCAACGCACACGAATGGGCGGGCCCGCTCGACCCCGCAACCCTCGGCACCTCCGTGGCCGTGACCCTGCTGCGCCAGGGCGCGCGTGAGCTGATCGACAGTATCGCCCACTGATTCACCGGCCCGGCGGTCTTGACGCGCTCCAGGGGGCAGCGCAAGCAAGTTCCCGATCGAGGCATCCCTGCCGAGTGTCTCCTCCAAGCCGGGATGCGCCGAGGCCTCCAGCAGGGAGAGCAGGTGATCGCACATGTGTTCGCGAGTCGTGTTCTCCCCGGTCGCGGAGAGAGGCGGCGTCCGCACGGGATCCACCGTGATGAGCAGCGTCTCCATGCCGGTCGTGTTCCGGGAAGGCCGGGAGCGCCCCTTCGTGATCACGTACGGCCTTGACGCACCGCCCGAACCGGCCGCCGTCCCCACTCGCACGGAGTCCGGGGCTGCTGTGGTTGCAGGCTCCGTCGTACTCCATCACCGGAGCCTGCAACTGCCCGGCCACCGATTCCGGGCCGGCCGCGGGCCCGTCACCACCGCGGGTTGCGTGCCGTTGGTACTTCGCATGGACGGGAAACCACCGTTTGAACGGCACCCGATTGCGCGCGGAATGTGTCCGTCCGGCTGCCGAGGGGCGGAGGAGCGCTGATCATGGGATTCAGCGTCACCCCGGATGCGCCACGCCGCGTGCCGCGCCCGTCGTACGAGAGGAGACCCTCATGGCCCGGTTCGAGGCGACAGTCGACATCGACCGCCCCGTCGCAGATGTGTTCGCCTTCCTCGCGGACGGCGAGAACGACAGGAAGTTCAGCCCGCGGGTCCAGGACATCTCGAAGTCACCGGCCGGTCCGACGGCGGTCGGCACCGTGTTCCGCAGCACGGTGAAGGACGCCGGTATGACGACCCGGCGCGAGTTCCGGATCAGCGAACTGGTCGCGCCGACGCGCATCCGCTGGAACGAACAGTCGGCCAACCTCGTGACGGCCAGGGAAGGCGGTTACGACCTCGAGCCCCTTGCGGATGGTCGAACGCGAGTGCGGATCTTCAATGACCTGGAGGGCCACCGTGTGGGCAAGCTCCTCGTCGGACTCGCTGTCGCTGCCGCTCGGAAGGACGCACCGGCCTTCGGACAGCGCATCAAGGCCGCGGTGGAAGCCTCCTGAACTCGAACCGGTCCTAGGTGTATTGATCACTCGGAGGGTTCGCGGAGCCACAGGATTCAGAGCTGCCGCGACGATCCCAGCCCGGTAGCGATCGGCGAGCTCGCCGGTGATCACGCCACCGACGTCCACGCCCATCCACCTGTGGCAACAGGGGCTCAGTTCGCTCCCACGCCACATCCGTCAACGCACCGCGACCTGCCACAAATCAATGGTCAGAGTGCTCATTCTCGGACTCCCACGCGGGATCCGCCACGAAACGACTCAGTCTGTAGGTGGTCGGCAGCGCCAGGCGCCCGCACAGCGTGTCGATCCGGATCATCGACCCGTCGACTCCCGACTCCCGAAGGCCACGCAACTGCGTACGCATTTCCGCCTGGTCCCGAGTCTCAACGACCACTTCCCACTGCCCCGCGGTCGGCGCGTTGCGAGCAGCAAGCCGCTGCCGCGCGTCCTCCTGCTGCCGCCTTCTCTTCCCCTGTCCTGGCACCTGCCCAGAATCACTGGCAGGCGCCAAGACGGCAAGGCGATTGGACCGAGTCGTCCACGCTCGGTGATCATCTGTCAGACAGGCCCTGGGCGAGGCGTAGGAGGGCTCCTTCGCACCGGTTCGCATAGCGTCCTCACCATGGTGCATGTACTGAACAGCAGGGTATTGCTGAGGCCCGGCGACCCTGAGGCGTCCCGCGACTTCTACGGACGGACACTCGGGCTGTCCGTCTACCGGGAGTTCGGCACCGGCCCCGACCGCGGAACGGTGTACTTCCTCGGCGGCGGCTTCCTCGAGGTATCAGGGCGGTCGGACGCGTCGCCGGCCGAGACGCTGCAGCTCTGGATGCAGGTCGCCGACTGCGCGGCCGCGCACGATGAGGTGGCCGGACGCGGTGCACGTGTCCTCCGCCCGCCGCTCCGGGAGCCCTGGGGTCTGATCGAGATGTGGATCGCCGATCCGGACGGCCACCGGATCGTGCTGACCGAGGTCCCCGCCGACCACCCGCTCCGCTATCGACCCTGAGCGGGAGCCGTGCCGTCCTCGAGAGAACTCCGGACCGGCCGGCGCGAAGAGCACGGCTCGCTCCGGGAGCCCGAAGGCGGCGACTTCCTTGGCCCGGGGGAGTGCCTGTCACGTATCCGGCCGCCTTGTGCCTTGCCCCGGTACGTCGCACCGGCGTTCCGACGCGTGGGGACACGACGGGTCAGCAGACGGGACGATGCCCTGCCGCTCCGCTTACGGACAGAAGCTCGAGCACTCTGACGCGGACGAGAGAGACCGTCCTCGCCGACGGGGCCTCCGCGCCGTCAGGCGAATGCGACCGATGTTCATGGCTGCGCCCGCACGTCCGGCCGACGGTAGTGTCGCGGCCATGTGGGGAGAACTGGAAGCCGTGAACTGGGCGGCGCTGGAGCACAATCACGGGCCTGCGGACGATGTGCCCGGCTTGTTGCGCCGATGTGCGGGTCCTGATTCGGAGGACGCGGGTGACGCGGCGTTCGAGCTCCTCGACCACCTCATTCACCAGGGCGGCTGGATCTGCTCAGCGGTACCTGTCGCGCTGCCGTTTCTGCTGCGCCTGGCGGCCACGCCCAGCGTGCCGGTTCCGAGCCGGAGCGCGATGTTGGACCTGGTGGCGAGGATGGCGGCCGAGGCAAGGCAGGTCACCGAGAAGTTCGTGGATCCCGGCTGGGAGCCCGCCTGTGCGAGCGCGCTGCCGGAGGTACTGGCTCTGCTTGCCGACCCTGCCCCTGAGATCCGGCGGGGCTCTGCCCATCTGCTCGGTGTCTGCGACAGTCCCGGTGAACACGTGTTGCCTGCACTTTTTCGCTGTTGGCAGGCGGAGGCCGATCCGGTGGCCCGACTCGACGTGGTCCTCGGGCTGGGCCGAGCGGTCGAACGTGAGCCCGCCGGCGTACACGCCGCTGCTGTCCATGATCTGCTCCGCGAGTTGCTCGACGCTCCTGAGGAACAAGTACGGCTAGCGGCCGTCCACGCGCTCGCTTCGGTCGACCATGACCTTCCGGTACGCAGGCTCAGCGTCCTGCTCGAGGCGATCCGGAACCCGAGCGTCGAACTATGGCGCCACACCGGTTCGGTCGAGGCAGGCGTCCAGGGCGTTCAGCACTGGACAGGAGCGCTGTTCACCGGACCATCGCCTGCCTTCGCACTGGGTCTGCTGGACGAGCATCCCGATGTTGAGCAGCGGATCGGCGCCCTGAACCAGGCAGGCGCCCTGCTGACCCGATGGCGCTCACCGAGTGCCCCACTCCTTCCGAGCATCGCAGCGCGTCTGGACGACCCCGCCACGGAGGTCCGATTCCGGGCAGCTGAGCTGATGGCCTGTCTCGGCCCGAAGGCAGTGGCTCACGCCGACCAGGTCGCAGCGCTCCTCGACGACACTGCCGCCCGAACCACCCGGGCGGGGTCGACCGTGGCCGAGGCCGCGGTGTGGGCGCTGGCCCGGCTCAACGATGCGCGCTGTCTGCCGGGGCTGATCGAAGCAATGGCCGGCTCACGATCCGGATTCGCCTCGGCTTCCTCCTACTATCCCGCCACCATCGGCCTCCACCACGCCGTCCTCCCCAATCTGGAAGAGGTACTGATTTTCCTTCCCGATCATGCTGAGTCACTCCTGGGCCCGCTCGGTGAGCGACTCGATGCCGCCACGGACGAGCACGTGGTCAGCCGGCTGTGCAAGGTGCTCGCAGACTGGGGCCCCGCTGCGGAGGCAGCAGTCCCCCAACTGCTCGGCCTCCTGGAGGACGACCGCACCTGGGCAGCGGCAGCGGCAGCGCTGGCCGGGATCGGACGGGCGGGCAACGGGGCACGAGACCTGCTGTTGGCCCGAACCGGCCCTCGCGAAGAACGCGCAGAAATGGCCGCCTGGGCCTGGTGGAAGATCGGTGGCGAGCCCGGACCAGCCCTGGAGGTGATCGGACGAGCCGCAGGGGAGAAATACATCTCGCGCGCCTCCCTGCGCACACTCGCAGACCTTGGCCCGCACGCCGCCCGCTACGCGGACCAGCTCCGGAGGCTGACCGCCGACTCCGATCACTGGACCAGCGTCGAGGCGGCGCACGCACTCTGGGCCGTGACCGGCGATACCGAGACCACGGTCCCGGCCATGACGGCTGCCGTGCGGGCCCTGGCCGATGGCACCTGTCTGCCTGTCGCACTTCCCGCGCTGCGCTACCTGGCACTGACCGGCCGCGCTGCTCGGCCTGCCGCGCAGTTGCTGCGCGACGTACCGTCCCGCGATCAGCGGCTCCGCAGCAACGGCGGCTGGCGGGGATTCACCGAGGACGAGGCCGTCCGTGACGCTCTGGAAGAGCTGTACGCCGCGTGTGAGTCACCTGCGGTGACCACCTGCTGATGCTCGAAGTGCGGCTCCGCCGCAGCGCAGGGTCTGCCACCGCTGTCCGCGGCGACCCTGCGCTGCCGAAGCTTCCCAGGACTCCGATGACCGGAACGGGATGGCGGCGCCGGAGACAGCAGTTGCTGGCTCCCCGCTGGTCCAGTCGGTAGGCGATGCGCAGGCCGTCCCCGTTGCCGAGCAGCAACTCCACGGGGCAACGGCTGGACTTCCGTCTGCGTACAGCCGGCTACGCCTTCCCGCCGCCGGATCGGGAACGCCGTGTACCGCGCCGTCGCGGACAAACCGAATGAGGGCCAGGCGCCACGCCGACCAGTGCGCACCCGCCGACCTCCGGGCGTGCACGACGCGAACGACGACGCGACCTGACATCCGCCGGGCGGACGCCGACGTCGCGCGCGCCGCCGGACGCGACGCCAGGGCCGATCCCCGTGTGCTCAGGCGGTCATAGCTGGAATTCCGCAGGGGACAGCTGCAGCGCCGTACAGACTTCGCGGAGGATCATGTGCTCGGCCTGGGAGAAGTTGCCGTCGGCGCCGGCGATGACGATGCCGGTCTGGAGTACGGCACGCGCCTCAGTCGGCTTCTTGGCGGTCTTGACGATCTCCTGCATCGCGTCGGCCTTGCCCTGCTGGAAGTTGAGGGCCAACTGGTCCACGTGCTTGTTGAAGCGCTGACGCAACTGCTCGGGCGGAAAGTTCTGCAGCACCTCGTTGCCGAGGATCATCGACTCCACGTGCTGACGCTCGGCCTGATCGACGTAGCCGTCCGCAGCCGCGACGAGTGCGCACATCGCCATGCTCGCGTCCCGGTAGGCCCCGCTCTTGAGCTCTGTCTTCAGGGAGGCGAGCTGTGACTTCAGCGTACTGACCAACTGGGCGCGCGACCCACCGCCGGACGCCTGTCCACCACTGCGTCCGGCTGCCGGTCCGCGCGCTCCCTGCGACTGCTGCAGAGTCCTGGCCTGATCCTTGAGCCGGTCCCACACTGCCATGGAGGTCACCTCGGTCTTCGTCTGAGTTGTCGGTCACAAGCTGTGCATTCACCCAGCCAACGGCCGATCACGGGTAAAGGTTCCGCAAAGTGCCCGTCGTGTTCCGGTCGCGACCGAGCCTTCCGTATGCCGCCCCCACCGTGAAGAGGTGAGGTGCGGACCTGCACCGGCTCACCCGGGGCCGACTGTGTCGCACGGTCGGTACCGTGCCCGATGTCATCCGCGGGGCGGCCCGCGCAGTCGACACATTCGTGCCGTCCGCGACGAGTTCGCCATGCGGTGCAACCATCCGGGTCACTCGACGGTCACATCAAGTAGGAGCAAAACGCTCTCAGGGACACAAGGGGGAACTATGCGTATTATCCGTCATGTCGCAGCTGTCGGAGCGTTCACCGCACTGGCGGTCGGCAGCACCGTCGCGTTCGGTGCTACGGCCTCCGCCGCCCCGAACGTCACGCCCCAGGGAGTCTGCGGCAAGGCCTACAAGACGGTGAACTCGGTACCCGTCGGCTCGCTGGGCACCGTCTACCTGACGTACAACTCGTCCAACGGCATGAACTGTGTCGCGACCATCCGCACCAATCCGGGCACGGCGAAGTACATGTCCACGTACATCTACGTACCCGCGACCGACGGGTGGGCCGGGGACGACGGAAAGTTCACGTCGTATGCGGGACCCGCCTACGTCTACGGCAAGGGCTACTGCGTGAGCTGGGGCGGCAGCATCGACAACGTGTACGTGTCGGTGGAGAACTCCAACTGCGCCACCCTGAAGGAGCGGCGGACCACCGAGATCCGCTGACAGCCCTTCGTGCATCTCCGCAGCTGCTCCCGTGCGGGCATCAGGCCTCGCGGCCTCAGCTGTCGGCGTGTTGTCCGGAGGCGCCGTACCTGTTCCGGGTACGGCGCCTCTGCCGACGGCACAGGCCGTAGGCCGGGTGGGCGAGGAGATTCGGGACCCCCGACCTGCGTCGTTCCCGCCACCGACACCGGGGGAGGGAACGACGGGCTGCCCCGCCTTCACGAAAGCGCCCCCGGCCGGCCGAGGGACCCGGGCTCAGAGCCCCGTCACCTTGGCGCTCGCCGACAACTCGTAGACCAGAGTGACTGTTCGGTGGCCGTTGGGCGGGACAGAGACATCCCAACGGGCGATGCCTTCGGCATCGACCGAATCGGGCTCAGGGGAGCAGGCCTCCCTCCGCAGGCGCACCTCCACGGCCGAGACCTCGGAGACCGGCAGCCGCTCCCGAAGGACGACCACACGGTCGCCCCGCTCCCCGGGGGAGCAGAACCGCGACAGCTGCAGGTGGATCGTGCGGGTGATGACCGTTCGCTGACTGATTCCGGCGGTGTCCCGTGACTCCTCGGCAAGCCGGACCACCCGGTGGTCGTCACAGCTGCCGAAGGCGAGATCGACAGAGGCGCCGGGGGGCGTGAAATCGAGCGTGCCGCGGCCGCTGAACCCCCTGTCACGAATCAGATCCACGGGGCCGGCGAGCAGCGCGTGGCCGGCCAGGTTGTCGAACCTCACCACCCGGGTGACCAGCGGAGACAACTCAGGTGAGCAGGAGTATTCGCTACGGGCGGCCGTAGCGAAGGTGGACAGCGGCACCCGGTGCGCGTGGCCGTCACTTGCCACGGAGACCGGCGCCGGTGACCGCAACACCCGAGCCTCACCGCCGTCGTCCACCCCTGGCAGGCCGAGAACCGGGGCGGGGCCGAGGCCCGCGATCTCCTCCTCGCGCAGTTCCACGCCCACTGCGCGGCGCTCCGTTGCAGAACGGTCAGTGAGCGTGAGCCGGTCCTCGCCGAGGCGCGGCGGCTCGGCGGCGAGCGCCGAGCGGGCCGTCGACAGGGTGAGCCGCACGTCCGACCAGTCCTCGCCGGTGCGCTGCCAGACCATCGCGTCGGTCTCCAGCGTCAAGGAGTCACCGTCGAGCACGGCCCGGTAGGCAGGGCGCCACAACGCACACGGGGTGAGGTGGCTCACGTACAACTCGACCGGCCCGGCGACCGCTGATTCCACTGTCAGTTCGACATGGCCGACGAGTTCGGCGGGCTCCTCCTCGGACACGCGCAGCGCCTGTTCCACCTGCGTGAGTTCGATATCGAGAGCGGCGAGTCCGGCCTCCACGGTGTGCATGTCCTGGCCGTTCGAGGCGCGCTCGACGTCGACCCGGTCCAGCTCGCCGGTCCAGCGCGGTCTGTCGGTCTCTCCGGAGCCGGCGCCCTCACCGATATCCCGCAGGAGATCGGAGGCGAGTCGGCCCAGCAGGTCCTGGCGGGTACGCAACCGGTCGCGCTCCTGCTCCAGGGCCAGCTGATCCTGCGCGAGGGTGTGCGCCCGCCGGCGCAGTGCGGAGTCGCTGTCGGCCGGTTCGTTCCGCGGCGTCCATGTACGGGTGATCCGCGCGTCGAGTACGGCTGTCGGGTGCGCGGAGGCGAGTTCGGTGTGGAGGGTCCGGTCGACGGCCAGCGCACTGACCGGTCCGAGGCGCAGTCGCTGGACTCCCGCCTGCAGATCGAGCACAGCGGCACGCTCGACGTGGGCGCGATCCTCCAGACAGGTCACCGCCGTGACGGGGAGGGGAGTCGGCTTCGGGATCGTGGTCATGGGGCGCTTCAACTCCTGCGGTTGCCGCCGACGAGGGCCTTGCCGGCCGGCATTCGTATCTCGTAACCGCCGTCGAGCACGGCGGAACCGCCTGCGGGCAGGTCCACTCGCCACAGGCGGGTTCCCGGGGCATGGAGATCCGGCCCGGCGCCCTCTTCAGGAACCGACCAATCCGCCCGTTCCTCGATCCGGACATCAGGTTCCGAAGTGACGGGCACCCGCTCGCGAACCTCGATGCTGACGGGCCCGGCCAGGCGGTTGGCCAACTCCACGTGGACGCGGTGATCGAGCACGGTGGTGTTGTTCCGCAGGCCGGAAGTGGACTCACGCAGGTTCGTACGCCGTGTGACCTGGATGCCTTCCGCCGGACCGAGGCCCACCCGGCGCACCTCGCCGGGAGCGAGCGTGGGCAGTGCCGCGGTCAGCAGGTAGTCACCGTCGACGGATACCTCAACCGGGCCGGCGAGGAGCGCCTGATCGGTGGCGTTGCGAAGAACGGAAGTCGCGTAGACGGTCTGTTCCAAGGCCGGTGCACAGAGGTACTCGGTGTGCACGCCGACCGCGATCTCGCCGATGGTCACGGTGTGCCACGTGCCGTCCGAGGGGATGTCGGCGCGCGCGGCGGTATCGAAGCGGTGATCGAAAGAACCCGCCGACTCCCGGACCCGCACAGCGTGTCCGGGCAGCGGCAGTGAGGCCACCGATTCTGCGCGGCGACGGTACTCCGTCGCCACGGGGTCGAAGGGAGAGCCGGGAAACAGCCTGCCTCTGCGGCCTCCCTGCTCGTCGGGGCCGCACAGGACAAGGTTGGCGTAGTCGAGTTCGTCACCACTCGGCTGCGGCGGACCGGCCGTCGGAGCCGGTGACATCGGCGGTGCGGTTTTGCCGAGGGCCGCAGGAGCCGAGGGAACAGGGACTGCGGACGGCCTGCCACCAGGGCCCCGCCCGTCACCCGTACGGGCTCGGGCCGACCGGGAGGGTGCGGGCATGTGGCCGACGAGGGGCTCGAGGGCTGCGCCTGGTGCCGGGAGCGTCGGAGGAGCTCCGTAGGCCTGCGGCGCCGGGGGCGGAGGCGCGGATGCGGAAGGCACCGGAACAGCGGTCGCGTCGGGCTGACGGCCTGCCGCGTCGTAGCCGGCGAACAGACCGGCAAGACCTGCCGGCGGCTCGCGCCAGCCAGTAGGGGCGGAGGGCGGCTGACTCCGGCCGATCCGGAGCGAGCGCAGCCTCGGCAGACCGGTCCCACGCCGCAGGTCGGCAGTGGCCAGACCTACGGACACGCCGGTCCAGTCCTCTCCGGTGCGCTGTGCCACCGACGCGCGAAGCACCAGGCGGCCAGTGCCGCCCCCTTGCCGGCAGGTGAGTCGGTAGGCCGGTACCCACACAGCACCCGGCACCGTGTACTCGAGCTCGAGCTCAACCTCGGCCTGAGGATCATCGGTGGTGGAGACATCGACGATCACGTGAGCCGCGACCGTGGTCGCCAGGTGCGCCGACGGCGCATCGGTGGACGTGTGAGCGAGCCTGTCCACGGCGATGCCGAGCTCGCGCTCGGCCCGGCGCAGCGCATCCTCCAGTTCGACGAGGCGGGTGTGCAGCCCCGTCAGCCGCTCGTCCACGAAGTCGGCAAGCTCCAGCCAAGCGTCTACGGGGGTGCGACGATGCGGGTCCTCACGCCTCCGGGCCGGCGGGACGGGGCGCAGAGCCCCAACCTCCTCGATCAGGCGCAACTGGTGGTCCCGGCGCCCCTGCGCAGCCGCGCACTCGTTGCGCAGCCGCTCCACCTCGTCCTGCAAACCTTCGGGCGCGGGCGAGCCGAGCGGCTCTGCCTCGACCACCACCCGGGCCTCACTGACGGACACACCCCGGACACCCGTGACGCGTGCCCGCAGCGAGCCCGGTTCCAGGGAGCGGGGCAGCCCCGTCACCCGAACCCCGCCGCCCGGCGGCACGCTGCCCTTGGCCAGACGCCTGCACAGGGCGCCCTGTTCGTACACCACCACAGAATCGAGGAATGACCCCCACCTGTGCGCCGCTTCGACCGTCATGTCTTCCGCCCCCCCTGCTGTACCGAGCCGAGTTTACGCCGGAGACGCCCAGCGCATCCTCCCCATGCCCCGCTCTCCCCGCACACCCCGTGCCTGCGTCCTTCTCCGGCTTGCCGACGTGACGCCTCGCGTTCCGTACGCCTCCACGCGCTCGAGCCCGGCCACGTTTCGTCGTAGTGACCGAACCGTTCGTCGCAGTGATCGAGCAGGATCCGCATCTGTGTGCGTCGTGCTCCGGCTCGACGCACACGGAGCCGACGGCCGGTCAGCCGGAACCGCTCCCAGCCTCTTCAGACCCGGCAGGCAACCCGCTGCCGAGCTCCCAAGCCTCGATGTCGCGGTAGTGAATCGGTCCGCTGCTACGGCCGACGTTGCTGCCGACCAGATGCAGGCGTTCGGCAGGCCACAGCGCTCCGGTGAAGCCGGCGAACCCTTCGGCGATCTCCGCCGCCGAGGACCGATCTCCTCGTCGCGCACGTGCCAAGGTCAGATGGGGGCGCAGGGGCCGCTCTTCGAAGGTGATGCCGCAGCTCTTGACCGCGGTACGCACACCGGCGGCGAGCATGTGCAGTTCGTCGAGGTCACCCTCGATTCCGCTCCATAGCACCCGGCCGTCGAAGATCCCGCTGCCTCGCAAGGCCAGGCGGGGAGGGGGGTGGGCAGCGGCGAGGGCGGCGAGCGGCCGGCGCAGCACCGGGACCGTCTCAGCCGGCAGCTCCCCGAGGAAGGCCAGGGTGATGTGCCAGTCCTCGATGCGGTTCCACCGTATGTGGGGGTGTGTGCCATACGCGAGGTGCAGTTCCCGGGCCAGTGCCTCCTTCGCGTGGTCGGGCGGGGCGAGGGCGATGAACACGCGAACGGTCGCGGGCGGAGTCTGTTCGTTCACACCTGACTTCGTATCATCCGCGGGTGCGAGCGACTGACCAGGTACCGCTCCCGCTGTGCAGCGTCGGGGCGGTAGCCCGTCGCACTGCCGACCCCGTCCATCCGCCGCCAGGACGAAACACTGCGTTCTGCTCGTTGAATGGCTCCGGGTGACGGTGACTTGACCGGGCGGGCGTCGTTGAGCCGGTGATCGATATCGGACGGTGAGTTTGGGGTGTTGATGGAGACGGGTCGGCAGAAATGCTCCCAGGCGGGCGTGACGCTCCTGTGCGGTACCGCGACGATCGTTCTGGCCGTAACCGGCTGCGGTGCCGGCGGCGGCGAGAGCGACGCCAAGCCCTCCCCGGGCACACCGGCGGTTGTTGCCCCCAGCACACCCGTGTACTCCACCGCGTCGGCCCCTCTGCCGGCCGGCGCGACCGACACGACGACCACGGCCGAAGTGCTCAGGGTGTACGACCTGATGTGGGCGGAGCGGGAGAAGGCGTACCGGGTGGCGTCGGCGGACGGGACGGACCTGAAGCGATACATGTCGCCCGACGCACTGAGCGCGCTGGAGACAGACCTGCTCCGTATGAGCCAGGAGCAGACAGTGATGCGCGGTGCTCTCCGTCACGAACCTGTGGTCTCCACGCTCGCTGCCGACCGGTGGCCCCCCACAGCAACGGTGAAGGACTGCGTGGACCGGGCGAGGTGGCAGACCCTCGATACGACGACCGGCTGGCGGATCCCGTCACCGGCCGATCAGCCGTCGCGGTATGTGGCCACGGCGAGGATGGAGCAGGGGGACGCGAAGCGGTGGACGGTCACCGAGTACACCATGGACAGAACCCGCTCGTGCTAGGCGCTGTCATCACATGTCACGTCCACATCAGGAGTGCAGCAATCATGAGCGGATCCTCGTGCGCCGCACGGCCGGCATCCGTCGGCGTTGTCATAGCCGCCTGGCACCATGGTCGGTGTGAGTGAGACAAGTGAACCTGAAGACCATGTAGTTGCCGCTGCTCTGACCACGCCGGAGGAGTGGCGTGAATTTCTGGAGCGATACGGCGAGCGGTACTTGAAGGACAGTGCCAGTAGCGAAGAGCTGGTTGATCTGCTGGATGATGACCAGCTCGAGGTTCTGGATCGAGGGGGGCGGGTCGAGCTGTGGTTGGGTGAGGCACCGGCTAGGGAAGAAGCCCTGGCGGCATCCGAGGAGCGGCTCGGGCTGCGGTTCCCACCGAGCCTCAGGGGGTTCTATCTGGCGAGCGACGGGTGGACACGCCTGGATGCCTGGGTGAGCGGTGTCTATCCGTGCGGCAGCGTCCTGTGGATGCGGGACGGCGATGCAGGCAGACGCGTGACCGAGATCTACGACTCAATACCCGGCAACGAGGACGATGTGCGGCTGTTCCGCCGGTCCTTGGAGATCGCCGGGGGAGAAGACTTCTGGTTGCTCGATCCGACCGACGTCGGGCCTGATGGCGAGTGGGCCGCCTACGAGTTCGCGCCGAAGTACGGCAACCCGACGAAGTACCCGAGCTTCTCCGCGTTGTTCCACTCCGGGTACGAGAACATGGCCTGACGACTTCGTCCACGACAGGTATCGCCGCAGGCCAACCGCTTGTATCGTCGCGGCGCCCGAGTTGTTGGCGTGCACGGATGCAGTGACGGCTCCTATCGTCCACGAAGTCCCAGGGTTCGGTCGTCAGATGTCACGCCCACATCAGGAGTGAGACGAGGGTGACAGCGACGTCGTAGGACTCGATGGACTTGTCGTAGCGGGTGGCGGTGCCGCGCCATTGCTTGGGCGGTTGAAGCACCGTTCCACGACGTTGCGGTGCTTGTGGATCTCGCGGTCGGAGCCCGCGGGCGGCCGCCGCGACGGCCGCCCGCGGCTGCCGCGCCGGGCCCGGTTGCGGGCCGGGTCGGCCCGCACCGGATTCGCGTGCGGGATGCCGCGGCGGCAGAGCCAGGTGCGGATCGCTCTTGAGCGGTAGCCCTTGTCACACGGGACGTGGTCGGGACAGATACGGGGCCTGCCAGGTCCGGTCCGGGGCACTCAGATCGCTTCCGACACACGGTGAACTGGGTGCAGTCGTTGGTGTCGCCGCCCGTGACGACGAAGGCGAGAGGACGGCAGCGGCCGTCGCAGGGCAGGTGGATCTTGGCGGTCGGAGCGCCTCGGAACCGGCCGAGGACCGGGTCGCGGAGCCCCCGTTTCGGGCCCCGGCCGCGTGCTGGTGAGCTCGGACGATCGTGGGGGCGACCGAGACGAGCCACTCGATGTCTCCCGCCACGTCCGCTCTCGCCTGCGCGGCCTGCAGCATCCACGCGAACGTTCCGTCCATCGCCCACTTGCGGAAAACGTGTATGCATTGTGGCCCACGGACCATAATGCTCGGGCAGGCCCCGCCAAGCTGCCCGGGCTGGAACTTCCACACAATCCCATTCAGGATTTTGCGGTCGTCCAGCCGCTTTCACCCCCGCAACGAGACCCGGGCAGCAACGGCCGGATGAATCCTCCTCGGCATCCGACAGTTCGAGGCAACATATTGCGACACCATGATCCACCTGCGGCACCCCGCCCCTGACGTGCCGTGGTATGTAACCACGTGGCGGAGGCGGCGGAGGTCAGTACAGCGTGCCTTGCACCCGCGGCTGTTGGAGGTGCGGGTCCGCCTGACGTTCATGAAGGCGGGGTCGAGGGGCTATTAGCCTCGCGCTTTCATGAAGCGGGTCGTCCGACGGGTGGTCAGGTAAGCGAAAAGTGCCTCTGACCAGCAAGAATGAGGATTGTCGAGGTCCTTGTTCCTGCTCCAGCCGGAGGCACTTCTCAGGTGAAGAAGAGTATCGGGTCGTACCCGCGTGTCCG
>NZ_JBEXYB010000060.1:0-33275 GCF_040630715.1 Streptomyces sp. NPDC005752 | reverse complement strand
TGCAGGGGGGACCCTGTGGGAGAGTAGGACGCCGCCGAACAATTATTCCGGGAAAGCCCCGTGCCCTTGTGGCACGGGGCTTTTCTGCGTTCACGGCACGAATCCCGTCCGGCATGAGAGGGAAGCCGGCTCGGTGGACAGGCGAAGCGCGATCTCCTGAGCCCCCGAAGTCGTGTGAGCCGGCCGTGCAACGTGACGGCGAACGTCCCGAACCGGTGGTTCTGAGCACCCGGTGAACGGGGTATGCTTTACCTCGTTGCCGCAAGGCAGCAGGCCCCAATAGCTCAGTCGGTAGAGCGTCTCCATGGTAAGGAGAAGGTCTGCGGTTCGATTCCGCATTGGGGCTCGGTACGACGAAAGGCCCCCGCCGTCGGCGGGGGCCTTTCTCACGTCCTGACTAGTTGCTCTGCGGCTCCGGGACGCGCATGGCCAGGATGGCCATGTCGTCGGAGGCCGGCTCCGCGGCGAAGCGCTCGACGGCCCGGAGGATTCGGCCCGCCACCGCGCCGGCTGTGAGGCCCGTGCACATGGCGAGGACATCAGCCAGGCCGTCGTCGCCCAGCATGCGGGACCCCTCGCGGCGTTCGGTGACTCCGTCGGTCACACACAGGAGCACATCGCCCGGCTGCAGAGTGACCTCCTGCTCGTAGAGCTCGAGGTCCTCGATGACTCCCAGCAGCGGCTGCGGTTCGGCAGCGGCTTCCACGGAGCCGTCCTGGCGTAGACGCAGAGGGAGCGGGTGGCCGGCGCAGACCACCTTCAGGAGGGCGCTCCCGTCCTCCTGAGGCCACAACTCCCCGTAGAGCAGCGTGAGGAAGCGACTGCGGGCCCCCTCGTCCAGGATGGCGGCGTTGAGCCTCTCCAGTACCGCGGGGCCGCCGAAGCCCTCGCGTGCCAGCAGACGCAGGGCGTGCCGGGCCAGGCCCGTGACGGCTGCCGCCTCAGGGCCCGTACCGCAGACGTCACCGATGGCGAAGCCGTAGGCACCGTCACGGATGGGGAACACGTCGTAGAAGTCGCCGCCGACCTCGTTGCCCTCGCCCGCAGCGCGATAGATGACCTCGATCTCGACGTTCGGCACATCGGGCAGGCCGGGCGGCAGCAGGCTCCTCTGGAGCGACTGGCTGATGGCCATGCGCTCCGAGTACAGGCGGGCGTTGTCCAGGGCCAGAGCGGCCCGTCGGGACAGGTCCTCGGCCAGTTCCAGGATCTCCTGGCGGAAGTGCTCGTCGGAGGGCTTGCCCAAGGTGAGCATGCCGATCACACGGTTCCTCGCCACCAGTGGCAGGACGACGGTCTCGCCTCCCACAGCCGCCGCGGTGGCCAGGACGGTGCGTGCCGCCGCCCCCATGCTCAGAGGCGCGTCCTTGCCCAGGGTGCGCTTGGACGTGCGCAGAGCTGCCTGGTGACCGGCTTCCGTGGGCGCCGGCCAGATGCGCGCGCCAGGAGCCGGGACGGGGTCCGGCGGGTCGATCGAGGAGAGCAGTGCCTTCAGGCCGTCGATGCGCTCCTCGTCCTCGTGGAGGACGTAGGACAGATAGGGCTCGGAGGACTGGTCCGCGATGGTGTACACGGCGCACCACGTGGCCAGCGTGGGCACGGTCATCTGTGCCATCAGGGCCAGGGTCTGGTCCCTGTCCAGCGTGCCGGCCAGAAGGTCGGACGCTTCGACGAGGAAGGACAGCGAGCCGCGCCGCAGGCGTTCCAACTCACCGAGCCTGGCCGACTCGACGGCCAGTGCGATGCGGTCGGCGGCGAACTGCAGGCGCAGGGCCTCTTCGTTGGAGTAGCGCCCCGCCGCTTCGGCCGCGACCCCGAGGGAGCCGGTCAGCCGGCCCTCGACCTTGAGCGGGACCGTGACGACCGAACGCATCCCGGTGTCGCTGAGCAGCGGCACGGCTCCCGGTACGACGGTGAGGTCCTCGTGCACCGCCGGCATGCGGGCGGAGCCGTAGCGGCCCGTGCCGGCCTCTACGGGCACCCGTGCGAAGCGCTGGCGGGCCGAGGGGAGACCGGTGGTCGCGCGGACCTCCAGTTCCGTCTCGTCGTCGGTGGCGAGCAGCAGGAAGGCGGCATCGGCGTCCAGCATGTCGCGCGCACGCTCGACCGTGCGCTGCAACAGCCCGTCCAGGTCGTCGGGGGCGGGGGAGCCGATGAAGATCTCGAACGGATCCGTACTGCGGTTCTCGGCCGAGGCGTCGGACACGGGCGCTCGTACCGGTGTCTGGAGGACCGCGCGTTCGTAATCGCGTACGAGCAGACACACGGTGGAGGGCTCGCCGTCCGCGTCGCGGACCCTGAGGTGCGAGGCGTACACGGGGATCACACGGCCGTCCGCGCCGCGGATGCCGTAACTGCCCTCCCACCGGGAGAGCCGCAGTGCGTCGGCGATACCGGTGTTGGTTCCGGGGGTGTGCGGCCACGCCACGAAGTCGGTGAAGTGCTTGCCGTCGGCCTTCTCCGCCGCGTAGCCGAAGAGGAACGAGGCGTCCTCGTTCCACGCGGTGACGGAACCGGAGCCGTCGATCTGGACGACGGCCACCCGCACACGTTGTTCCGCCACCGGCAGCAGTGCGGTGGGCAGGACCGGGCTCGCCGAGCGGATGCCCACGGGTCGTTCGGGAAGATCGAGCTGGAACCAGACATGTTTGTGCGTCGGGGTGTACTCGACGCCCCAGCGGGACGCGAGAGCCGCGCAGAGCAGCAGGCCGCGGCCGCCCTCGCGGTCCGGGCTGCCGAAGTCGAGGCCGGAGCTCTGGAGCGGGACCTCCCGCTCCGGGTAGTGGTCGGCGACCTCTACGCGTACGCCGTCCTCGGTGCGCAGACAGAGGACGTCGGCCGCCGTGCCCGCGTGCACGACGGCATTGGTCACGAGTTCACTGGTCAGGACGACGGCGTCGTCAACGACATCCCTGTAACCCCACCCCTGAAGTGTGTCGCGTACGAAGGCGCGAGCGGTCGCGACCGAGCGTCCGACCGGATCGAAGGTGGCAGCCGCGCGCGCGGTGATCACAGCACTCCCCATATGGTGTCTCGTCGCTTCCCCGAGTCCTGTGCCCGTATATCGCCGCTTCGATTCGCCTGCCAGGCTAGACGCTCACCAGGTGTCCCGGGTACACGAGGGCAGACTTGGGTGCGCAGGGCACCCGGCGGTTGTGCGCCGGGCGCACAACTGTGGGGCCCTCGGTGAGGGAAATGGGACGACCCGGCGACCTTCCCCGCCGTCCTCTTCCGGCCTGGTACGTTTCAACGATTTGACGACCGCATAGTCACCCGTTGACGGTGTGCTGTGGCGGTGAGCCAAAGTGGAAGTGGGCAAGCTTCCGATAAAGGCCCGAGCGATACGGTCAACCCCTGCGGGAGGGACACGGTGGAGTCTGGCGTGGCGGCGCGGGGTTCAGGAACGCGCACAAAAGGCGGGCAGTCCGTGAAAAAGCAGCGCAATGGGACCATCGACGTGGACGCGGCAGCTCTGAACAGACTGCTCGCGGCCCTGGTGGCGATGCGTGACGGGAACTTCCGCCGGCGGCTCACCGTCTCCGGCGACGGCGTCCTCACGGAGATCGCGGCTGTCTTCAACGAGGTGGCCGACCGCAATCTGCATCTGACGGGTGAGCTAGCCCGGGTCCGGCGTGTGGTCGGGCGTGAAGGGAAGCTCACCGAGCGCCTGGAGACCGGTGCGTGCGAGGGCTCCTGGGCGGCGGCCATCGATGCCTCCAACGAGCTCGTCGACGACCTGGCACGGCCCGTGTCGGAGGTCGGACGCGTGCTCTCCGCGGTCGCCGACGGTGATCTCGAGCAGCGTATGGAACTGCGGACGCACGCACCGGACGAAACCGTGCGCCCCCTGCGGGGGGAGTTCCTGAAGGTCGCCCGTACGGTCAACAACCTGGTCGACCAGCTCTCCGCCTTCACCGAGCAGGTCACGCGGGTCGCGGTCGAGGTGGGCACCGAGGGCAAGCTGGGCGGTCAGGCCCAGGTCCGTGGCATGTCCGGGTCGTGGAAGGACCTCACGGACTCCGTGAACACCATGGCCTACCGGCTCACCGCACAGGTGCGTGACATCGCCCTGGTGACGACGGCCGTGGCCAAGGGAGACCTGTCACGGAAGGTCACCGTTCACGTGGCCGGTGAGATGCTCCAGCTCAAGAACACCGTCAACACGATGGTGGACCAGCTCTCCTCGTTCTCCTCAGAGGTGACCCGGGTCGCCCGTGAGGTAGGCACCGAGGGCGAACTGGGCGGACAGGCGATTGTGCCCGGGGTGGCCGGGGTCTGGAAGGACCTCACCGACTCCGTCAACACGATGGCCGGGAACCTCACGTCCCAGGTACGCGGCATCGCCGAGGTGACGACGGCCGTCGCCAACGGTGATCTGTCCCAGAAGGTCACCGTGAGCGCCCGCGGCGAGGTCGCGCAGCTCGCCGAGACGATCAACCAGATGACCGAGACGCTGCGCACCTTCGCCGACGAGGTGACGCGCGTGGCGAGCGAGGTCGGTGGTGAGGGCCTGCTCGGCGGCCAGGCCCAGGTGCCCGGCGCGGCCGGTACCTGGAAGGACCTCACCGACTCGGTGAACACGGTCTTCCGCAACCTCACGACGCAGGTGCGCGACATCGCCCAGGTGACCACCGCGGTGGCCAGCGGTGACATGACCCAGAAGGTCACCGTGGACGTGGCCGGCGAGATGCTGGAGCTGAAGAACACCGTCAACACGATGGTCGACCAGCTCCAGGCCTTCGGTTCGGAGGTGACCCGGGTCGCCCGGGAGGTCGGCGTCGAGGGCCGCCTCGGCGGCCAGGCCGAGGTACCCGGTGCCGCCGGTACGTGGAAGGACCTCACCGACTCGGTGAACACCGCCTTCCGCAACCTCACGGGCCAGGTGCGCGACATCGCGCAGGTGACCACGGCGGTCGCCAACGGTGACCTGTCGCAGAAGGTCACCGTCGATGTGGCCGGCGAGATGCTGGAGCTGAAGAACACCGTCAACACGATGGTGGCGCAGCTGTCCAACTTCGCCGACCAGGTGACGCGTATGGCCCGGGACGTGGGCACGGAGGGCCGCCTCGGCGGTCAGGCGCGTGTCGACGGTGTCTCCGGTACGTGGAAGGAACTCACCGACTCCGTCAACTTCATGGCCGGCAACCTCACCTCACAGGTGCGTCAGATCGCCCAGGTGACGACGGCGGTGGCGCGGGGCGACCTGTCGCAGAAGATCGACGTGGACGCCCGGGGCGAGATCCTGGAGCTGAAGAACACCATCAACACGATGGTCGACCAGCTCTCGGCCTTCGCCGACCAGGTGACCCGGGTCGCCCGCGAGGTGGGCACGGACGGACGCCTCGGCGGTCAGGCGCAGGTGCCCGGTGTGGCAGGCGTGTGGCGCGACCTGACCGATTCGGTGAACGGCATGGCGGGGAACCTCACCGCCCAGGTCCGGAACATCGCGCAGGTCGCCACGGCGGTGGCGCGGGGTGACCTGTCGCAGAAGATCGACGTGGACGCCCGGGGCGAGATCCTGGAGCTGAAGAACACCCTCAACACGATGGTGGACCAGCTCTCGAACTTCGCCGAGCAGGTGACCCGTGTCGCCCGCGAGGTGGGCACGGAGGGCGAACTGGGCGGGCAGGCGGAGGTCCAGGGCGTCTCCGGTACGTGGAAGGACCTCACGCAGTCCGTCAACGGCATGGCGAACAACCTGACGCTCCAGGTGCGCAACATCGCCGAGGTGACGACGGCGGTCGCGAAGGGCGACCTATCCAAGAAGATCACCGTCGACGCCAAGGGGGAGATCCTCGAACTGGTGACGACGGTCAACACGATGGTCGACCAGCTGCTCAACTTCGCCGACGAGGTGACGAGGGTCGCCCGTGAGGTGGGTACCGAGGGGATCCTCGGAGGGCAGGCCCGGGTGCGGGGTGCGACGGGAATCTGGAAGGACCTCAGTGACAACGTCAACCTGATGGCCAACAACCTGACCAGCCAGGTTCGCAACATCTCCAGGGTCTCCTCCGCGGTCGCCAACGGAGACCTGACGAAGAAGGTGACGGTCGAGGCGCGTGGCGAGGTCGCCGAACTCGCCGACACCGTCAACACGATGGTGACGACCCTGTCCTCGTTCGCCGACGAGGTGACCCGGGTGGCCCGCGAGGTGGGCACCGAGGGGGAACTGGGCGGCCAGGCACGCGTCCCGGGCGTCTCGGGCACCTGGAAGGACCTCACCGAGTCGGTGAACTCGATGGCGTCCAACCTGACCGGACAGGTGCGTCAGATCGCCACGGTGACCACGGCCATCGCCAAGGGTGACCTCACGAAGAAGATCGACATCGATGCGCGCGGCGAGATCCAGGAGCTGAAGAACACCATCAACACGATGGTCGACCAGCTCTCGTCCTTCGCGGACCAGGTGACCCGGGTGGCCCGCGAGGTGGGGACCGAGGGGCAGCTGGGCGGGCAGGCGCGGGTGCGGGACGTCGACGGTACGTGGCGCGACCTCACCGAGTCGGTGAACGAGATGGCCGGGAACCTGACCCGCCAGGTGCGCGCCATCGCGGCCGTCGCCACGGCGGTGACCCGCGGTGATCTCAACCTCAAGATCGATGTCGACGCGGCCGGTGAGATCCAGGTGCTGCAGGACAACATCAATACGATGATCGCCAATCTGCGCGACACCACGCTGGCCAACAAGGAACAGGACTGGCTGAAGGGCAACCTCGCCCGCATCTCCGGTCTGATGCAGGGCCGCCGCGATCTCGACGACGTCGCATCGCTGATCATGAGCGAGCTGACGCCGGTCGTCTCCGCCCAGCACGGCGCCTTCTTCCTGGCGATGACCACCGGCGACGGGAGTGAGGTCGGGGCGGACGCCGGCCGGGAGAGCTCGTACGAGCTGCGCATGCGTGGCAGTTACGGCTATTCGGCGGGCTCCATGCCGACCTCCTTCCGGCCCGGTGAGACCCTCATCGGCACGGCGGCCGAGGAGAAGCGGACGATCCAGGTGGACAACGTGCCGCCCGGGTACCTGAAGATCTCGTCGGGACTCGGCGAGGCACCGCCCGCGCACGTGATCGTGCTTCCGGTGCTCTTCGAAGGCCAGGTGCTCGGCGTCATCGAGCTGGCTTCGTTCCAGCCGTTCACACACATCCAGCGGGACTTCCTCAACCAGCTCGCCGAGATGATCGCCACGAGCGTCAACACCATCAGCGTGAACACGAAGACCGAGAAGCTCCTCGAACAGTCCCAGGAGCTCACCGAGCAACTGCGCGACCGCTCGCAGGAGCTCGAGAACCGGCAGAAGGCGCTGCAGGCCTCCAACGCGGAGCTGGAGGAGAAGGCGGAGCTGCTGGCCCAGCAGAACCGCGACATCGAGGTGAAGAACACCGAGATCGAGGAGGCGCGGCAGGTCCTTGAGGAGCGTGCCGAACAGCTCGCCGTCTCGATGCGCTACAAGTCCGAGTTCCTCGCGAACATGTCGCACGAGCTGCGCACACCGCTCAACTCGCTGCTCATCCTGGCCAAGCTGCTCGCGGACAACGCCGAGGGCAATCTCTCCCCGAAGCAGGTGGAGTTCGCCGAGACGATCCACGGGGCTGGGTCCGACCTCCTCCAGTTGATCAACGACATCCTCGACCTGTCCAAGGTCGAGGCGGGCAAGATGGACGTGAGTCCGACCCGGATCGCCCTGGTGCAACTGGTCGACTACGTGGAGGCGACGTTCCGGCCCCTCACCGCGGAGAAGGGACTCGACTTCTCCGTACGGGTGTCTCCGGAGCTCCCCGCCACGCTGCACACGGATGAGCAGCGACTCCTGCAGGTCCTGCGCAACCTCCTGTCCAACGCGGTCAAGTTCACCGACAGCGGCGCCGTGGAGCTGGTCATCCGGCCGGCCGGTCCCGATGTGCCCAACGCCATCAGGGAGCACCTGTTGGAGGCCGGGTCGCTGCGCGACGCCGACGGCGACCTGATCGCCTTCTCGGTCACCGACACCGGTATCGGCATCGCGTCCAGCAAGATGCTCGTGATCTTCGAGGCGTTCAAGCAGGCGGACGGCACGACCAGCCGCAAGTACGGGGGTACCGGGCTCGGTCTCTCCATCAGCCGCGAGATCGCCCGTCTGCTGGGCGGTGAGATCCATGCGGCGAGCGAACCGGGACGCGGCTCGACCTTCACGCTGTACCTGCCGCTGCACCCGAGTGAGCTGCCTCCGCAGGGCTATCCGCAGTTGGGCGCCGGCCCCGTCGAGGTCCGAGCGGGTTCCGCTGAGGGCGACCTTCGTCTGATGCCGTCGCCGGGCAACGGGACCGAGCAGCCCCTGGGTGACCCCGCCAACTCCGCCGGGGTGTTCCGGCGCCGGCGCAAGGCTCTCGGCGGAGCCGCTCAGCGCCCCGCCCTGTCGAACGGTGCGTCCGAGGAGGCGAGCGCCGCGCCGGAGGAGTGGGTGCAGAGCGCGCAGGAGGAGGCGGAGCCCCGGCGGTCGTTCCGTTTCCACGGTGAGAAGGTGCTGATCGTCGACGACGACATCCGCAACGTATTCGCCCTCACCAGCGTGTTGGAGCAGCACGGGCTTTCGGTGCTGTACGCGGAGAACGGGCGCGAGGGGATCGAAGTCCTCGAGCAGCACGACGATGTGACGATCGTACTGATGGACATCATGATGCCCGAGATGGACGGCTACGCGACCACGACGGCGATCCGGAGGATGCCGCAGTTCGCGGGGCTGCCGATCGTGGCGCTGACCGCCAAGGCCATGAAGGGTGACCGTGAGAAGGCGATCGACAGCGGAGCATCCGACTACGTGACCAAGCCGGTCGACTCCGACCACCTGCTGTCGGTGATGGAGAACTGGATGCGCGGCGAGTGACCGGGCGCGGAGAGGCGCGACGTGATCAGTCGGCCTGCTGCGCCCCGAAGGGTGTGAGAGCGCGGATTCCGGGGAACCTTCTGGTCTTCGACCGCGTTTTCCCTGTGTGCACAGTGACATCGCGGTGACAGGGTGTGGTGATGGGCGGGGTGCAGCTACCATGACCGGCACAAGGACGGACGGCGTAAGGGAGTCGTCCCCTGGGGCGGAACCCGGTGCGATGCCGGGGCGAGGAGGGCGGGCCATGATGCAGAAGGCCAAGATCCTCCTGGTCGATGACCGGCCGGAGAATCTGCTGGCGCTGGAGGCCATCCTCTCTGCGCTCGATCAGACACTGGTGCGGGCGTCGTCCGGGGAGGAAGCGCTCAAGGCGCTGCTCACGGATGATTTCGCGGTCATCCTGCTTGACGTGCAGATGCCCGGCATGGACGGATTCGAGACGGCGGCACACATCAAGCGGCGGGAGAGAACCCGGGACATCCCGATCATCTTCCTGACCGCGATCAACCACGGCCCGCATCACACCTTCCGGGGATACGCGGCGGGTGCGGTGGACTACATCTCGAAGCCCTTCGACCCGTGGGTGCTGCGTGCCAAGGTCTCGGTCTTCGTCGAGCTGTACATGAAGAACTGCAAGCTGCGTGAACAGGCTTCGCTGTTGCGGCTGCAGCTCGAGGGCGGCGCCCACCAGGGCGCCGACGACAGGGAGCCGGCCGGTCTGCTCGCCGAACTCTCGGCGCGGCTCGCCGCGGTCGAGGAGCAGGCGGAGGCCCTTTCCAAGCAGTTGGACGACGACTCGGCCGATGCCGCCGCAGTGGCCACGGCGGCCCATCTCGAGCGCAAGCTCACCGGATTGCGTCGCGCGCTCGATGCACTGGAACCCGGGACGGGCGGTTCCGCGGCCACGTTGCCCTCGCAGAGCTGACCCGCGAGGGCTGAGGGCGCGTCAGTTCGGCGCCTGTGGAGGGGCGACACGGACGGGTGAAGCCGTAGGCACACGTGTCCACCGGCGTCCGCACCGGTAACCTCGGTCCCATGGCCTCACGTACGTCCGGCAAGGGTTCCCTGGGCACGGCGGGCACCGCGAAGGGTGCCGGCCGTACGCAGGGACCGGCGAAGAAAGCCGCGCCCACCAAGAAGGCGGCGGCGAAGAAGACCACGTCGCCCAAGAAGGCACCCGCCAGAAAGGCGGCGGCGAAGAAGCTCCCGCCCAAACCCGCGCCGTCCCCCACCGGAGGCGTGTACAGGCTCGTCCGTGGAGTCTGGCTGGGTACCGCGCACGGCGTGGGGGCGGTGTTCCGTTCCATAGGGCGCGGTGCCAAGGGACTTGACCCTGCACACCGCAAGGACGGACTGGCCCTTCTGCTCCTCGGACTCGCGTTGGTCGTGGCGGCGGGTACCTGGTCGCATCTGCAGGGCCCCGTCGGCGATCTCGTCGAGATGCTCGTGACCGGGGCGTTCGGCCGGCTCGATCTCCTGGTGCCGATACTGGTGGGCGCCGTCGCCGTGCGGCTGATCCTCTATCCGGAGAAGCCCGAGGCCAACGGCCGTATCGTCATCGGGCTCTCCGCCCTCGTCATCGGTGTGCTCGGGCAGGTCCACATCGCCTGCGGTTCGCCCGGCCGTGAGGACGGCACCGGGGCCATGCAGGACGCGGGCGGGCTGATCGGCTGGGCGGCCTCGCAGCCACTCGTCTTCACGATGGGCGAGGTCCTCGCCGTCCCGCTGCTTCTGCTCCTGACGGTCTTCGGACTCCTCGTCGTCACCGCCACTCCGGTCAACGCCATCCCTCGGCGGCTGCGGCAGCTGGGTGTGCGGCTCGGCATCGTCGACCCCGTGTACGCACCCGGTGAAGAGGACGGGAGCGACGACGAGCGGTACGACGAGCAGTGGCGCGACGCGTTGCCCGAGCGTTCCCGGCGCTCCCCGGCACGGCGCTCGGAGACGGACGACTTCGACCCGGACCTCGCCGAGGGCGAGGCGCCGGCCAAGCGTCGCAGGCCCCGCCGGCCGTCCGCCCAGCCTGCGATGAACCGGAGCATGGACGCCGTGGACGTAGCGGCAGCCGCGGCAGCCGCGCTCGACGGGGCGGTCCTCAACGGCATGCCGCCGTCTCCGGTCGTCGCCGATCTCACCCAGGGTGTCTCCCCGGACCGGGGCCGGGAGCAGACCGGCACACCGGTCCCCGGCGCGCGGTCGGCGGAGAAGGCCCCGCCCGCCGGCAGGGGCGCGGAGAAGGGCACCTCGTCCTCCGGAGGTGTCCCCGATCTGACGAAGCCCGCCCCCGACCGGTCCGAGGCGCTGCCCGCCCGTGCCGAGCAACTCCAGCTCTCGGGTGACATCACGTACTCGCTGCCTTCGCTGGACCTGTTGGAGCGTGGTGGACCGGGCAAGACGCGCAGCGCCGCCAACGACGCGGTCGTCGCCTCACTGACCAACGTCTTCACGGAGTTCAAGGTCGACGCGTCCGTCACCGGCTTCACCCGTGGCCCGACCGTCACCCGGTACGAGGTGGAACTCGGTCCCGCCGTCAAGGTCGAGCGGATCACCGCCCTCACCAAGAACATCGCCTACGCCGTCGCCAGCCCGGACGTCCGGATCATCTCCCCGATCCCGGGCAAGTCCGCCGTGGGCATCGAGATCCCCAACTCCGACCGGGAGATGGTCAACCTCGGCGACGTCCTGCGCCTCGCGGACGCGGCCGAGGACGACCACCCCATGCTGGTCGCACTCGGCAAGAACGTCGAGGGTGGCTACGAGATGGCCAACCTGGCGAACATGCCGCACGTGCTGGTCGCCGGCGCGACCGGTTCCGGCAAGTCCTCCTGCATCAACTGTCTGATCACGTCGGTCATGGTGCGGGCGACGCCGGAGGACGTGCGGATGGTGCTCGTCGACCCGAAGCGGGTCGAGCTCACCGCCTACGAGGGCATCCCGCACCTCATCACGCCCATCATCACCAACCCGAAGAAGGCCGCCGAGGCACTCCAGTGGGTCGTGCGCGAGATGGATCTGCGCTACGACGACCTCGCGGCCTTCGGCTTCCGGCACATCGACGACTTCAACCACGCGGTACGCACCGGCAAGGCCAAGGCCCCCGAGGGAAGCGAGCGGGAACTCTCGGCCTACCCCTATCTGCTGGTCATCGTCGACGAGCTGGCGGACCTCATGATGGTGGCTCCGCGTGACGTCGAGGACTCCATCGTCCGGATCACCCAGTTGGCGCGTGCCGCCGGCATCCATCTGGTGCTCGCCACACAGCGCCCCTCCGTCGACGTCGTGACCGGTCTGATCAAGGCCAATGTGCCCTCGCGGCTCGCCTTCGCGACCTCGTCGCTCGCCGACAGCCGGGTCATCCTCGACCAGCCCGGCGCCGAAAAGCTGATCGGCAAGGGCGACGGGCTGTTCCTGCCCATGGGCGCCAACAAGCCGACCCGTATGCAGGGGGCCTTCGTCACCGAGGCCGAGGTCGCGGCAGTCGTCCAGCACTGCAAGGATCAGATGGCGCCGGTCTTCCGCGAGGACGTGGTGGTCGGCACGAAGCAGAAGAAGGAGATCGACGAGGACATCGGCGACGACCTCGATCTGCTCTGCCAAGCGGCCGAACTGGTCGTTTCGACTCAGTTCGGCTCGACGTCGATGCTCCAGCGCAAGCTGCGGGTCGGTTTCGCCAAGGCCGGTCGGCTGATGGACCTGATGGAGTCGCGCAACATCGTGGGTCCCAGCGAGGGCTCCAAGGCGCGTGATGTCATGGTGAAACCGGACGAACTCGACGGTGTGCTGGCCGTCATTCGCGGGGAAACCGGTTCGTAAGAGTTTTGCGGGCAACCGTTTCGCCCGGCCGTACGTCAAGTTGAAAGGAGGAGTAGCGGGATGATCCGTCTTGCGCTCAGTCCTCCGTCCTGCCCAAGGGGCTGCCCGGCGAACCCGATGGCGTACAAAGCCGTCGCTCCCGGTTGCCCCACCCTTTCGTACCACCCCTAGACTGAACATCCAGCAGGTGGCTCACGCTCGAAAGGCGCCCCCGTGTCCATCGGCAACTCCCCCGAAGACGACCGGCCTTCGATCGGTCGCGCTCTTCAGCAGGCTCGTATCGCCACAGGTCTGACGGTCGAGGAAGTCAGTAGCTCCACCCGGGTGCGCATCCCCATCGTGCACGCGATCGAGGAGGACGACTTCTCCCGCTGCGGCGGCGACGTGTACGCCCGAGGCCATATCCGTATGCTCGCCCGCGCCGTCAGGCTCGACCCCGATCCGCTGATCGCGGAGTTCGACGCCGAGCACGGCGGCCGCCCGGCGCCCACGCCCGCGGCGCCGCTGTTCGAGGCGGAGCGGATCCGCTCCGAACCCCGGCGGCCCAACTGGACCGCGGCCATGGTCGCCGCGATCGTGGCCGTGGTCGGCTTCGTCGGCTTCACGCTCTTCAGCGGCGAGGACGAGGGCTCGGGCTCGGGTTCGGCGAACGTCGCCGAAGGCTCGACACCCGACAAGACCACTCCCAAGCCCACCGCGACCAAGCCCGCAGACCCCAAGCCCGCTCCATCGGAAAGTGCCATCGCCGCCGCTCCGCGGGACAAGGTGACCGTCAGGCTCAGCGCCACCGAGGGCAAGAGCTGGATCTCGGCCAAGGATCACAACGGCCGACTGCTCTTCGACGGGCTGCTGGCCCAGGGCGACTCCAAGACCTTCCAGGACAAGGAGCGGGTCGACCTCGTCCTCGGCGACGCCGGAGCGATCGACCTCTTCGTGAACGGCAAGAAGGTCGACGACCAGTTCGAATCCGGTCAGGTCGAGCGGCTTTCCTACACCAAGGGTGACCCCGAGGTCGGCTGATCCGACTCCACCCTGCTTCTCCGACGGTGAGTGCCCGGCAGTCCTGCCGGGCACTCACCGTCTTTTTTGCCCCCGTCCGCCTTCCGTGTCACCGCTCAGCCTGTCACTCCGCGTAGCGGCGAACCCTGCTCGGCGGGCCCAGTGCCGGGACAAAGTAGTCTTGAGCCCATGCCCGAACGCCGTACCGTCGCCCTTGTCACTCTTGGATGCGCCCGTAACGAGGTGGACTCGGAGGAGCTTGCAGGCCGCTTGGCAGCGGACGGCTGGGAGCTCGTCGAGAACGCCACGGACGCGGATGTCGCCGTCGTCAACACCTGTGGGTTCGTCGAGGCCGCCAAGAAGGACTCCGTCGACGCCCTGCTCGAAGCCAATGATCTGAAGGACCACGGCAGAACCCAGGCCGTCGTGGCGGTCGGCTGCATGGCCGAGCGCTACGGCAAGGACCTCGCCGAGGCGCTGCCGGAAGCGGACGGAGTCCTCGGATTCGACGACTACGCCGACATCTCCGACCGTCTGCAGACCATCCTCAACGGTGGCATCCACGCCTCCCACACCCCGCGCGACCGGCGCAAGCTGCTGCCGATCAGCCCGGCCGAGCGGCAGGACGCCGCCGTCGCGCTGCCCGGCCACGCCCAGGAGATCACTCCGGCCCCCGCCGACCTGCCGGAAGGTGTCGCGCCGGTCTCAGGGCCGCGGGCGCCGCTGCGCCGCAGGCTGGGGACCAGCCCGGTCGCCTCGGTGAAGCTCGCCTCGGGCTGTGACCGGCGCTGCTCGTTCTGCGCCATCCCCTCCTTCCGCGGGTCGTTCATCTCGCGGCGCCCGTCCGACGTCCTCGGAGAGACCCGCTGGCTGGCCGAGCAGGGCGTCAAGGAGGTCATGCTCGTCTCCGAGAACAACACCTCGTACGGCAAGGACCTCGGCGACATCAGGCTCCTGGAGACGCTGCTGCCGGAGCTCGCCGATGTCGACGGGATCGAGCGGATCCGTGTCAGCTATCTGCAGCCCGCCGAGATGCGGCCGGGGCTGATCGACGTACTCACCTCGACGCCCAAGGTCGCCCCCTACTTCGACCTGTCCTTCCAGCACTCCGCGCCCAAGGTCCTGCGCGCGATGCGGCGGTTCGGTGACACGGACGGTTTCCTCGAACTCCTGGACACCATTCGGACGAAGGCACCGCAGGCGGGTGCGCGGTCGAACTTCATCGTCGGATTCCCCGGTGAGACGGAGGCCGACCTCGCCGAGCTGGAACGCTTCCTCACCGGCGCGCGCCTGGACGCCATCGGGGTCTTCGGCTATTCCGACGAGGACGGCACCGAGGCGGTCGGTTACGAGAACAAGCTGGACGCCGACGTCATCGCCGAGCGCCTCGCGCACATCTCGCAGCTGGCCGAGGAGCTGACCTCGCAGCGGGCCGAGGAGCGAGTGGGCGAAACCCTTCAGGTCCTGGTCGAGTCCGTGGAGTCCGACGAGGACGGGCCCGTGGCGGTGGGACGAGCCGCCCACCAGGCGCCGGAAACGGACGGCCAGGTCATCTTCACCGCACGCGAAGGGCTCGTGCCGGGCCGTATGGTCGAAGCGAAGGCAGTGGGCACCGAGGGAGTGGACCTCGTGGCCGAACACCACGAGCTAGCGGAGGCAGCCAGATGACGGGAGCCCCGGCGACCGCGGCAGGCGGCTCCGGCGCGACGCCGGCGCACCGCGGCGGCAAGCTGGGCGCGGCGGCCGTCAACCAGGCCGGACTGTGGAACATCGCGAACATCCTCACGATGCTGCGACTGCTGCTGGTCCCGGGCTTCGTGATGCTGCTCCTGCACGACGGTGGTTACGACCCGGTCTGGCGGTCGTTCGCCTGGGCGGCCTTCGCCGTCGCGATGATCACCGATGTCTTTGACGGCCATCTGGCACGGACGTACAACCTGGTCACCGACTTCGGGAAGATCGCCGATCCGATCGCGGACAAGGCGATCATGGGTGCGGCGCTCATCTCTCTGTCGTCGCTCGGGGACCTGCCGTGGTGGATCACCGGCGTGATCCTCTTCCGTGAACTCGGGATCACGCTCATGCGTTTCTGGGTCATCCGGCACTCGGTGATCCCCGCGAGCCGCGGCGGGAAGGTGAAGACCCTGGCCCAGGGCATCGCTGTGGGCATGTACGTCCTGGCGCTGACGGGCCCGCTGGCGACCCTGCGCTTCTGGGTCATGATGGCCGCCGTCGTGCTGACGGTCGTCACCGGTCTCGACTACGTACGCCAGGCGGTCGTGTTGCGCCGCCTCGGGCTCGCGGCCGAGCGGGCGGCCGCCCTGGAGGCCGTCACGGTGGCGGCGGGCCTGGAGGACGCGACCGGCGGGCGGCGTCCCGCGGAAGGCGTCGTGGACGCGGAGCCCGCCGTGGATCCGACGGGGGAGCCGCCCTGCGGGAAGCCCGTCGGAGAGCGCGTGGCGGGCGGCAGGGGCCCCGCGGAGGCGGAACGGTGACGTCTGTGGCGGCCCGGGTGCTGCACCGGCTTCAGGAGCGCGGCGAGACGCTCGGCGTCGCCGAGTCCCTCACCGGCGGTCTGGTGGCGGCCGAGCTCACTTCCGTACCTGGCGCCTCGCAGTGCTTCCGCGGATCCGTCACGGCGTACGCGACGCCCCTCAAGCGGGATCTGCTGGGCGTCGACGGCGTGCTCCTGGGCGAGCGCGGAGCGGTGGACCCTGAGGTCGCCCGGGCGATGGCCGCCGGCGTGCGCCGGGTCCTCGGTACGGACTGGGGCATCTCGACCACCGGGGTCGCGGGCCCCGAGCCGCAGGACGGCAAGCCGGTCGGCACGGTTTTCGTCGCGGTCTTCGGGCCGGACGACGTACAGAAAGTCGCCGAGCTGAGGTTGAACGGGGGGCGGGCGGACATCCGTAAGGAGAGTGTGCGGAGTCTGCTCGAACTGCTCTCCGGCGAACTCGGCGAGAATGCGGGGGCACAGGATACGGAACAGAACGGGGGGAATTGATGTTTGCAGCCCTGAGTGAACACGACATCGCTCCCCGCACGGCCGCAGCGCAAGGCGGTACGGTGGGGCGTGAAGGATGCGGCTACGCGGTCCGAGGAGGGAGCCACCGATGATTCTGCTCCGTCGCCTGCTTGGTGACGTGCTGCGTCGGCAGCGCCAGCGCCAAGGCCGTACTCTGCGCGAAGTCTCCTCGTCCGCCCGAGTCTCGCTCGGCTATCTCTCCGAGGTGGAGCGGGGGCAGAAGGAGGCATCCTCCGAACTGCTCTCCGCCATTTGCGACGCGCTGGACGTACGGATGTCCGAGCTCATGCGTGAAGTGAGCGATGAACTGTCGCTGGCTGAGCTGGCCGAGTCGGCAGCCGCCAGTGATGCGGTGCCTGTGCCGGTACGCCCGATGCTCAATTCCGTCTCTGTTGCGTCGGTCGCAGGCGTACCGACGGGACGGGTGACCATCAAGGCGCCCGCGGAAGCGGTGGACGTCGTCGCCGCCTGACCGCACGGTTCGTGGTGAACGGAAGCCCCGGTCGGCCCTCATGGGCCGACCGGGGCTTCCGTGTGTCGCGGTCGGCCCGCGGTGTGTGCGGGGCCGATCGCGGGGCAGGCGCGGAGTGTGGCCGGAGGACAATCCTCCGGAACAGCCCATCGAATGACCGTTTCGCTCCATATGTGACATTGTGGACAAATGGCAAGTCGAACAGCTATCTGAACGGAGAAGTGCATGTCTGTCGTGAAGAGCGCCCTGTCCGAAGGCGACCGCAAGGTCGTGGGAGATGCGCTGCAAGGCGCACTGGTCGACCTGGTCGATCTCTCCCTGGTGGCCAAGCAGGTCCACTGGAATGTGGTCGGCCCGCGCTTCCGCTCCGTGCACCTTCAGCTCGACGAGGTCGTCGACACGGCGCGCCAGCACTCGGACACGGTCGCGGAGAGGGCCTCCGCCATCGGCGTCAACCCGGACGGCCGGTCCCGGACCCTGGCCAAGACCACTGCGATCGATTCCGTGCCCGACGGCTGGATCAAGGACGTGGACGCGGTCCGTGTGCTGGTCGACGCCCTCCGTGTGGTCATCGACCGCATGCGGGAGCGGATCGAGGCGACCGACGAGCCGGACCCCATCAGTCAGGACATCCTGATCACTCTCACTGCGGAACTCGAGAAGCACGCGTGGATGTTCCAGGCCGAAAGCGCCTGAACCTGAATCGAGGAAGGAATCGCCGTGACGGACAAGAAGGCCGTGGACAAGCTCAAGGGCAAGGCCAAGGAAGCGACCGGCAAGCTCACCGGAGACCGGCGCAAGGAAGCCGAAGGCAAGGCCGATCAGGCCAAGGCCAAGACCGAGGGCGCCATGGGCGCTACCGGCGAGCGTGCCAAGGGCGTGAAGGACTCTCTCACCGACGACGACAACAGGTAAGAGAAACGCCGACCCGTGTGCCCCCGTGGATTCCGTGAACCCCCGGGGGCACACGCATGACCTGACCCGGGCCGCGGGATGCAGCCGGCGCCGTCCCGGGGGAAACTGCGAGGGTGGGCCGGTGCTGACCTTTCCCGACGGCGGCCCCACGCAAGGGCGCGCGCCGTCCTTTTGTCCGCGGCCTGCCCGCCGTCAGTGCGCCGGTGCGCCCTCCCGTCAGGAGATCGAGCCGTACTAGCGTCGGCCGGAGGAGGCAGCCATGGTGCGGCGATGGGTGCCGGCGCTCGTACTCGGTGGCCTGTGGTGGTGGGCCGTGCTGCGGCTGTTACTGGAGCCGGAACACGCCGGACTGGTCGAGGGGGCGGTAGCGGCCGGGGGGTGGGGGCTGAGCCTCCTGCCGGTACACGTGGCGGCCGTCGCGCGGCCGGAGCGGGCAGTAGGTAGGCCTGGGGCCGACTCGGAGATATCCCCGGCCCGTGGCAAGGCCGCCGGAAACGGCTCAGCCGGTGGGACCTGACTGGCAGCGCGGGCACCAGTAGGTGGGGCGATCGTCACGCTCCGCCTTGCGGATCGGGGTGGCGCAGCGCAGGCAGGGGCGCCCGGCCCGGCCGTAGACGAAGAGGCGCTCCCGCGTGCGGTTGCGGGACATGGCAGCCGTCGCCCCGGTCGTGGTCCGCATCGGACGCTCACGGTTGGCCTCGAGCAGTTGTCTGGCCGTGCTGATCAGCCGGGTGGCGATGGCCAGGGGCAGCTCGCCCACCGGGAGCCAGGGCGTCGCACGGGCCATGAAGCAGAGCTCGCACATGTACACGTTGCCGATGCCCGCCAGGTTGCGCTGGTCGAGAAGGGCGTCCCCGACCCGGCGCCCGGGGTCGGAGAGCACACGACGCAGAGCGGTCTCCGGATCCCAGTCCGGGCCCAGCAGGTCGGGGCCGAGGTGGCCGACGACCTGCTCCTCGTCCTCGGTGCGGAGCAGTTCGAGGACGGGCAGACGGTAGCCGACGGCGGTGCGGTCCGCGGTGGCGAGCACGGCGCGGATCTGGTGGGCGGGGCCGCCCCGCCATCGTTCGCCATGGTCGTACACCCGCCAGGCGCCTTCCATGCGCAGATGGCTGTGGAGTGTGAGGCCGTCCTGGAAACGGGTGAGCAGATGCTTGCCGCGCGCGGTGACGCCCAGGACCGTCTGGCCGGTCAGATCGGCTGTGGCGAAGCGCGGGACCCGCAGGTCGGAGACCGTCAGGACCTGACCGGCCAGCGCCGTGTCGAGACGCCGGGCGGTCTGCAGGACGGTGTCACCTTCGGGCATGCATCCATCATGCGCGAACCGGGGTGTGCGCGGGTGTCCGCCCGCGCACACCCCGGCTCAGGCGCGGAGCCGCAGACCTCGCGGGGTGGCGAGGAAGCCTGCGGCCTCCAGGGCGCGGCCCAGGGGGGACGTCAGGGAGGAGGCGCCGTTGGTGCGCTCCACCGTGACCGTGCCGAGCGTCCCCGCGCGGGCCTCCGACGCGAGTGCCTCGGCTGCGGCGCGCAGCGCCGGGTCGGCGGGGTCGGTGGGCCACGCGAGGAGGGACTTGCCGCCCCGCTCCATGTAGAGCGTCAGCTCGCCGTCCACGAGGACGACCAGCGCCCCCGCCTTGCGGCCCGGCTTGTGGCCCGCGCCGTCGGGCGACTCGGGCCAGGGCAGTGCGGCGCCGTACGCGTTGGCGGGATCGGCCGCCGCGAGCACCAGCGCCCGGGGAACGGAGCCGGGGTCCGCACGGTCGCGTGCGGTGGAGGCCGCCCTGAGCCGGTCCACCGCGCCGTCCATAGCGAACTGGGCCGCCCCCAGCCCTTCGACGACGTAGCCGCGGCGGGCCTGTCCGCTGTCCTCGAACGCGGCGAGGATGCGGTAGATCGCTGAGAACCCGCCCTCGACACCCTCGGCCTGTACCGCTCCGCGGGTCACCACGCCGTGGCGGTCCAGGAGCGTCCGGGCCAGGGCGTGCGCGCGGTGGGTCGGTTCGGGCTCGGCCGGGGGCAGCAGCGACCAGCGGCCCGACACGGTCGGTGGACCCGTGCGGGAAGCGGTACGGGCGGCTGCCGTCAGTGATCCGTAGCGGCCGCGCGGCACGTTGCGCCTCGCGCGGTGTGCGGTGGAGCCGGCGGTGCGGCCGGAGCCGAGGAGCGAGCGCAGCGGAGCGAGGGTGTCGTTGGTGAGACGGCCGGACCAGACCAGGTCCCAGAGCGCCTCGGCCAGCTGGGAATCGGTGCAGTCCGGGTGAGTGGTGGCCCGGACCTGATCGGCGATCTGCCGGAAGAAGAGCCCGTATCCGCCGGAGAGGACGGTGAGTACCGACTCGTGCAGCGCGGTCTCCTCCAGCGGGAGGGGCGCCGGGAGGAGCAGGGGCGCGCTGTCCGCGAGGTAGACGGACAGCCAGCCGTCCTTTCCGGGCAGGGCGCCCGCACCGGCCCAGACGACCTCCCCGGTGGTCGTGAGCTCGTCGAGCATGACCGGGGTGTATCCGGCGACGCGGCTCGGCAGAATCAGTCTCTCCAGAGCGGACGCGGGGACCGGAGCGCCCTGTAGTTGCTCGATGGCACGGGCCAGCCCGTCGATCCCACGCAGGCTGCCGTCGCCGACGTGTTGCCACTGGGGGAGGAAGCCGGCCAGCGCGGCCGGCGGAACCGGTTCCAGCTCCTGGCGGAGCGCGGCGAGCGAACGGCGGCGCAGCCTCCGCAGGACCGTGGCGTCACACCACTCCTGGCCGATACCCGCAGGGTGGAACTCGCCCTGGACGACGCGACTTGACGCGGCGAGTCGTTGCAGCGCCCCGTCGGTGACGGAGGGCCCGAGGCCGAAACGGCTCGCGGCCTGCGTGGAGGTGAACGGTCCGTGCGTACGGGCGTACCGCGCCAGGAGGTCCCCGAGCGGATCCTTGACCGGCTCGGTGAACGCCTCGGGAACGCCTACGGGAAGCGCGGTGCCGAGCGCGTCACGCAGCCGGCCCGCGTCCTCGACGGCTGCCCAGTGGGCGGCTCCGCCGATGCGGACCCGGATGGCACGCCGGGACGTCTCCAGCTCCGGTGCCCAGGCCGGCTCCGCACCACGCTCCGCCAGCTCGGCGTCGGTGAGGGGACCGAGGACGCGCAGCAGGTCGGCGACCCCCTCGGCGTCCTTGATCTTCCGGTCGTCGGTCAGCCACTGGAGTTCCCGCTCCAGTTCGCCGAGGACGTCGGCGTCCAGCAGCTCCCGCAGCTCCGCCTGGCCGAGCAGCTCGGACAGGAGATGGGAGTCCAGCGAGAGGGCCGCCGCCCGCCGCTCGGCGAGGGGCGAGTCGCCCTCGTACAGGAACTGCGCGACGTAGCCGAAGAGGAGTGAGCGGGCGAACGGAGACGGCTCGGGAGTGGTCACCTCGACCAGACGGATGCGGCGGGCCTCCAGATCGCCCATCAGCTCGGTGAGGCCCGGCACGTCGAAGACGTCCTGCAGGCATTCGCGGACCGCTTCGAGCACGATCGGGAACGAGCCGAACTCGGAGGCCACCTGGAGCAGCTGGGACGCGCGCTGCCGCTGCTGCCACAGTGGTGTGCGCTTTCCCGGGCTGCGCCTGGGCAACAGCAGGGCGCGCGCGGCGCACTCGCGGAACCTGGAGGCGAACAGGGCGGACCCCCCGACCTGTTCGGTGACGACCTGGCTGATCTCTCCTTTGTCGAACACCACGTCGGTCGCCCCGACGGGGGGCTGCTCACTGTCGTATCCGGCGGCGGGAAAACCCGGGCCGGTCTCCCCGCGTCCCGGACCGTCGGCGGCCCCACCGCCCGCACCGGCCTGTGCCGGGTCGAAGTCGAGGAGGTCGAGGCCCATCAGATCGGCGTCGGGCAGCCGCAGCACGATGCCGTCGTCCGCGTGCATGACCTGCGCGTCCATGCCGTACCGCTCGCCGAGACGGGCGGACAGGGCGAGTGCCCACGGGGCGTGCACCTGGGCACCGAAGGGCGAGTGCACCACGATCCGCCAGTCGCCCAGCTCGTCCCGGAACCTCTCGACGAGGATGGTCCGGTCGTCGGGGACGTGGCCGCAGGCCCGGCGCTGTTCGTCGAGGTAGGCCAGGATGTTGTCCGCCGCCCAGGCATCGAGCCCGGCGGTGAGCAGCCGGAGTCTGGCGTCCTCGGCGGACAGCGCCCCGAGCTCGCGGAGGAACGCGCCCAGCGCCCGTCCCAGCTCCAGCGGGCGGCCCAGCTGGTCGCCCTTCCAGAAAGGCAGCCGGCCCGGCACTCCGGGGGCGGGCGAGACCAGGACCCTGTCCCTGGTGATGTCCTCGATGCGCCAGGACGTGGTGCCCAGCGTGAAGACGTCGCCCACCCGGGACTCGTAGACCATCTCCTCGTCCAGCTCACCGACGCGTCCGCCGCCCTTCTTCGGGTCCGCGCCGGCCAGGAAGACACCGAAGAGCCCGCGGTCGGGGATGGTGCCGCCCGAGGTGACGGCGAGCCGCTGGGCACCGGGGCGGCCCGTGACCGCGCCGCTGACCCGGTCCCACACCACGCGGGGCCGCAGTTCCGCGAAGGCGTCGGACGGATAGCGTCCGGCGAGCATGTCGAGCACGGCGGTGAACGCCGATTCGGGGAGCGAGGCGAAGGGAGCCGCCCGGCGGGCGAGGGCGAGGAGGTCGTCGGCCTGCCAGCTGTCGAGCGCGACCGTGGCGACGATCTGCTGGGCGAGCACGTCCAGCGGGTTGGACGGGATTCGCAGGGCCTCGATGGCGCCTTCACGCATCCGCTCCGTGACGACGGCCGCCTGCACCAGGTCGCCGCGGTACTTCGGGAAGACCACGCCGGTGGACACGGCGCCGACCTGGTGCCCGGCGCGTCCCACCCGCTGCAGCCCCGAGGCCACGGAAGGCGGCGACTCGACCTGGATCACCAGGTCGACCGCTCCCATGTCGATCCCCAGCTCCAGGCTGGAGGTGGCCACCACGGCGGGCAGACGGCCCGCTTTGAGGTCCTCCTCCACCTGGGAGCGCTGTTCCTTGGACACCGACCCGTGGTGCGCACGGGCGAGGAGCGGGGGCGCCCCTTTCGCAGCCCCGGACTGAGCCATGATCTCGGCGGGGGAGTGGGCCTCGGCCAGGGGGTCGTTGCTTCCGGGCTCCTCCTCCGGCGCCACGCCGGCCGCCCGCTCGTAGGCGATCTCGTTCAGCCGGTTGCACAGGCGTTCCGCGAGCCGCCGGGAATTGGCGAAGACGATCGTGGAACGGTGCGCCTGCACGAGATCGGCGATCCGTTCCTCGACATGGGGCCAGATCGACGGCTTCTCCGCCTGGCCGCCCTCGTCGCCCGTGGCGGGGGAACCGCTCAGCTCGCCGAGATCCTCCACAGGAACCACGACGGAGAGGTCGAACTCCTTGGCGGACGGCGGCTGGACGATCTCCACTCTCCGCTGCGGCGACAGGAACCGCGCGACCTCGTCGACCGGGCGGACCGTCGCCGACAGCCCGATGCGCCGCGCGGGCCGCGGCAACAGCTCGTCCAGACGCTCCAGCGACACGGCGAGATGAGCACCGCGCTTGGTGCCCGCGACGGCGTGCACCTCGTCCACGATCACCGTCTCGACCCCTGCCAGCGCGTCCCGCGCCGAGGAGGTGAGCATCAGGAACAGGGATTCGGGAGTGGTGATCAGAATGTCCGGGGGTTTCGTCGCCATCGAACGGCGCTCGGCCGGAGGAGTGTCGCCGGAGCGGATCCCCACCCGCACCTCCGGCTCGGGCAGGCCCAGGCGCACCGACTCCTGGCGGATCCCGGTCAGCGGTGACCGCAGGTTCCGCTCGACGTCGACGGCGAGAGCCTTCATCGGTGACACGTACAGCACGCGGCAGCGCTTCTTCGCCTCGGCGGGAGGCGGTACGGCCGCGAGCCGGTCCAGAGAGGCGAGGAACGCGGCCAGCGTCTTGCCCGATCCGGTCGGTGCGACGACCAGCACGTCCGAACCCTCACCGATCGCCCGCCAGGCACCCTCCTGCGCCGCGGTGGGCGCGTCGAAGGCCGCCGCGAACCAGCTGCGGGTCGCGGGCGTGAAGGAGTCGAGTGCGGAACCGGCCATGCACCCCATCGTGCACCCCGCCACTGACAACGGCCGGTGGGCGTGCCCGGCACGGCCACCCCACCTTTCCGCGCCGCAGCCCCGGGGGCCACGTCTCCGGCACGATCGCCGGCGGTGTCGAGGGCGTGGGCCTCCCCACCGCCACCGTACGTGCCGGTCGCCCACCACAGTGCCCTGTTCCGGAGCAGCGCGGGTCGAGCAGCACGGGTCAGTCGAGCCTCCGACCGTACGCCCGGAGGGTCTGCAGGGCCCTGATCGTCACGATCGGGCGGCCCTCCAGGGCGGTTCCGGGCGCCCACTCCCGCCAGTTGACCGGCCAGCCGCCGTCCTCCTGCTGCTCGGCCGCCAGATGGTCCAGTGCTCTTTCCAGTTCGCCGTCGCTGAACCAGCGGCGGGCCAGCGACCCGGGTGTGCGGGCGTAGTCGTAAGGGAAGTGGTGTTCCGCGGGCGCGTAACCGGCGGCTACCGGGTATTCCGCGCGGCGTCCCGGGTCCAGCACCACCAGCCGATGCTCACGCACGAGTTCTCCCAGTCGGCCGGCGGCCGATTCGGCGCGTGCACGGTCGGGCACGCCGTCCAGGAAGGCGAGGGCCGCCTCGATCTCGTACGGATGTGACTGCTCCAGAGCGTCCACGGCGGCCCAGCAGAAGTCGGTGGCCCTGAAGAGCCAGGCGTGCCAGACCTGATTGCGGTGCAGAAGGCCGACGACCGGGCCCGTCGCCAGCAGTTCGGCGGGCGGGTCGTCGACCGCGGGGATGAAGGGGGCTGCGGGATAGCCGCGCTGGGAGGGATGCAGGGCGGGCAGGGCGCCCTCCTTGGTCGACACCTCCGTCAGGTAGCGGCAGATCCGCTCCACGCGCAGACCGCCGCAGCCCCCGATCGAGTCGAGGACGCTCAGCGCGTGCGCGGTGTGCAGGGGCTGACTCACAGGTCCGCGGAGGTCGGGTTCGAGCGCGTAGCCGTAACCGCCGTCCTCGTTCCGGTAGGCGGCGAGCGCGGTCTCGACGGTGTCCGCGCTTCCTCCGAGGAAGAGATGGGCGAACCGCCGCTGTTCGAGAACGCGTGCGGTGAGCCAGATGAACTGCTCGGCGCGGGCGAGAGGGTTTGCTCCGGTTCCAGCCATGAACCGACCGTAGAGGGGAAAGTGACGGCGGCATGGCCTCACGGCCGGGCTGCACTCTCAGGAGCGGGATACTGAAGGCATGCGGTTGACGATTTTCTGGGAACGGATGGCGGACCACTTCGGCGCGGCCTACGCCGAATCCTTCGCGCGCGATCACGTCATGGCGGAGCTCGGCGGCCGTACGGTGCACGAGGCGCTGGCCGCGGGCTGGGAGGCCAAGGACGTGTGGCGCGGGGTCTGCTCGGCCGTCGGCGTCCCTCCGGACCGGCGCTGACCGAAGCGGTGCCGCCCACCGGCACGACCGCCTCGGACGCGCACAGTGTCACCGGAGCCCGTCGCCGACGGGCTGCGCGGTCGGCTGTCTCCGCAGTGAGCGAGACTTGTCCCGTGGCCCCGACAGACGAGACCGACCAGACCCAGCCGCCCGCCCCACCGCCCGTCCCGCCGGCCGCACCACCCGGTCCGACCCTCGGCACCGGCCCCGTCCGCATGCCCGGCTGGCTGCCGCGCGCGATGGTCATGGCACTGACGCTCTACGGGTGCTTCCAGCTGGGCAGCTGGGCGTTTTACCAGCTCATCGGACTGCTGACCAACATCCTCATCGCCTTCTTCCTGGCGCTGGCCATCGAGCCGGCCGTCAGCCGCATGGCCGGGTACGGGATGCGCCGGGGGCTCGCCACCTTCCTGGTCTTCCTCGCCGTGCTGGTCGCCGGGGTCGGCTTCGTCCTCCTGCTCGGCTCGATGCTCGCCGGCCAGATCGTGGACATGGTCGAGGAGTTCCCCAAGTACCTCGACTCGGTGATCAACTGGGTCAACCAGACGTTCCGCACGGAGCTCTCCCGGGTCGAGGTGCAGGACAGCCTGCTGCACTCCGACTGGCTCCAGAAGTACGTGCAGAACAGCGCGACCGGCGTGCTCGACGTCTCCACCACCGTGCTCGGCGGACTGTTCCGGCTGTTGATGATCTTCCTGTTCTCGTTCTACTTCGCTGCCGACGGCCCCCGGCTGCGGCGCGCGCTGTGCTCGGTACTGCCGCCCTCCCGGCAGACCGAGGTGCTGCGCGCCTGGGAGATCGCGGTCGACAAGACCGGTGGCTACATCTACTCGCGCGGGCTGATGGCCCTGATCTCCGGCGCGGCGCACTACATCCTGCTGGTGGTCCTCGGTGTGCCCTACGCGCCGGCGCTCGCCGTCTGGGTCGGGCTGGTCTCGCAGTTCATCCCCACGATCGGTACGTACCTGGCGGGCGCGCTGCCCATGCTGATCGCCTTCACCGTCGACCCCTGGTACGCGTTGTGGGTCCTCGGCTTCGTCGTGGTCTACCAGCAGTTCGAGAACTACGTGCTGCAGCCGAAGCTCACATCCAAGACGGTCGACATCCATCCCGCGGTCGCCTTCGGATCGGTGGTCGCGGGCACTGCGCTGATGGGTGCCGTGGGTGCGCTGATCGCCATCCCGGCCGTCGCGACGCTGCAGGCGTTCCTGGGGGCGTACGTGAAGCGCTACGACGTGACCGACGACCCCAGGGTGCACGGCGGCCACCGCCCGCGCCGCGGCGAACCCCTGATGTCAAGGTTCCGCCGCGCTGTGCGGGCCGGGGCGGAGGGCGGGTCGGGGCCCCGTCGGCCGTAACGGGTGACGTCGGCCGGCAGTCGGGACCTGGGCCTCGCCCGGACCGTGGCCTCCTGTCGCCCGGATCCGGCGCCGGGGTCTGTCACAGTTCGTCGACTTGCTCGATATCGCCCGTTTCGCGCCACTACCCTCGGCTGTGTCGGCCCGGAGCGGTGCGCTTGACACTAAATTCGAACATCCATTCTCATGGGATTCCGGCCGGGTTTTGCCGGGCCCGACCGTGGAGTTGTCCACAGGGCGGGAGGACGTCGAGGCCCATTGTCAGTGGCAGGGGTTAGCGTCTGTGACGTGAAGCGATCGACTCAAGCAAATCGGGTGGAACCCATGGCAGGAACCGACCGCGAGAAGGCGCTGGACGCCGCACTCGCACAGATTGAACGGCAATTCGGTAAGGGCGCGGTGATGCGCCTCGGTGAGCGGCCGAACGAGCCGATCGAGGTGATCCCCACCGGGTCCACCGCGCTCGACGTCGCGCTCGGTGTCGGCGGGCTGCCCCGCGGCCGTGTGGTGGAGGTGTACGGACCGGAGTCCTCCGGCAAGACGACGCTGACGCTGCACGCCGTGGCGAACGCGCAGAAGCTCGGCGGCTCGGTGGCGTTCATCGACGCGGAGCACGCTCTGGACCCGGAGTACGCGAAGAAGCTCGGCGTCGACATCGACAGCCTCATCCTCTCGCAGCCTGACAACGGTGAGCAGGCGCTGGAGATCGTGGACATGCTGGTCCGCTCCGGCGCACTTGACCTGATCGTCATCGACTCCGTCGCGGCCCTGGTGCCCCGCGCGGAGATCGAGGGTGAGATGGGCGACTCGCACGTGGGTCTGCAGGCGCGTCTGATGAGCCAGGCGCTCCGGAAGATCACCAGCGCGCTCAACCAGTCCAAGACCACCGCGATCTTCATCAACCAGCTGCGCGAGAAGATCGGTGTGATGTTCGGTTCACCGGAGACCACGACCGGTGGCCGGGCGCTGAAGTTCTACGCCTCGGTGCGTCTGGACATCCGGCGGATCGAGACGCTGAAGGACGGCACCGACGCCGTGGGTAACCGCACTCGCGTCAAGGTCGTGAAGAACAAGGTGGCGCCGCCCTTCAAGCAGGCCGAGTTCGACATCCTCTACGGCCAGGGCATCAGCCGTGAGGGCGGTCTGATCGACATGGGCGTGGAGCACGGCTTCGTCCGCAAGGCCGGTGCCTGGTACACCTACGAGGGCGACCAGCTCGGCCAGGGCAAGGAGAACTCGCGCAACTTCCTCAAGGACAACCCCGACCTCGCCAACGAGATCGAGAAGAAGATCCTCGACAAGCTCGGTGTCGGTGTCCGTGCGGACGACGCGGCGGCCGATGCCGGGGCCGATGCCCCGGCCACCGCGGGTGCTCCGGCCGACGGAGCGGCGGCCAAGTCGGTACCGGCTCCCGCGACCAAGGCGAAGCCCGCCAAGACCGCAGCCGCCAAGAGCTAGGCCGTGACGCGTCGCACGGAGTGGCCGGGTGCCGACGCCGGTGACGGTCCCGGTCCCGAGTACGCCGCGGAACCGTCCGGGGATCTCCCGGAGCCCGGCCGGAGGGCCGGGTTCGGCGAAGGGGCGGGCCGTCGTTCCCGCTCCCGTTCCACAGGCAGCGGTTCCCCTTCCTCGTCGAGGGCCGAGAAGGGGGAACCGCGAGACCCGGTCGAGCAGGCGCGCAACATCTGTCTCAGGCTGCTGACGGGGACCCCGCGTACCCGTAAGCAGTTGGCCGACGCGCTTCGCAAGCGGGAGATCCCCGACGAGGCGGCCGAGGAAGTGCTCTCCCGGTTCGAGGACGTGGGGCTGATCGACGACGCGGCGTTCGCGGACGCCTGGGTCGAGTCCCGGCACCATGGCAGAGGGCTGGCCCGCCGTGCTCTCGTGCGGGAGCTGCGCACCAAGGGTGTGGACCCGGTGGTGATCGACGAGGCGGTCGGGCAGCTCGACCCCGAACAGGAGGAGGACACCGCCAGGGAGCTCGTCGCGCGGAAGCTCCGCTCCACACGGGGCCTGGACCGTGACAAGCGTCTGCGCCGGCTGGCGGGCATGCTCGCCCGCAAGGGCTACGGCGAGGGGATGGCCCTGCGCGTGGTGTGTCAGGCGATCGAGGCGGAGGGAGAGGACACGGAAGGGCTGGACGAGCTCTTCTGACCGGGAGGCGGGGGAAGCGGAGGGGGAGCGGGGAGACAAGCCGACTGCTACCGGGCACGGGGGACGGCTCCGCCCGGCGTGACCGGGGCCGAGGAGCAGGCGCACAGGCCACAGAATGGGTCTGTGGTGGTGGTGTGGGGGCTGCGACCGGCCGGCCGCGCTCGATGCCTGGCCGGGGCGGCCGGCAGGGGGCACCGGCCGGACTGCTTCCGGACAGGGGCAGGTGGTCGCCCGTCGGGGAGTGCGCTGTCAGGGCATTCGACAGCCGGGCCGGGCAGGACTCAGTGTCCTGCCAGTGACGCCCGGCGGATCGTGGTGTCGATCAGGGCGAGCGCGTCTGCTGCGGTGCGGCCGGGGTGGCGGTTCCAGGGGCCGATCAGATCCGTCCAGCCCTGCGACCGAAGCTCGGTGATGAGCCAGGCGCCGGCGCGGTCGACGGTGTCGAGCGACCCGTAGCCGAGCCGGTGGGCGGTCAGCATGGCCCCGCAGAGGCAGCGCGCACCACGGGCGTTGCGCAGGCGGTAGGGGGTGTTCTGCCAGCCCCACTCGGCCAGGATCCGCCGCGCGTGGCCGAGGTGGGTGGACGGACGGACATCGGGCTGGCCGATGCGGCGCCACGCGTGCAGATGCTCGGGCAGCACCGCGCCGAAGCGCCCGGGGAGCGGCCGTTCGCGGGGCGGGCGCGCGGGCAAGGCCCGTAGGGAGTCCTCGACGAGCCTGTCGACGGGCACGGACAGCAGCGCCCGCCAGTCGTGCGTGCGCACGGGCCGTGCCCAGGTGTCCGGCACGGAAGCGGCGGGAGCGGGTTCGCGCACGGTGCGTTCCCAGCCTGCGACGATGCGCTGCCACGCGTCCGTGCCGTGGAGCAGGGAGGCCTGTGCGTCGAGCTGGTCAGGGGTGAGCTGAGCGGTGTCCATCGGCACGACATCTCCGTACATTCCGTCCTCGGTGATGAGGCGAATGTCCGTCGCGCGCGTCGATTGCTCCACCGGAGAGCAGCGTTCGGGTGGGCAGGGGAGTCATTCGGCCCTGGGCGCGGCCGTCGCTGAGGGCCCAGGACCGTTCCTGTCAGAGAATGACCGGGAGCCCGGCGGCTCGCCATGCCTGGAAGCCGCCGGCCAGATCCGTGGCGCGGTGCAGCCCCAGTCGGCGCAGGGAGGCGACCGCCAGACTCGAGGCGTAGCCCTCGTTGCAGATCACCACGACCCGCAGATCGTGGCTCACCGCCTGCGGGGCGCGGTGGCTGCCCTGCGGATCGAGCCGCCATTCCAGCTCGTTGCGCTCGACGACCAGAGCCCCTGGGATCAGGCCGTCCTTCTCGCGCAGCGCCGCGTAGCGGATGTCGACCAGCAGTGCCCCCTCCGCAGCGGCGGCTGCGGTCTCCCCGGGGCCGATCCGTTCGTAACCGGCCCGTACCCGGTCGAGCAGTGCGTCGATGCCCACTGGAGGTTCACCGCCCGGGTGTTCTCCGGGACCGCCCCGGTCCTCGACGCTCACTGCCAGTCCTCCGGGCGTTCTGTCTGCTCGAGGCGCAGCACCGCTCCCGTGCGGCTGTAGCGGCGGATCTGCGGCAGCGGCGGGTAGTACGCGTGCACCGACACGGCGTGCTGCTGTCCGGACTCGTTGAGCACCTCGTGGACGTGGTGCCGGCCGAACGCCCTGCCCTGGCCGGTCGCCAGCAGTCGGCTCCGGTCTACGCCCTCGCTCAGTTCCAGGGTCCTCCAGCCGTCGGTGGGCAGCCGCGCGGCCAGCGAGTACTCCTTGAGGGCGCCCGCGGCGACGGTGAACGCGCCCGTCGATTCGGCATGGTCGTGCCAGCCGGTGCCCGTACCGGGCGGCCAGCTGATCAGCCACGCCTCGCTGCCGCCGGGGCCCTCGAGGCGGAGCCAGGTGCGCCCCTCCGGGTCGAGCGGGAGCGAGGCGACGAGCGCCGTGTCCTGCGCGGTCCGGCGGACGAAGTCGAGCAGCTCCGCCGCGGTCGGGGCGTGCGGGCCGACGGCTGCCGCGGCCGACGGGTCCGTGTCGACGGGGGACTCGGGTGCGGGGAGGGAGGGAAGGGATGCAGACACAAGGGCCGTCCTGAGAAGTTCGCTCGGGAGCACAGCCGTGCCGTGAGCAGCAGGGCGTGCGGGGGCAGGCGATTCAGCAGGACGGACGACACACGCAGCCCGCATAGCGGACGAGGTCCATATGGACCCTCCGCCACAGGTGCACGTCGGTGTCGGTCATGATCTGGAGTACACCATGTGCGCCTGTGGCGGTCAATTGACGTCCGCGGTCCGGTCGGAGCCCGTGGTGGTGCGGGCCTCGTCCTCCGGCTCCCCGCCCACGCCGCCGCCGCGTGCCGTGTCGGCCGCAGCGTAGAGCTCGGCGGGACGCACCCCGCTGAAGGCCGCCACGAGATGCCCGTCCGGCCTGACCAGCAACACTGTGTGCGCCGTCGCGCCCGGGTAGCTCTCGGTCACCAGCAGCTCGGCCTTCGCGGGAAGGGCGTCCACCGCGTCGACGAGCCGGGGCATGACACCCGCGGTCAGCCAGTGCCGTCTGTCCCACACCCCGGTGCCCGGTGCGACCAGGATCACCAACAGGTTTCCCAGGCCCAGCCGGTCGCGTAGCCGTACCGCCTTCCCGTCGGGCGCCGTCACCCACACATCGGCGACCGGGGTGCCAGGGGCGGTCCCCACCGAGGCGTGAGCCTCGGCGCGTTGAGGCGAAAGGGGGGAGTGCGTGTACGAAGGGGGTGCGCCCAGGGGACCGCATCCCAGGTGGCCGTCGGCCAGCAAGGTGTCGTGACCGCGCGCCGCGCCGGAGACGAGCGTCCGGAGTCCGGCGCCGCCTCGAAGTATCGGCAGCGACTGGTCGGCGGCACGGAGCCGGGAGGCGACGGCGGTCCTGCGCTCGGCCTGGTAGCTGTCGAGGAGAAGCTCGGAGGCACTCCGGTGCCACGCCTGTGCCAGCTTCCAGGCGAGGTTCTCGGCGTCCCGCAGCCCTTCGTCCAGGCCCTGGGTGCCGAGGGCGCCCAGCAGGTGTGCGGCATCTCCGGCGAGGAACGCGCGCCCGGACCGCCAGCGTCTGGCCAGCCGGTGATGCAGCGTGTACACCCCGGTGTCCAGCAGTTCGTAGGCCGGCGTCTCACCGCACCAGCCGCCGAGGGTGTCGCGGACACGGGTGATCAGGGCGTCGGGGGTGACGAGTTCACCGCGTGGCGGCAGGAGCCAGTCGAGCCGCCAGACCCCGTCGGGCAGCGGCCGCGCGGTGACCTCCGAACCACCCGAACGCCAGGGCGGGGACCTGTGCAGCACTGCCTCGCCCGGCCAGGGCAGTTCGGCGCGGAGCGCGGCGACCGCATGCCGTTCCACCGCCGTACGGCCTGGAAACCTGATGTCCAGGAGCTTGCGTACGGTGGATCGCGCACCGTCGCAGCCTGCCAGATAACTCCCACGCCACCACGTCGAACCGGGCTCCCGTGTGTGCACCGTGACACCGTGCGGGTCCTGCTCCAGGGTGTCGATCCTGCTCGAGGGCACCACGGTGATCAGGCTCTGCGCGCCCACCGCCGCCCGTAGACCTCCGGTGAGCGCGTGCTGGGGCAGATGCACGGGCGAGGGCAACGGGACGGTGCCCTCCTCCTCGCCCAGCGGCACGGCCCGCACCAGTTGCTTGCGCCGCACCGACCGCCAGCCGCTCCATCGCAGGCCCTCGTCGTGGAGGGTCGTGCAGCCGAGGCGTGTCACCAGGTCCGCGGTGTCCTCGCGCAGCACGACGGTGCGTGCGGGGCGTGGTTCGTCGACGCCCGGTCCCTCGTCGAGCAGGACGGAGGGAACGCCCTGAGCCGCGAGAGCGAGCGAGAGCGCCAGACCGACCGGCCCGGCGCCGACGACGATCACCGGGTCCACGGTGTGATCCCTCCGACGGCGTTCGTCGAGGTCGAGGGGGAGGAGAGGGAGGCGGCAGGGGCGGTTCGGGGCGGGATCACAGAACGTATGCAACCTACTGTCGGTGCGTGCGTCAAGTGACGTGGGCACGTGGTGGGGGGCGCGGCGTGCATGCCGCGCCCCCCGGGCCGGAACAGGGCGGACAGCCTGTCAGGCCTTGTCCGTCTGCACGGACTTGAGTCCGGGCAACTCGCGTCCCAGGGTCCCCAGGTGCCGGCCGTTGCGGCAGGAGGGGCACCGGCCACCGGGCCGGTGCCCCTCCTGCCGC
>NZ_JBEXYB010000059.1:0-33334 GCF_040630715.1 Streptomyces sp. NPDC005752 | reverse complement strand
GGCCGGCGCCTCCCGATCGCCTTGACGACCTACTTCGCCACGGAGGACGCCAAGGCCACGGCGGAGTCGATCCGCTCCTGCGGCGGGACAGCTGTCCCCGGCCCCTCCCCTCACTTGTTACCTGCGGACCGCGTCCAGCGCGTCCACGACACCGGCTCCGTAGAAGCCGTTGTAGTTCTTCCCGCCCTCGCAGACGGCGTCGACGGTGCCGTCACCGTCGATGTCGTACGGCGCGCCGCACGCGGTGGCGTCGGCCTGGTGCGTCAGCAGGGCCTTCACCCCGGCCGCCGAGGCGCGCGGGTGGGTCGACTTGATCAGGGCCGCGACGCCCGCGACGTGCGGGGACGCCATCGACGTACCGGCCTTGTAGCCGAACTTGCCGCCGGGCAGTGTTGACAGGATCAGACCGTTGTCCGCGGGCGCGTCCGGCGCCTGGTAGCGCGTCGAGTCGCCGCCCGGGGCGGCCACGTCGATGACCCCGAGACCGTAGTTCGAGTAGGAGGACTTGAGGTTCTTCGCCCCGGTCGCGGAGACCGTCACGACACCCGGCACCATGGTCGGGATGTCGGGGCAGGCGCTCGGGTCGACCGTGCGGGTGACCGGCGTCGTGTCGTTGGGGCTCGTGGTGTCCTCGATGGCGTCGAGGGCCAGGTCGTGGTCGGAGTTGCCGGCCGCGGCGACGTTGACGACGCCCTTGCCCTCCGCGTAACGGGTGGCGCGGGTGACCGCCTCGACCAGGGCGCCCTGGTCCGGGTCGTTCTTGCAGTTGAACAGCCACGGGTCGGTGTAGTAGCTGCTGTTGGTCACGTCGACGCCGTGCTCGGCGGCCCAGACGAAGCCGCAGACGACGGCCTCCGTGTAGAAGAAGCCGGCCGGGGTGGACACCTTGATGCCGGAGACCTTCACGCCGGGCGCGACGCCGGTGACGCCGGTGCCGTTCTTCGCCGCGGCTATGGTGCCCGCGACGTGCGTGCCGTGGTCGCTCTCGCCGGCCGCGGGCCGCCAGGCGCCGTCCGTGGTGTCCGGAGCGCCGGACACACAGTTCACCGAGGCCTTGCGGTCGAAGTTCGGCGCCAGGTCCGGGTGCGTGTCGTCCACACCCGTGTCGATGACGCCGACCGTGACCTTGCTGCTGCCGAGCGACTTCTGGTGCGCCTTGTCCGCCTTGATGGCCGGAAGGTCCCACTGCAGGGGCTCCAGCGGGTCCTGGCCCGCCACCGCGTCCTCGGACGCTTCCCGCGCCTGCGCGGCGGTGAGGGGCTGCTCGACCCCGATGTCCTTCGTCGCCTGCGGGACGATCGGGCTGGTGCGTGTGGCGCCGGCCGACTGGACGCCCTTGGCCTTGCGGATCGTCGCGCCGAAGTCCGGGTTCTGCGAGTGGACGACGATGACGCCGATCTTGTCGTAGGACGTCACGACGGTCCCGCCGGCCGCGGATATCGCCTTCCGCACCTGCTTGACGGTGCCGTGACTCGCCCGCGTGTTCACGACGTACGACAGCTGGGGGCCGTCCGCCGCGACCGCCGCCGGCTCGTCCGCGGGTGCCGCGGCCGCGGTCCCCGTCGGGAGGAAGCCGAGCGAGGCCGTGAGCGCCAGTCCGACGGGCAGCGCGAGTACGCGAGTCCGTCTGGATGCCAGATGAGCCATGGGTTCTCCACATCATCCGTGCCGGTGTGGCCGGACACCGGTGTGTCCGGTCCGGTACATGACGAGTGAAGTTATCGCTGATCTTCCCGGTGCGACAACGAATACGGGCAAGTGAGTTCGAGGTGTGACCTGTGGGAGTCGCGTCCACACGAGTCGGCAGGACAAGAACGAACCTGCGGTGAACCGCTTCGCCACGCTCTCCGTGCCGTTGCACAGGGAGTCGTGCATCCATCCCCCCACTACCCGGCAACGCAGAGGACTCCCCGTGAAATCCACCGTTCCCACCACCGCATCCGCGTCGCGAGGAGAGTCCGTGGCCACCGAAGCACCGCCGCCCCAGAGCCCTGAGGGCGGCAGTCCCGTCCAGCCCACGACCGAGGCGTGGCTCGAGGCGCAGAACAGTGCGGAGTTCACCGAACTGCGCCGATCCCACCGCTCCTTCGCCTTTCCGCTGACCGTCGGATTCATTGCCTGGTACCTGCTGTACGTTCTGCTGTCCAGCTACGCCGACGGCTTCATGAGCAAGGTCGTCTTCGCGAACTTCAACGTCGCCTTCGTGTTCGGCCTCGCCCAGTTCGCCACCACGTTCCTCATCGCCTGGTTCTACTCGCGCCACGCCACCAACAAGCTCGACCCGCAGGCGGCGGCCATCAAGTCCCGTCTGGAGGCCGACGCATGAGCGCCGCGTACGCATCACAGGCCGTGAGCCAACTCGCCGCGTCGTCGTCGACGACCGAGCACAGGCCGCTGATCATCACCCTTTTCGCGATCTTCGTCGCGGCGACCCTGGCCATCACCGTCTGGGCAGGCCGGCAGACCAAGAGCGCTTCGGACTTCTACGCGGGCGGACGGCAGTTCACCGCCTTCCAGAACGGCCTCGCCGTCTCCGGTGACTACATGTCGGCGGCGTCCTTCCTCGGTATCGCCGGCGCCATCGCCCTCTTCGGCTACGACGGCTTCCTCTACTCCATCGGCTTCCTCGTCGCCTGGCTCGTCGCCCTGCTGCTCGTCGCCGAGCCCCTGCGCAACTCCGGCCGCTACACCATGGGCGACGTCCTCGCCTACCGGATGCGCCAGCGGCCGGTGCGCACCGCCGCGGGCGTCTCCACCATCGTCGTGTCGATCTTCTACCTGCTGGCCCAGATGGCCGGCGCAGGAGTCCTCGTCTCGCTGCTGCTCGGCATCACCAGCGACGCGGGCAAGATCCTCATCGTGGCGCTGGTCGGCGTACTGATGATCGTCTACGTCACCATCGGCGGAATGAAGGGCACCACCTGGGTGCAGATGGTCAAGGCGGTGCTGCTCATCGCGGGCGCGCTCCTGATGACCCTGATGGTGCTGTGGAAGTTCGACTTCAACGTCTCCGACCTGCTCGGCACCGCCGCGGAGAAGAGCGGGCACGGCGCGGCGTTCCTGGAGCCCGGCCTCAAGTACGGCGCCACCGACGTGTCGAAGCTGGACTTCATCTCGCTCGGTATCGCGCTCGTGCTCGGCACCGCCGGACTCCCGCACATCCTGATCCGCTTCTACACCGTGCCGACCGCAAAGGCCGCCCGTAAGTCCGTGAACTGGGCCATCGGCATCATCGGCGCCTTCTACCTGATGACGATCGCCCTCGGCTTCGGCGCCGCGGCGCTCATCGGGCCCGAGGAGATCACGGCGAAGAACCCGGCGGGCAACGCCGCGGCACCCCAGCTGGCCGAGTACCTCGGCGGGGTGGGGACCACCGGGGGCGCCATCATGCTCGCGGTCATCTCCGCCGTCGCCTTCGCCACGATCCTCGCCGTCGTCGCGGGCCTCACCCTCGCCTCCTCGTCCTCCTTCGCCCACGACATCTACGCCAACGTGATCCGCAAGGGGAACGCCACCGAGAAGGAGGAGATGAAGGCGGCCCGCTGGGCCACCGTCGCGATCGGCGTCGTCTCGATCGCACTCGGTGCGATGGCCCGCGACCTGAACGTCGCAGGACTCGTGGCCCTGGCCTTCGCGGTCGCCGCGTCGGCCAACCTGCCGACCATCCTCTACAGCCTCTTCTGGAAGCGCTTCACCACCCAGGGCGCCCTCTGGTCCATCTACGGCGGTCTCGCCTCGTCCGTCCTCCTCGTGCTGTTCTCCCCGGTCGTCTCCGGGAAGGCCAGCTCGATGTTCCCCGACGTGGACTTCGCCTGGTTCCCGCTGGAGAACCCCGGCCTCATCTCCATCCCGCTGGGCTTCCTGCTCGGCTGGATCGGCTCGGTCGTCTCCAAGGAGGAGCCCGACAAGGGCAAGTACGCCGAACTCGAGGTCAAGTCCCTCACCGGCACCGGAGCCCACTGACCTCACCGCCCCGCCTGACCGGGCCCCGTCGTAGAGACCTACGACGGGGCCCCGTCACACCTCGTGTCAACCGAGCCCCCTCGATGTCACAGGTCTCGCGTAGTCTCGGAGGAGTCAGACCGCAACCGCGGACACCACCGGGGGAGGGGGCCCAACGTGCTCATCGACACCTATGGCCGGGTCGCCACCGACCTGCGTGTCTCACTGACCGACAAGTGCAATCTCCGTTGCACCTACTGCATGCCCGAAGAAGGCCTGCAGTGGCTTTCCAGGTCCGACCTGCTCAGTGACGACGAGATCGTCAGACTCGTCCGCCTGGCGGTCACCGATCTCGGCATCACGGAGGTCCGCTTCACCGGCGGCGAGCCGCTGCTGCGTCCCGGACTCGTCTCCATCGTGGAGCGGTGCGCCGCCCTGGAGCCCCGTCCCAGGATGTCGCTCACCACCAACGGCATCGGACTGAAGCGCACCGCGGCCGCCCTGAAGGCGGCGGGACTGGACCGGGTGAACGTCTCCCTGGACACCCTGCGCCCCGATGTGTTCAAGACGCTCACCCGCCGCGACCGGCACAAGGACGTCCTCGAAGGCCTCCAGGCCGCCCGCGAGGCAGGGCTCACCCCTGTCAAGGTCAACTCCGTGCTCATGCCCGGTCTCAACGAGGACGAGGCCCCCGAGCTGCTCGCCTGGGCCGTGGAGAACGACTACGAGCTGCGCTTCATCGAGCAGATGCCGCTCGACGCCCAGCACGGCTGGAAGCGGGACGGCATGATCACCGCGGGTGACATCCTCGCCTCGTTGCGTACGCGTTTCACGCTCACCGACGAAGGTGACGAGGAGCGCGGATCGGCCCCCGCGGAGCGCTGGACCGTCGACGGCGGTCCGCATCGCGTCGGCGTCATCGCCTCCGTGACGAGGCCCTTCTGCGGGGCCTGCGACCGCACCCGGCTCACCGCCGACGGGCAGGTCCGCACCTGTCTCTTCGCCCGCGAGGAGACGGATCTGCGTGGCGCGCTGCGCTCCGACGCACCGGACGAGGAGATCGCCCGGATCTGGAAGCTCGCGATGTGGGGCAAGAAGGCCGGCTCCGGACTCGACGACCCCGCCTTCCTGCAGCCCGACCGCCCGATGTCAGCGATCGGCGGCTGAGGACTCCCACTCCGTCAGTGGTACGACGTCCTTGAGGAAGCCGCGCACACCGAGGAACGAGGAGAGGTGCTCCCGGTGTTCGTCGCAGGCCAGCCAGGTCTTGCGGCGCTCCGGGGTGTGCAGCTTCGGGTTGTTCCAGGCCAGCACCCACACGGCGTCGGTGCGGCAGCCCTTGGCGGAGCAGACGGGCGCGCCGGTCACGCTCTCGGCGGAGGTATCGGGGAAGTTCACGCCCTCAACCCTAACCTCGCGCTCCGGTGCGGCGGCCGGTGCGGACCGCCGGGCGTGAGCCAGTCGCAGATCGATGCCGAAGGGCCCGATCGACGCATCCCCGCCGGAGAATGGCGACGCCGGGCAGCCACGGGGGGAGCTGCCCGGCGTCGGTCCGTCGCTCCGACGGGGGATGCGGAGCGCTCACGAAGTATGGCACGGGGGCAGGGGTCCGGTGCAACGGAACGTCATGATCGATCCGGTCTCACCCGGCCCGGGAAGTGCGGGCGCTCAGTCCGCCGGCCGCGGCTCGCCCGCGCGGCCGGAGGCCCCTGGCTCATGAGCCGGTTCCGCGGAGGCCGCGCCGAGTGCCGGCCGCATCGGCGCGGACACGAAGGTCGAGGGGAGCGAAGGGGCGTTCTCACGTCCGGCGTTGGCGATGACGACTGCGACATAAGGGAGCAGAACACCCAGCGCGAGTCCCACCACGGCCACATGCCTCTCGATGTTCCACAGGGTCGCGGCCAGCACCACGGAGACGGTGCGCACGGACATCGAGATGATGTAGCGCCGCTGCCGGCCGCGTACGTCGTCGGCGAGGCCCTGCCGGGCGCCCGTGATCCGGAAGACCTCCGTACCGCTCTGCTTCCCCATGGTCGCTCCACCGCCAGATCTCCGTGCCGGACTTCTCCGAACCGCGCCGGCTCACTACGGTACGCCCGGCTTCCGGCGTATTCGAGACCGGGGCGAGCCCGTCCGCACGGTCCGGACCGCGGTTCCACGTACGGCCCTGTCCGGCATGCGTCGTCCGTTCCCCAGGCCAAGACTGGGCGGACGTGCGCACACCGCGCCACACGAGGAGGCGACATGAGTTGGTTGTGGGCAATCATCGTGGGCTTGGTGCTGGGTGTCATCGCCCGGGCGATCCTGCCGGGAAAACAGGACATCCCGCTGTGGCTGACGGTGGTGTTCGGCATCCTCGGCAGCATCCTCGGCAACGCCGTAGCGACCTGGATCGGAGTCAACGACACCAAGGGGATCGACTGGATCCGGCATGTGCTGCAGCTGATCGGTGCCGTGGCCGTCGTCGGTGTGGGGGACATGGTCTGGCAGTCCATCAGGGGCAACAAGAGCAAGGGCCGGAGAACCTGATCCGCATGTGAGACACACAGCGGCCGGCCACGCGAGACGCGTGACCGGCCGCTGTGCTGTTCCCGTCGGCGTCAGCCGGCGGTCACCTCGACCGCCGCCAGGTTCTTCTTGCCCCGGCGCAGGACCAGCCAGCGGCCGTGCAGCAGCTCCTCGTGGGCCGGAGCGCTCTCCCCGTCCGTGACCTTCGCGTTGTTCACGTAGGCCCCGCCCTCCTTGACCGTGCGACGGGCCGCCGACTTGCTCGCGGACAGCCCGACCTCGACCAGGAGATCCACCACCGGGCCCAGCTCGGCGACCCGGGCGTGCGGCACCTCGGACAGGGCGGCGCTCAGCGTCGCCTCGTCCAGCTCGCCGAGCTCGCCCTGGCCGAACAGCGCCTTCGACGCCGCGATGACCGCCGCGCACTGCGCGCCGCCGTGCACCAGCGTCGTCAGTTCCTCGGCCAGCGACCGCTGCGCCGAACGCGCCTGGGGACGCTCCTCGGTCAGCTTCTCCAGCTCCTGGAGCTCCTCGCGGCTCTTGAAACTGAGGATGCGCATGTACGTCGAGATGTCCCGGTCGTCCACGTTCAGCCAGAACTGGTAGAAGGCGTACGGCGTCGTCATCTCCGGGTCGAGCCAGACGGCGCCGCTCTCGGACTTGCCGAACTTGGTGCCGTCGGCCTTCACCATCAGCGGCGTCGCCAGCGCGTGCACCTGGGCACCCGGCTCCAGCCGGTGGATCAGGTCGATGCCCGCGGTGAGATTGCCCCACTGGTCGCTGCCGCCCTGCTGGAGGGTGCAGCCGTAGCGCCGGTACAGCTCCAGGAAGTCCATGCCCTGGAGGAGCTGGTAGCTGAACTCCGTGTAGCTGATGCCCTCCTGCGACTCCAGCCGGCGGGCCACCGAGTCCTTGGTGAGCATCTTGTTGACCCGGAAGTGCTTGCCGATGTCCCGGAGGAACTCGATCGCGGACAGGCCTGCGGTCCAGTCCAGGTTGTTCACCATCGTGGCGGCGTTCGGTCCCTCGAAGGTGAGGAAGGGCTCGATCTGGCCGCGCAGCCGCTGGACCCACGCGGCGATGGTCTCCGGGTCGTTCAGCGTGCGCTCCGCGGTCGGCCGCGGGTCACCGATCTGGCCGGTCGCGCCGCCGACCAGGGCGAGCGGCTTCAGCCCGGCGAGCTGAAGACGGCGCATGGTGAGCACCTGCACCAGGTGACCGACGTGCAGACTCGCCGCGGTCGGGTCGAAGCCGCAATAGAAGGTGACCGGGCCGTCCGCGAGAGCCTTGCGCAATGCGTCCTCGTCGGTGGACTGGGCGAACAGCCCGCGCCACTTCAGCTCGTCGACGATGTCCGTCACGGTCGTTTCTCTCCTCGAAGGTTCGATGGGTTGTCCGGTCAGTCTATGGCGGTCATACGCCCCGGCTGACCGAGCTCATGTGGAAGTCGGGGATGCGCAGTGCGGGCATCGCGGCCCGGGTGAAGTAGTCGCCCCACTCGCGCGGCAGCGTCCTCTCCGTACGGCCCGCCTCGGACGCCCGGGACAGCAGCCCCACCGGCGACTCGTTGAAGCGGAAGTTGTTCACCTCGCCGAGGACCTCGCCGTCCTCCACCAGGTAGACCCCGTCCCGGGTGAGCCCGGTCAGCAGCAGGGTCGCCGGATCCACCTCCCGGATGTACCAGAGGCACGTCAGCAGCAGGGCCCGGCCGGTCGTCGCGGCCACCATCTCCTCCAGCGAACGGTCTCCACCGCCGTCCAGGACGAGGTTGTCCATGGCCGGGGCGACGGGAAGGCCCGTCAGCCCCGCAGAGTGCCGGGTGGTGGTCAGACGCTGCAGCTTGCCGCCCGCGATCCAGTCCGTCGGCGCCAGCGGCAGCCCGTTGTCGAAGACGGACCCCCCGTCCCCGGAGGCGTGGGCGATCAGGAACGGGGCCGACTCCAGTCCCGGCGCGTACGGGTCGCTGCGCAGGGTGAGCGGCAGCTCGGAGAGTGTCTCCCCGACGCGTGTCCCGCCACCGGGCCGCGAGAAGACCGTCCGGCCCTCCGCGGCGTCCCGGGCCGAGGCCGACCAGTACTGGTAGATCAGCAGATCCGCCACCGCCGTCGGCGGCAGCAGCGTCTCGTACCTGCCTGCCGGCAGATCGATCCGGCGCTCGGCCCAGCCGAGCCGCCGGGCGAGTTCCGCGTCGAGCGCCGCCGGGTCGACGTCCTCGAAGTCCCGGGTCGCCCGGCCCGCCCAGGCGGACCTGGTCCGGTCGGGGGACTTGGCGTTCAGCTCCAGGGTCCCGTTCGGCTGGTCGTGGCGCAGCCGCACCCCCGTCGACGAACCCAGATAGGTGGAGGTCATCTCGTGGTTCGCGAAGCCGTACAGCTCGCGGCCGCCCGAGCGGGCCCGGGCGAAGGCGTCGCCGAGCGCCGGGGCGAATGCGGCGAAGACGTCGGAGCCGGTCTCGGCCGGCGGTTCCGTGAAGTCGGCGGACACCGGGACCCCGGAGACCAGTGGCTGCGCGTCCTCGGCCGGCCCGGCACCGCGCGCCGCGGCCTCGGCGGCCCGCACGAGGGGTTCCAGGTCGTCGGCGGTGACGGCCGAGCGGGACACCACTCCGGACGCCGTCCCCTCGGCGCCGTCCACCGTCGCGATCACGGTCAGGGTCCGTCCCCGCGTCATCCCGTTGGTGGTGAGCGTGTTGCCGGCCCAGCGCAGATTGGCGGAGGAGTTCTCGTCCGCGATGACCACGCAGCCGTCGGCGGTGGACAGCTCCAGTGCGCGCTCGACGATCTCGTACGGCTTGCTGACGCGGCTCATCGCCCGCCCTCCTGCGTCGTGTTGAGGATGTTCACGCCTCGGAAGAGGGCGGAGGGGCAGCCGTGCGAGACGGCCGCGACCTGACCCGGCTGGGCCTTGCCGCAGTTGAACGCACCGCCCAGGACGTAGGTCTGCGGGCCGCCGACCTTCTCCATGGAGCCCCAGAAGTCCGTGGTCGTCGCCTGGTACGCCACGTCACGGAGCTGGCCCGCCAGTCTGCCGTTCTCGATCCTGAAGAACCGCTGCCCGGTGAACTGGAAGTTGTAGCGCTGCATGTCGATGGACCAGGACCGGTCGCCGACCACGTAGATGCCGCGCTCCACCCCGCCGATCAGGTCCTCCGTGGAGAGCCCGCCCGGATCCGGGCGCAGCGACACGTTCGCCATGCGCTGGACGGGGACGTGCGCCGGCGAGTCGGCGTACGCGCATCCGTTGGACCGGCCCAGACCGGTCAGCTTCGCGATCCGCCGGTCCGTCTGGTAGCCCACCAGCGTGCCGTTCCTGACCAGGTCCCAGGACTGCGCCTCGACGCCCTCGTCGTCGTACCCGATGGTCGCGAGGCCGTGCTCGGCGGTGCGGTCACCGGTCACGTTCATCGCGGGGGAGCCGTACGCCAGCTTCCCCAGCTGGTCGAACGTGGCGAACGACGTCCCCGCGTACGCCGCCTCGTAGCCCAGCGCCCGGTCAAGCTCGGTGGCGTGGCCGATCGACTCGTGGATCGTCAGCCAGAGGTTGGACGGGTCGACGACCAGGTCGTACGTCCCCGCCTCGACGCTCGGCGCCCGCATCTTCTCCGCCAGCAGCCCCGGGATGCGCTCCAGCTCGGCGTCCCAGTCCCAGCCGGTTCCCGTGAGGTACTCCCAGCCGCGGCCCACCGGGGGAGCGATCGTCCGCATCGAGTCGAACTCGCCCGTCGCGGAGTCGACGGCCACCGCGGTCACCTGCGGATGCACCCGCACCCGCTGCTGGGTGGTGACGGTGCCTGAGGTGTCCGCGTAGAACTTGTTCTCGTGGACCGTCATCAGGGAGGCGTCCACATGGGCGACCCCGTCGGCCGCCAGCAGCCGCGCACTCCACTCGGCGAGCAGCCCGGCCTTCTCCGCGGCCGGTACGTCGAAGGGGTCGCGCTCGTACGCCGAGACCCAGCTCCGCTCGCCGTGCACCGGCTCGTCCGCCAGCTCGACCCTCTCGTCGGAACCCGCCGCCGCGATCACCTTCGCCGACAGCTTCGCCATCGCGACGGCCTGCGAGGCGACCTTCGCCGCCGCGTCCATCGTCAGGTCCACACCGGACGCGAATCCCCACGCCCCGCCGTGCACCACCCGGACCGCGTACCCGGTGTCGGTGGTGTCCGACGTCCCGGACGGCCGGGCGTCCCGCAGCCGCCAGGAGGCGCCGCGCACCCGCTCGAACCGGAAGTCCGCGTGTACGGCGCCGAGCGCACGGGCGCGGGCGAGCGCCGCGTCGGCGAGGGCACGGAGCGGCAGGGCCAGGAACGACTGATCTACCTCGTGGGCCACGAAGGGCTCCCCTTCTCTCTGAGTACCTCGGAGTGAACCATGCAACGGAACATCTCCGGGCGGCTACACCTTTCCCGGGCCGCCCGCCGCCGAGCAGCCCCCGCCGCCCGGCGGTACGCGGCCGGAACCGCTCGACCGCCCTTGTGACGGCAGCATCGACGTGCGATTTCGCCGGCTGCCGGTCTCCTGGGGCGAGCTCCTGGTCACGCCCGGCCGACGTTCAACTGCGCTGCCGCCGCCGAGGGCTGGGGAGACGATGCGTGTTCGGGAGGGCTCCGCTTCCGGTCGCCGCGCACGAGGCTGTGGAGCCGACCACCTCCGCGGCCCTTGACCGGGCGCTTCCGGGCCGGCCGTTCTGTAGGGATCCAACAGTCGCGGCCCGGCGGCGCTGTCAGAGGCCGATTCCTTGGTTGAGGGGTGGTACCGATAGGTTTTCGATGTACCAGACCGCCAAGGAAAGGGTGATCCGTTGAGCCGCTCGGTTCTCGTCACCGGAGGAAACCGGGGCATCGGCCTCGCCATCGCCCGCGCCTTCGCCGACAACGGCGACAAGGTCGCCGTCACCTACCGCTCGGGGGAGCCGCCTGCGGCGCTCACCGAGGCGGGGGTTCTCGCGGTCCGGTGCGACATCACCGACACCGAGCAGGTGGAGCAGGCCTACAAGGAGATCGAGGAGAAGCACGGTCCTGTGGAGGTGCTGGTCGCCAACGCCGGTATCACCAAGGACCAGTTGCTGATGCGGATGTCCGAGGACGACTTCACGTCCGTGCTGGACACCAACCTCACCGGCACCTTCCGCGTCGTCAAGCGGGCCAACCGCGCGATGCTGCGAGCCAAGAAGGGCCGTGTCGTCCTCATCTCCTCCGTCGTCGGCCTCCTCGGCTCGGCCGGACAGGCCAACTACGCCGCGTCCAAGGCGGGCCTCGTCGGCTTCGCACGGTCGCTGGCCCGTGAGCTCGGCTCGCGGAACATCACGTTCAACGTCGTCGCACCCGGGTTCGTCGACACCGACATGACCCAGGTGCTCACCGACGAGCAGCGCAAGGGCATCGTGTCCCAGGTGCCGCTCGGCCGCTACGCGCAGCCCGCCGAAATCGCGGCCGCGGTGCGCTTCCTCGCGTCCGACGACGCGTCGTACATCACTGGAGCCGTCATCCCCGTTGACGGCGGATTGGGCATGGGTCACTGATCACCATGAGCGGAATTCTCGACGGCAAGCGCATCCTCATCACGGGGGTGCTGATGGAGTCGTCCATCGCCTTCCACACCGCGAAGGTGGCCCAGGAGCAGGGCGCCGAGGTCATCCTCACGGCCTTCCCCCGGCCGACGCTGACCGAGCGCATCGCCAAGAAGCTGCCCAAGCCCGCCAAGGTCATCGAGCTCGACGTGACCAACGACGAGCACCTGGAGCGCCTCGCGGGCCTCGTCAAGGACGAGCTCGGTTCGCTGGACGGCGTCGTGCACTCCATCGGCTTCGCGCCGCAGGACGCGCTCGGCGGCAACTTCCTGAACACGCCCTTCGAGTCGGTCGCCACCGCGATGCACGTCTCGGCGTTCTCGCTCAAGTCGCTCGCCATGGCCTGCAAGCCGCTGATGAGCGAGGGCGGCTCGATCGTCGGCCTCACCTTCGACGCGCAGTTCGCCTGGCCGCAGTACGACTGGATGGGCCCGGCCAAGGCCGCGCTGGAGGCGACCTCCCGCTACCTCGCCCGCGACCTGGGCGGCGACAGCATCCGCTGCAACCTGATCTCGGCGGGCCCCATCGGCTCGATGGCCGCCAAGTCCATCCCGGGCTTCGGTGATCTCGCCGAGGTCTGGAACACCCGGTCGCCGCTGGCCTGGGACATGGCCGACCCGGAGCCGGCCGGCCGCGGGGTCGTCGCGCTCCTCTCGGACTTCTTCCCGAAGACGACGGGCGAGATCATCCACGTCGACGGTGGCGTGCACATGATGGGTGCCTGACCCGCTCAGCCGACCGACGGCCGCGTACCCCTGCCGGGGGTACGCGGCCGTCGCGCGTGTCGACCGGCTCTCCCGGTCCTCGAGTCGAAAAGATGGCCGTCCCACCGCAGAATGTGTTGGAACCGGACTTTTGGTCAGGCTGTGGGGAGGAGATCGCTGTGCGCTCCACACGTCGCCGAACCTGGTCCCTGCTCGCAGCGGCGGCCGTCGTCGCGGGGCTCCTGGCCCCGGTGGCCGTGAGCGCGGCCAACCGGGCGGGAAGCGAGTCGACGCCCCTCGCGCCGAAACCGGAGCCAGCGGGGGCGGAATGCCGCACATCGGTGGAGGGATCCCGGGTGGTCGCCTTCTGCCACAACCCGTACCCTGCGACCGATCTCGTCCAGCTGCACACCGAGTGCGCGCGCTGGTGGGACGTCGACGCCGACGGCAGCGCCGTCGCGGTGCAGCCCGGGCGGACGGTCAAGCTCGAGGACCGCTGCTGGAAAGAGGTCGGCTCGGCCTGGGTCAGCCACTCGGTGTCCTAGCCGCTCGGTGTCCTTGCCGTCGAGTCGCGGGCTCGCTTCCTCCCGATGCGGAGGTTACACACTGTGACGAAAATGTCCAGTGGGGTGCCCAGGAGGGCCATTGGGCGTAAATCGGGACACTATCCGTGACGTGGTGCGGCGTGTCGGGCACATCTTGGCCAACAACCCTGCTTGCGGCGCCGCACGACATTCCTCGTGGCCGAGTGTCCGCAACACACGTCCCCGAAGGAATGGCATGCTCACGCGTAGATCCCTCGTCCGATCCGCCCGGGTCCTCTGCATCGGTACCGCGGCCACGCTCATCCCCATCGCCCTGGCTCCCGCCGCCTCGGCCGCGACGCTGCCCGTGGCGTGCAGCGAGACCGCCCTGCGGAACGCGATCAACACGGCCAACGGCACTCCCGTCAGCGACACGCTCAACCTGGCGCCGGGCTGCACGTACCGGCTGAACACCGAACTGCCCGCCATCACCACGCCGATCGTCATCAACGGCAACAGCGACACCATCACCCGCCAGTCGGGGACGTTCCGCATCCTCACCGTGAACGGCGGCGCTCTGACCCTCCGGGCGGCCATCCTCAGCAACGGCGACGCCACGGGCAGCTCGGTCGCGAGCGGTGCCGGCGGTGCCGTCGTCGTCACCGGCAACGGCAGCCTCAACCTCAACGCCGGCGTCATCCGGAACAACCACGCCAACTACGGCGGTGGCGTCAGCGTGTTCAGCGGCTCCCGGGCCCAGATCAACGCGAGCGTCTTCACGGGCAACAGCGCCACTCAGAACGGCGGGGGCATCGTCAGTGACAGCACGGTGACCGTCAACGCCTCGCAGTTCAGGGGCAACACGGCAGGCAGCGCCGGCGGCGGCATCGCCAACATCGGAACGCTGACGGTCGGCGCCAGCAACATCGTGAACAACACCGCGCCGGACGGTGGCGGCGGTCTTGCCAACGGAGTGCCCACCGCCAGTGGCGGCACCTCCACGGTGACGGCCAGCAACATCAGCAACAACTCGTCCAGCGGTGCGAACCCCGGCGGCATCTACAACAACGACGGTACGGTGAACCTGCGCGCCAGCCGGGTCGCCGCCAACACGCCGAACAACTGCCTCAACAGCCCGAGCCCGGTCCCCGGCTGCGTCGGCTGATCCTCGTACCCTCCCACCGGCCGTCGCGCGGTGCACCGCGCGAGCCTCCGCGGGTTCACGACTCGCCATGGCGTCGGGTGCCCGAGCCTCCTTCCGCGGTGCGGCAGAGGCACCCGACCCCACTCCCCGCTCACGTCTCGAGACAATGGCCGCGACCGCGCGCACCCGTGCGCTCCGCGGCTCCGGCCGGCCTGCTCAGACCCGCTCCCGCAGGCAGTTCAGCGCGTGGGCGGCCGCCTCGGAGGCTGCCGTCTCCGCGTCGCCCTCCCGGATCGCCTCTACGAGCCGTGCGTGGTCCATGAGCTCCTCGGGCCCCAGCTCCGGGCCCACGTCGTCGCGCAGACAGTCCCGGAGCAGATCGTTCAGGTCGGCGTAGAGCTCGGTCAGTACGTCGTTGTGCGAGGCGGCGACCACGGCGAGGTGCAGGGTCGCGTCCGCGGCCACGAACGCCTCCGCGTCCCCGGACACCCACACCGCCTCGCGCCGCGCCATCAGCGAGTCCAGCTGCCGCAGGTCCCGGTCCGTCCGCCGCAGGGCGGCGAGACGGGCGGCGGAGGACTCGAGCGTGGAGCGCAGCTCGGCGACGTGCCGGGGGTCGGCGTCCGCGAACCGGCGCTGCATCACCCCGGCCAGCTCGCTGGTCGCCACCACATAGGTGCCGGAGCCCTGACGGATGTCCAGCAGTCCGTTGTGCGCCAGGGCGCGCACCGCCTCGCGCACCGTGTTGCGGGCGACCCCGAGCTGCTCGACGAGCTCGGGCTCGGTGGGGATCCGTGAGCCCACGGGCCACTCGCCCGAGGTGATCTGGTTCCTCAGCTGGGCAATCACCTGGTCGGCGAGAGCCGAACGCCGCGTGGACGTCAGCGCCATGGTGCTCCTTGCTCGTGTTCCGGAAAGGGTGGTCCGGTTCCGGAAAGGGTGGTCCAGGAGGTGCGTGCCCGTCGGACGTCACCCCGATCATCTCAGGGTGAGAGCACGACTGGACAGTAAAACATCCCATGATTCTATGATGGGCCTCATGCGTCACGACGAGACCCCGACCCTGAGCCCTCCCGCCGCCGGCACCCCGACGCCCGAGAGGCCCGCGCCCGGACCTTCTCCCTGGGTGCTTCGGATCGTCACCGTCGGCCTGGTTCTCGCCGCGCTCAACCTCCGCCCCGCCATCACCAGCCTCGGCCCCCTCCTCGAAGAGGTCCGGGACGGACTGCACATGAGCGGCAGCGTCGCCGGTGTCCTCACCTCCGTGCCGCCGCTCTGCTTCGCACTGTTCGGCTTCACGGCGCCCCGGCTGGCCCGCCGCTTCGGTCCCACAGCCGTGGTCTGCGCGGGGATGGCGGCCATCGCCGTCGGCCTGCTGCTGCGCCCCTTCCTGGGCGGTACCGCCGGGTTCCTCGCCGCCAGTGCCCTTGCTCTGATGGGCATCGCGGTCAGCAACGTCCTGATGCCCGTCATCGTCAAGCGCTGGTTCCCCGACCGGGTCGGCACCGTCACAGGCCTCTACTCGATGGCCCTGGCCCTCGGCACCGCCCTGGCCGCCGCCCTCACCGTGCCGCTGACGGACGCCCTGGGCGGCAGCTGGCGTACCGGGCTGGCTGTCTGGGCCGCCCTGGCCGCGGTCGCGATCCTGCCCTGGATACCGTTCCTCAAGGACCGCCGCGGCACGGCCGGGCAGTCCGCGGGAGCTCCCGCCGCACCCGCGCTCCGCATCACCCGGAGCCGCACGTCCTGGGCGCTCGCGTGCTTCTTCGGGCTCCAGGCCACGGCCGCGTACATCACGATGGGCTGGATGCCGCAGATCTTCCGCGACGCGGGGCTGTCGGCCGGCACCGCCGGTGTCCTGCTCGCCGTGACCATGGCCATGGGCGTCCCCCTCGCCTTCGTCATCCCCCGGATCGCCTCCCGGCTGCGGACGCAAGGGCCGATCGTCCTCGTCCTCAGCGGATGCGGTCTCCTCGGCTACGCGGGTCTCTACCTGGCCCCCGCCGGCGGCGCCTGGCTCTGGGCACTGCTCCTGGGGATCGCCAACTGCGCCTTCCCGCTCGCCCTCACCATGATCGGGATGCGCTCACGGACGGGCGCCGGAGTCGTGAGGCTCTCCGCCTTCGCGCAGTCCACCGGCTACCTGCTCTCGATCCCCGGCCCGCTGCTGGTCGGCGTGCTCTACCAGCACAGCGGCGGCTGGGGCCTTCCTCTCACCCTGATGGCGTGCCTCCTCGTGCCCCAGACGCTCGCGGGAATACTCGCGGGGCGGGACCGGACGATCGAGGACGAGTGCTGAGATGCGAGACTGTGCGCATGCCAGTGCTCGATCCGAATCCTCAGAACGGCCAGAAGAAGCTCCTCCTCGTGTTTGGGACGATGCTCCTCATCTCCGTGGTCATCGGCGTGATCGCCACGATCGCCTCACCCTGACCTCCTGCCCCCCGACCCTCCGCGAGGGTGGGGCCTGCCCCCCTGTCCCCTAGGGGGCCAGGTTCAGGGTCGAGTGGGTGGGCCGCCGGATGGGACCGCCGCCGAACGGCCCGTAGGTTCTGGGTGACACAGCCGAGGACCCACGGAGGCGGACATGTCGGCCCGTACGCGCACCCGGACCCACCACTCCGGCACCGTCGACGTCCGGCTGCCGTGGTGGGCCGTGGCGCTCCCCGCCGTGGCCTTCGCCGCGCTCTTCCTGCTGATCGTCGAACCCGGCCAGGCGCACGCGGCGGCGGGCGACCCCGCGATCGGGCGGCTCCTCGAGCGCGTCCTGGGGCTGCTGCCCGCCTGACCGGCCCCGCACACCCCGGCGTCCGTCACGCGCCCCGGCATACGAGCACGTCAACACCCTGCGCCCGGAGGCGCAATTCGTGCGAAGCTGAGATGTATGAGCGCCGATACACCTCGCAGGATCGTCCTTCTCAGGCACGCAAAGGCGGAATGGTCGCAGCAGTCGGACCACGAGCGGCCACTGGCGGAACGGGGCAGAAAGGACGCCCCCGTCGCCGGCCGCAGGCTGGCCGACTCGGGAACCGCCTTCGACCTGGCTCTGTGCTCGACCGCCACCAGAACCCGTGAGACCTGGAAGCTGGCGGTCCACGAGTTCGCGCAGCGCCCCAGGACCGTGTACGAGGAGAGGCTGTACGAGGCCTCCCTCGGCGAGCTGATCGCCCTGTTCGACGAGACCCCCGACGACGTACGGAATCTGCTCGTCATCGGCCACAACCCCGGCATGCACGGTGCCGCGGACGCCCTCTCCGGCGGAGCCGAGGGCGACGCCCTCGCCCGCATGACCAGGGACGGCTTCCCGACCGCGGCCTACGCCGTCGTCGAGTTCACCGGCCCCTGGAAGAGCCTGGAGCACGGCGCGGGCAAGCTGGTCGAATACTGGACGCCCAACGACTGAGCCACGACGTGGGAAGGGGCGCCGGCACACCATGTGTGCCGGCGCCCCTTCCCACGTACGGACCGGGCCGGTCAGTCCACCAGACCGTCGGCGGCCTCGACCTCTTCGCGGGTGATCCCGAGCAGATACAGCACGGTGTCCAGGAACGGGACGTTCACGGCGGTGTGGGCGGCCTCGCGGACGACCGGCTTGGCGTTGAAGGCGACACCGAGTCCCGCCGTGTTCAGCATGTCCAGATCGTTCGCGCCGTCGCCGATCGCCACCGTCTGTGACAGCGGCACCCCCGCCTGCTCCGCGAAGCTGCGCAGCAGCCGGGCCTTGCCGGCCCTGTCCACGATGTCGCCCACGACCCGGCCGGTGAGCCTGCCGTCGACGACCTCCAGCGTGTTGGCGGAGGCGAAGTCGAGCCCGAGGCGCTCCTTGAGGTCGTCCGTGACCTGGGTGAAGCCCCCCGAGACCACACCCACTTGGTAGCCGAGCCGCTTCAGCGTCCGGATCAGGGTGCGGGCACCGGGGGTCAGCCGTACCTCTGCCCGCACCTTCTCCACCACCGACACGTCCAGCCCGGCCAGCAGCGCGACGCGCGCGTGCAGGGACTGCTCGAAGTCGAGCTCACCGCGCATCGCCTGCTCGGTCACGGCTGCGACCTCGGACTCGCAGCCCGCGTGGGCCGCGAAGAGCTCGATGACCTCGTCCTGGATGAGCGTCGAGTCCACGTCCATCACGACCAGCCGCTGCGCCCGGCGGCTCAGCCCGGCCGACATGACGGCGATGTCGACGCCGATTTCCGCGGCCTCCGTCGCCAGCGCGGTCCGCAACTCCTCCGTCCCGGTGCCGGACACCGCGAACTCGACCGCGGTGACGGGGTACTTGGCCAGGCGGAAGATCCGGTCGATGTTGCCGCCGGTGGAGGTGATCCTGGCCGCTATGACCGCCGTGGACTCCGCGGTGAGCGGGTGCCCCAGTACGGTCACGTGGGAACGGCCGTAGCCGCGCGGACGGTTGTCGCCCGTGCCCGAGATGATCTCGGCCTGCAGCTTCAGCGACTCCGCCCAGCTGTGCACGGTCGCCCTGAGGTCACCCTCGGTCGTCCCGCCTGGGTCCGGCGAGGTCACCAGGGCACACAGGACGATGCGGCCACGGGTGACCACCTGTTCGATGTCCACGACGTCGACGGCGTAGGCGGCCAGGGTGTCGAAGAGGCCGGCGGTGATACCCGGCCGGTCCTTCCCGAAGATCTTGACGAGAAGAGTGGGGGCGTCCGTGCCGCGAGGAGACCCGGGGGACTCAGGAGACCGAGGTGGCTGAGGTGCGCTCATGGTGGTCCCACCGTATAGGGCCGCGGGGCGAGCTCCGAAGCCGTCCCGAGTGGCGGACGGCAGGCGACCGCCCGCCGGTGAGGACGCGGCCGCGGTGGACCGGTGCCCCGGTTGGGATGCTCGGGACCCATTTCTCCCGGCTCGGCACAGGGGATGCCGGGCCTCCGCGCCCTCTTCACACCGCCCGGCTTTCCGTTACGGGACCGCTCCTGGAATAGTTCCCCACGATGTTCAGCATCCCTAGGCTCCCTGCGACGGGGGCGGCTCGGGGGACAACTAGTGGGGCGCGGAGTGCCGGAACTCGTACTGGAATTGAATGGCAGGACCTGGGCGCTCGATCCGTCCAGGCCGTACACCCTCGGACGTGATCCGCAGGGCGACCTGATGATCGACGACGCAAGAGTGTCGTGGCGGCATGCCACGATCAGCTGGAACGGCCGCGGCTGGTCCATCGAGGACCACGGAAGCACGAACGGCACCTACATCCAGGGCCGGCGCATCCAGCAGTCGGAGATCGGTCCGGGGACCTCGGTCCACCTGGGCAACGCCACCGACGGGCCGAGGGTGACCCTCACAGCCCCGGCGGGCGCCGGAGTGCAGGGCGGGCAGCCGGCGGGAGTGCAGAAGGCTCCCGCGCCCCCGGTGCAGCATGCGCAGCAGGCCGCCCCGGTGCAGCAGCCGCAGCAGCACGGCGCCGCGGGCTGGCCCGGCGGTCCCGGGCAGCAGCAGGCGGCCTGGCAGCAGGCACCTCAGGCGCAGCAGGCTCCGGTCCCGCACCAGCAGGGCCACGCGGGCCCGCCCGGAGCGGGCGGGCACGGCGGTGCGGCCGGGGCGCCGCCGGTCTACGGGGACCGCAGCCCCACCACCTTCCACCAGCTGGACCTCGGCCGGGTCATGCGCATCGGCCGCGCGCTGGAGAACGAGCTGGTCGTCTCCGACCTCCAGGTCTCGCGCCTGCACGCCGAGTTCCGGGCGACGCCCGACGGCCGCTTCGAGATCCGTGACCTCGGGTCGCACAACGGCACGTACGTCAACGGTCAGCCTCTCAACAGGTCCGGCACCGCGCTCCTCGGCGCGAACGACATCGTCGGTGTCGGGCACTCGACGTTCCGGCTGGTCGGGGACCGGCTCGAGGAGTTCGTCGACACCGGCGAGGTCTCCTTCTCGGCCCGCCATCTCACGGTGACGGTCGACGGCGGCAAGGACATCCTCAAGGACGTCTCGTTCGGCGTCCCGGAGAAGTCGCTGATCGCCGTCATCGGCCCCTCGGGCTCGGGCAAGTCCACCCTGCTCAAGGCGCTGACCGGCTACCGGCCCGCCAACCAGGGCGACGTCCTCTACGACAACCGGAACCTGTACAAGCAGTTCGCCGAGCTGCGGCAGCGCATCGGCCTGGTCCCGCAGGACGACATCCTGCACAAGGAACTCACGGTCACCAGGGCTCTGCGGTACGCGGCCAAGCTGCGCTTCCCCGCCGACACCACCGAGACCGAGCGCACCGCCCGGATCCACGAGGTCCTCGCCGAGCTCAAACTCGACATCCACAAGGACAAGAAGATCACCTCGCTCTCCGGCGGCCAGCGCAAGCGCGTCTCGGTCGCCCTGGAGCTGCTGACCAAGCCGTCGCTGATCTTCCTGGACGAGCCGACCTCGGGCCTCGACCCGGGCATGGACCGCGACGTCATGCAGCTGCTGCGCGGCCTCGCCGACGACGGCCGTACGGTCCTCGTGGTCACGCACTCCGTGGCCGAGCTGGCCATCTGCGACAAGCTCCTGGTGATGGCGCCCGGTGGATCCGTCGCCTACTTCGGCCCTCCCGAGGAGGCGCTGAACTTCTTCGGCTACACGAGCTGGGCCGACGTCTTCTCCGCGTTCGAGAACTACCGCGAGTACGACTGGGCGGGCCGCTGGCGCGGCTCGCAGCACTACCAGATGTACGCCGCGGACATCGACGCCGTCGCCCCGCAGTCCGTACACATGCCCCCGCCGCAGCAGATGCGCCCGCCGAAGCCCTCGGGCTGGGCGGCCCAGCTGTGGACGCTGATGCGCCGGTACGTCTCGGTGATCGCGTCCGACAAGGGGTTCCTGCTCCTGATGGTGCTCCTGCCGGCCGTTCTCGGTGTCGTCAGCGTGGTCATCCCGGCGGAGTTCGGCCTGGCGGAACCAGAGCCGCCCTCCCGGTTCAACGGCAAGGCCGGAACCATCATGCTGATCCTGGCGGTCGGCATGTGCTTCGCGGCCGCCGCCAACTCCGTACGAGAACTCATCAAGGAGCGGGTGATCTACGAGCGGGAACGGGCCACCGGCCTCTCCCGTTCCGCCTATCTGCTGTCCAAGGTGATCGTCCTCGGCGTGATCACCGCCTTCCAGGGCGTGATCATCTGCGGGATCGGCTTCTCCACCCGTGAGCTGCCGGAGGAGGGCCTGTTCATGCCCCCCGCCGTGGAGATCTGCCTGTCGATCATCGTGCTGGGCTTCACCTCGATGATGTTCGGCCTGCTGATCTCCGCGCTGGTGAAGACCGCCGAGAAGACCATGCCGCTGCTCGTGATGTTCGCGATCGTCCAGGTCGTCTTCACCGGCGTGCTCTTCCAGGTCTACGGATCACCGGGCCTGGAGCAGTTCGCCTGGCTGATGCCGTCGCGCTGGGCGGTCGCCGCGGCGGGCACCACGCTGGACCTCGCCCACCTCATGCCGCCGTGGGACCCCGAGAAGCCGACCGACCTCGACCCGCTCTGGGAGCACACGGCCGGTCAGTGGGGGATCAACATCACGGTGATGCTCGTGATGAGCGCCGTTCTCTTCTTCGCGGTCTCGCGGATGCTGCGCCGCCACGAGCCCGAGGTCATGCGCAAGTAGCGCGGGTCCGTTCCGGCCGGTCCCGAGAACGCCCGAGGGCGGCAACCCCGTGGGGTGCCGCCCTTCGGCATGTGCCGGCCGGTCACGCGACGCTGCGGACCGGCAGGTCAGCTCTGCCAGGCCATGCTCGGTGCGTGGCTCAGTACGCGCTGTCGACGTTGTCGATGGAGCCGTACTTGTCCGCCGCGTAGTTGGCGGCCGCGGTGATGTTGGCGACCGGGTCGTACTGGTCGTGCTTGGTGCCCTTGACGTGGTAGAAGTCGAACGTCGGCTTGATGACCTGCAGCAGGCCCTTCGACGGGACACCGTTGATCGCGTTGACGTCCCAGTTGTTGATGGCACGGGGGTCACCGCTGGACTCGCGGATGATGTTGCGGTGCAGACCCTCGTACGTGCCGGGGATGTCCTTCTTGTTCATGATCGCGAGAGCCTCACGGATCCAGCCGTCCAGGTTGTCGGCGTAGACCGGCTTGCGGTCGGCCGCGCGGCCGGCCTTCTTGGCGGAACGCTTCTTCGCGTCGGCCTTCGCCTTCGCGGCGGCCTTGCTCTTGGCCTCGGCGACGGCCTTGGCCTTCGCCTCGGCCTTGGCGGCGGCCTTCTTCTTGGCGTCGGCCTCCTTGGCCTTGGCCGCGTCGGCGGCCTTCACCAGCTGCTGGGCCGTGGAGTTCTGCTCTATGCCCTGGGCCTTGAGGCCCTTCGCCTGCGAGCCGGTGTAGGCGACCGGCGCGGCGGCCGAGGCGGCCTGCGGCTCGGTCGTGGCCGAGGCGTCGTCGGGGACGAGCGAGAAGGCGAGAGCGGCGGCGGCCAGGGTGGAGACCCCCGCGACGGAGAGCTTCTGCGCCTTGTTGAGGCGACGGCTACGGCTGGAGATGCGGGACACGGACATACAGTCGTACCTCTTCGAATAGCAGGGGTCCTCGGCGAGGACGCGGACGGAAGAGCCGGAGGCATCTCCGTCGGGGACAGATGCAATTCTTAGCGTCGGCAAAATGGCCTGGCAAAGGTGTGACGTACGAAGCCGAGTAGTTGCAGGGGGTCTGCTTCCTTCCCTCTTGTCCGGTTTGAACCTTGGCAACTTGCCCGTTTTGGGAAAACTATCCTTCTTCGTAAGTGACGTGGGTCCTATGCCTGGGCTCACACGGGGACCCCCCACTACTCACAAAAAGTTGCTACTGCGATGCGGAGCGTAAGGGGCTTTCCGGGCGGCGGGCCCGAGATGGCAAGGACGGGAGGCCCTAGGTCCGAGGCCCCGCCCGGAGGCGGTCCGCAGCCCGATACGGCGGCGGTACCCCCGCCGGTACGGTGAGCGCATGAGTCATCGCCCACCGACGGGCCTAGCCGCTGTCAGCGCCGCACTTCTCGCCATGAGCCGGCACCTGGAGGTAGGGGACGTCCTCAAGACGATCGTCGCCTCCGCCCGGGAGCTGCTCGACGCCGAGTACGCCGCACTCGGAGTGCCGGACGACCACGGAGGCTTCGCCCAGTTCGTCGTCGACGGGGTCAGCGACGAGCAGTGGAAGGCCATCGGCCCGCTGCCCCGCCAGCACGGCATTCTCGCGGCGATGCTCCACGAGGCGAAGCCCCAGCGGCTCGCCGATGTCCGCGAGGACCCCCGCTTCGAGGGATGGCCCGACGCCCACCCCGACATGTCCGACTTCCTCGGCCTGCCCGTCCAGGACGGCGAGGAGACGATCGGCGCGCTCTTCCTCGCCAACAAGCGCTGCCCCAGGCCCTCGGGGGGCTGCGGTTTCACGGAGGAGGACGAGGAACTGCTCGGGATCCTCGCCCAGCACGCGGCCATCGCACTCACCAACGCCCGGCTCTACGAACGCAGCCGTGAGCTCACGATCGCCGAGGAGCGCTCACGGCTCGCCCACGAGCTGCACGACGCCGTCAGCCAGAAGCTCTTCTCGCTCCGGCTCACCGCACAGGCCGCCGCAGCCCTGGTCGACCGCGACCCCGCACGCGCCAAGGGCGAGCTCCAGCAGGTCGCCACCCTGGCCGGGGAAGCCGTGGACGAGCTTCGCGCTGCCGTCGTCGAGCTGCGTCCCGCCGGCCTCGACGAGGACGGACTGGTCGCCACCCTCCGTACCCAGATCCAGGTCCTGGACCGGGCCCACGGTGCCCGGGTCACCTTCGAGAGCACCGGGGTGCGCGCGCTGCCCGCCGCCCAGGAGGAGGCCATGCTCCGGGTCGCGCAGGAAGCCCTGCACAACGCCCTGCGCCACTCGGACGCCGGACAGGTCACCGTCACCCTCGCCCGGCGCACCTCCGCCACCGTGCTGCGGATCGCCGACGACGGCCGCGGCTTCGACACCCACGCCGTCCGGGATGCGGGGCGTCATCTGGGCCTCGTCTCCATGCGGCACCGGGCCGGCGACGTCGGTGGCCGGCTGACCGTCGACTCGGAGCCCGGCAAGGGAACCACGATCCGGATGGAGATCCCCTGTGGCTGACAAGATCATCAAGGTGCTGCTGGTCGACGACCACCAGGTGGTCCGCCGGGGGCTGCGCACGTTCCTCGAGGTCCAGGACGACATAGAGGTCGTCGGCGAGGCGTCGGACGGGGCCGAAGGCGTCGCCAGGACGGAGGAGCTGCGGCCCGACGTGGTCCTGATGGACATCAAGATGCCGGGCACCGACGGGATCGAGGCGCTGCGCAGGCTCAGAGAGCTGGAGAACCCCGCCAGGGTGCTGATCGTCACCAGCTTCACCGAGCAGCGCACGGTCGTGCCCGCCCTGCGGGCGGGAGCCTCGGGCTACGTGTACAAGGACGTCGACCCGGACGCCCTGGCCGGCGCCATCCGCTCGGTCCACGCCGGCCACGTCCTGCTCCAGCCGGAGGTCGCCGACGCCCTGCTGGCCCGGGACGACACGGGCAACGGCACGGGGCGGGGGAGCACTCTGACCGACCGCGAGCGGGAGGTGCTCGGACTGATCGCCGACGGCCGCTCCAACCGGGAGATCGCCCGGGCGCTGGTCCTGTCGGAGAAGACAGTGAAGACCCACGTCTCGAACATCCTGATGAAACTCGATCTCTCCGACCGGACTCAGGCCGCGCTGTGGGCGGTCAGGCACGGAGCGGCGGGCTGAGCGCCGCCGGACAGGCGGATGGTTCCACTTCGGGCCCGGATTCATACTGTCGGGTGTTCGTCACCCGTACGGCGCACCCTCGCGGGCGTGACGGCGTTCTCCATGTGCTGCGGCGATCGGCCGCAGCGACGCGAGGAGGATCCCGAAGTGAAGAACCTGAAGAAGGCCGCAGCCGTCACCATGATCGCGGGCGGGCTCATCGCCGCCGGTGCCGGAGCCGCCTCGGCCACGGGCCACGGCGGCGCCGGTGCGCACGGCCAGGCCGTGGGCTCCCCGGGCGTCGTCTCGGGCAACCTCGTCCAGGTTCCCGTGAGCGTCCCGGTGAACGTGGTCGGCAACACGGTCAACGTGGTGGGCCTGCTCAACCCCGCCTTCGGCAACCTCGGCCTGAACGGCTGACCGACGCCTCGCACCCGGCTCCGGGGAAGGCCCGGGCCGAGCCCTCCCCGCGGACCGGGACTCGTGACGACGACGGCGCAGGCCCGCCCTCCCGCACGGAGCGCCGCTGTCCGTATACGGAGAGCGGCTCCGGCCCGTCCCCGTACGTGCTCACCGCCCACGCTCTTCGACGTACGCGTTGTACGCCGCGACCTGCGCCCGCCTGGCCACCCGCTCCACCGGCCGCAGCGCCTCGCTCCGGGCCGCGATCTCGGAGGCACTCACCGCGCCGCCGTGCCCGTTCTCATGGGCCACCGACACCAGCAGCCCCACGCGCTGCGCCAGCTCCAGCACCCGGACGGCCCGCGGTGGATAGCCCGGAGCCAGCACCTCGCGGCCCCTTTCCGCCCGCGCCCGGTAGGCGTCCACCGCGGCATCGGCGACAGGACCGGAGCCGGCGACGTCGAGCCGGGACAGCACCGCCGTGGCGTCCCGCAGCGCCTCGGCGAGCTCCCGCTCGGCCTCACCCAGCGACGGCACATCGGCGGGCGGCGCCTCCCGCACGGGCAGACAGCGCCAGGTCACCTCGACGTGGAGATCCCCCTCGGGCCCCACCTCGGTCACGTCCGGGACGAGCCCGTACGGGGCCCCGGACGTGATTACCGCCTCCTCCGCCTCCAGCGCCCGTGCGTTGAAGTCCGGCGGCCCACTGAGCCCCAGCGGATGACCGGGCACCGGCAGCGCGACCCGGAAACCCGTCGCACCCAGTCCCCTCAGCCGGCCGAGTGCCAGCGTGAGCCCGACGGGCCCCGCCTCACCCGGCAGGCCCGCGACGCGGTGCACCGCGTCGTCGTCGACGATCGCGAGCGCCGCGGCGTCCGGTGAGACAAGTCCGGCCAACAGTGCGTTTCCCCATGCGGCAAGCCGCCCTGAGCGTGGTTCCGAAAGCATGGGAACAGCCTAGGGAACAGCCCCAGGGCCTGAGCACTCCCCGGGTGGCGTAGGTTTTCCCTGGGAGCTGTGCCCGCAGGCACGCGACGATCTCGACACTGTATGGGGAGACAACGCGCCATGAGCGATGTACTGGAGCTGGTGGACGTATCCGTGGTCCGCGACGGACGCGCTCTGGTGGACGACGTCTCCTGGTCGGTCAAGGAGGGGGAGCGCTGGGTCATCCTCGGGCCGAACGGCGCGGGCAAGACCACTCTCCTGAACATCGCCTCCAGCTACCTCTTCCCCAGCACCGGCACGGCCAAGATCCTCGGCGAGCGCCTCGGCGGGGTCGGCACCGACGTCTTCGAGCTCCGTCCCCGCATCGGCATCGCCGGGGTGGCCATGGCCGAAAAGCTCCCCAAGCGCCAGACCGTGCTGCAGACGGTGCTCACCGCCGCGTACGGCATGACCGCGACCTGGCACGAGGACTACGAAGCCGTCGACGAGGAGCGGGCCCGCGCCTTCCTCGACCGCCTCGGCATGACGGGTTTCCTCGACCGTAAGTTCGGCACGCTCTCCGAGGGTGAGCGCAAGCGCACCCTCATCGCCCGCGCCATGATGACCGACCCCGAGCTGCTCCTCCTCGACGAGCCGGCGGCCGGGCTCGACCTCGGAGGACGCGAGGACCTGGTCCGCCGCCTCGGCAGGCTGGCCCGCGACCCGTACGCGCCCTCCATGGTCATGGTCACCCACCATGTCGAGGAGATCGCCCCCGGCTTCACCCACGTCCTGATGATCCGGCAGGGCAAGGTGCTCGCCGCAGGCCCCATGGAGACCGAGCTCAGCTCCCGCAACCTCTCCCTCTGCTTCGGGCTGCCGCTCGTCGTCGAGCACCACGGAGACCGCTACACCGCCCGCGGACTGCCCCTCGGCCAGTAGGCGCACCACGGCCAACCTCATCGGCACCCTGTCGGGAACGGCACCCGCGGTCCTACGATGAACAGGTGGACATCGACGCGTGGGTGTGGTGGCTGATCGGCGCGGTGGGACTGGGCATCCCCCTCGTCCTGACCGCGATGCCCGAATTCGGGATGTTCGCCGTCGGAGCGGTGGCCGCGGCTGTCGTCGCCGCCCTCGGCGGTGGCATCGTCGCCCAAGTCCTGGTCTTCGTCCTCGTGTCGGTGGCCCTGATCGCGGTCGTCCGCCCGATCGCGGCCAGACACCGCGCGAGCCAGTCGCCGCACGCCACCGGCATCGACGCTCTGAAGGGCCGTCAGGCCGTCGTCCTGGAGCAGGTGTCCGGCAGCGGAGGGCGCATCAAGCTCGCCGGCGAGATCTGGTCGGCACGTTCCCTCGACGGCGACCAGGTCTTCGAGCCCGGCCGGCAGGTGGACGTCGTCGACATCGACGGTGCAACGGCCGTCGTCATGTGAGCGAACCGGTCACACGGCAGGCAACAGTCTGCCAAACTCGAAGTCGATCATCATGAGACCGCAACCGTCATAAAAGATGCGACCGTTCGACCTCGATCACCGCGATCCGTCGGCAACCGAAGGGCACGAGGCACACGATGCAACCGATCATCATCGTCCTGATCATTCTGGTGGTGCTCGTCTTCATCGCCCTGATCAAGACGATCCAGGTCATCCCGCAGGCCAGTGCCGCCATCGTGGAGCGCTTCGGCCGCTACACCCGCACGCTCAACGCCGGACTGAACATCGTCGTCCCGTTCATCGACTCGATCCGCAACCGGATCGACCTCCGCGAACAGGTCGTCCCCTTCCCGCCGCAGCCGGTGATCACCCAGGACAACCTCGTCGTCAACATCGACACGGTCATCTACTACCAGGTGACGGACGCCCGCGCCGCCACGTACGAAGTCGCCAGCTACATCCAGGCGATCGAGCAGCTCACCGTCACCACGCTCCGCAACATCATCGGCGGCATGGACCTGGAACGGACCCTCACCTCCCGCGAGGAGATCAACGCCGCGCTCCGCGGAGTCCTCGACGAGGCCACCGGCAAGTGGGGCATCCGCGTCAACCGCGTCGAGCTCAAGGCCATCGAACCGCCCACCTCCATCCAGGACTCGATGGAGAAGCAGATGCGCGCCGACCGCGACAAGCGCGCAGCCATCCTCACCGCCGAAGGCATCCGGCAGTCCGCGATCCTCACGGCCGAGGGCGAGAAGCAGTCCGCCATCCTGCGCGCCGAGGGTGAGGCCAAGGCATCAGCCCTGCGCGCAGAGGGTGAAGCCCAGGCCATCCGAACGGTCTTCGAGTCCATCCACGCCGGAGACCCGGACCAGAAGCTCCTCTCGTACCAGTACCTCCAGATGCTCCCCAAGATCGCGGAGGGTGACGCCAACAAGCTCTGGATCGTGCCCAGCGAGATCGGCGACGCGCTCAAGGGCCTCAGCGGCGCCTTCGGCAACCTCGGCGGCGGCGTCCCCGGCTTCAACACCGGTACGGAGCGCAGGGAGCAGCCCCCGGTCGAGTGACCGGGAAACACCTTCGTGCATGATCAGTGAGGCCCCTCGACCTTCATGGCGGGGAGGCATCACTGACCATCGAAGGAGATGGCCTTGTCCATCTGGGAAATGCTCGCCGTCTTCGCGGCCGGGACCGCCGCCGGGACGATCAACACCATCGTCGGATCCGGCACGCTGATCACTTTTCCGGTACTGCTCGCCACCGGTCTGCCACCGGTCACCGCGACCGTGTCCAACGCTCTCGGGCTGATCCCGGGCTCGATCAGCGGCGCGATCGGCTACCGCGCGGAACTCGCCGGCCAGCGCCGCCGGATACTGAAGCTGAGCGTCGGCGCCCTGATCGGCGGTCTCACCGGGGCCACCCTGCTGCTGGCCCTTCCCTCCACGGCGTTCGAGACGATCGTCCCCGTGCTGGTGGCTCTCGCACTCGTCCTGGTCATCCTGCAGCCCCGCATCAGCCGGGCGGTCCAGCGCCGCCGCGACCGCAGCGGCACCCCCGCCCGCTCCGACGGCGGGCCCCTCCTCTTCACCGGCCTGATGCTGGCCAGCGTCTACGGCGGCTACTTCACGGCGGCCCAGGGCATCATCTACCTCTCCCTGATGGGCATGCTGCTCGATGACACGATGCAGCGCCTCAACGCCGTCAAGAACGTCCTCGCCGCCGTCGTCAACAGCGTCGCCGCGCTCTTCTTCCTCTTCGTCGCGGACTTCGACTGGACGGCCGTCGTGCTCATCGCGGTGGGTTCCGCGATCGGCGGCCAGATCGGAGCCAAGGTCGGCCGACGGCTCAGCCCGCGCTTCCTGCGCGCGCTGATCGTCGTCGTCGGCACCGCGGCCATCGTTCAACTGGTGCTGCGCTGACGGAGACGAGCCCGCCCCTTCGGCACTTCCCGGCAGAGGGGGACGGGCTGCTCGTACGGCCGTCCGGGGCCTACGAGGCGATCACGCCGCCGAGCGTGCCAGCCACTCCGGCAGAGCCGACCGGTCGCCGGCACCCAGCGCGAGCAGCATGGCGTCCGCCGGGGACGGCACGAACGGCTGACGCAGCAGCGGCATACCCGCCTGCTCAGGCGTCCGGGCAGCTTTGCGGTGATTGTCCTCGGCACACGAGGCCACGGTGTTCAGCCAGGTGTCCTGTCCCCCCTGGGCGCGCGGCACCACATGGTCCACGGTGCTCGCCCGCCGACCGCAGTACGCGCACCGGTGCTGGTCCCGTATGAGCACGCCCCTCCTGGACCACGGAGCGTGTCTTCGGAACGGCACCCGCACGTACCGGCAGAGCCTGATCACCCGGGGCACCGGAATGTCCACGGCGGCACCGCGCATCCGCAGCCCGGGATGCGACTGCTCGACGACGGCCTTGTCCTGCAGGATCAGGACCACCGCACGGTTGAGAGTCACTGTCGACAGCGGCTCGAAGCTCGCGTTGAGTACAAGTGTGTCCCGCATCCCGCCCACCTCCCGTGTGCCGCCCGTCTGTCGGCGGGCCCGGAACAACTCTGTCCGGGCGGACCGTGAGGGACAACGCAATAAAAAGTGCCCTGCCCTGATCTCTCCAAGACCAGGGCAGGGCAAACGGGAGGCGAACATTCAGCTTGTGGGGGCGGTGTACTCCCCGATCAGCTGCGCGCGGCCCAGCGTGTGGAACCGGAGATTGAATCCGACCACGGCGGGTGATGCGTCGCTGTCCGGCCCGAGCTTCTCGGTGTCCACCGCGTACACGGTGAAGACATAGCGGTGGTTCTCACCGGAGGGAGGCGCGGCTCCGCCGAACTCCTTCGCGCCGTAGTCGTTGCGGGCCTGGGCGGCTCCCTCGGGCAGCCCCTCGAACGTCCCGCTGCCCGCACCGGCCGGGAGCTCCGTCACGGACGCGGGGATGTCGAACAGCACCCAGTGCCAGAACCCGCTGCCCGTCGGCGCGTCCGGGTCGAAGCACGTCACCGCGAAGCTCTTCGTCCCGGCGGGGAAGCCCTCCCACCGCAGGTGCGGCGAGGTGTTGCCCGCCGCGAACACCTGGGCGTCCGCCAGCACGGCGCCCGGTGCGAGGTCCGTGCTCACCACGGTGAACGGGGGGACCTCCGGATGGAAGTCGTGCGGCAGCGGCGCCCTCTTCGGCTCGGTCACGTCAGCACCTCTCCTGATCGGCTCTGCGATGTCTTCCCACCGACCCTAGGGGTTGTCAGAGCCAGTTGCGCTGGCCACCGACCTGGGCGAGCCACTGGTTGAGGTACGCGGACCAGTCCGTGCCCTGGTAGTCGTTCAGACCCACCTTGAACGCACGGTAGGAGTCGCTGCCCTCGCTGAAGAGTCCCGGCTTCTTGTCCATCTCCAGGACGACGTCCATCTCGCGGTCGTCCGCGACGAACGTCAGTTCCACCTGGTTCAGCCCCCGGTACTGCTGCGGCGGGAAGAACTCGATCTCCTGGTAGAAGGGCAGACGCTGGCGGGTGCCGCGGATGTGGCCGCGCTCCATGTCCGCGCTGCGGAAGCCGAAGCCCAGCTGCCCGAATGCGTCCAGGATGGCCTGCTGAGCCGGCAGCGGGTGCACGTTGATCGGGTCCAGATCACCCGAGTCGAGGGCGCGGGCGATCTCCAGCTCCGTCGTCACCCCGATGTTCATGCCGCGCAGGTGCTGCCCGGCGAACATGGTGATCGGCGTCTCCCAGGGAATCTCCAGGCCGAACGGCACGACGTGGACCGCGCCCGCCTTCACCTCGAAGGCGCCGCCGAGGCGCAGCTTGGTGAACTCGATGTCCTGCTTGGTCTCCTGGTCGGTGCCCTCGACCTCGACCCGGGCCTGCAGGCCCACCGAGAGGCCTTCGATCTGCTGGTCCACGGATCCGCCCTGGATCCGCACCTCGCCCTGGACGACCCCCCCGGGGACGACGTTGAGTTCGGTGAGTTCGGTCTCGACCGAAGCACCGCCGGCACCCATGCTCGCGAGCAGCCGCTTGAAACCCATGATTTCCTCCTTGGTCCTTCCCCTACATACGCGCCCTGACCGTAGCCGGTTCCCGTCGCGCCGAGCCCAGTACCCTCGGACGCCATGAACGAGGGCATGAACCGCACACCGGTCCCGCGGGACTTCTTCGACAGGACCGTCCTGGACGCGGCACCCGAAATCCGCGGGATGTCCGGCCGGCCGGCGCACCGTCACGGCCGCTTCACGAACGGAATGCCGAGCGGGGCAGCATGAACGTCATGGATCTCGCGCGTCCCGCCGAAGAGGTCGCCCCCAAGCTGCTCGGCGCCGTCCTCACCCACGAGACCCCCGAGGGAACCGTGAGCATCAGCGTCACGGAGACCGAGGCGTACGCCGGTACGGCCGATCCCGCCTCCCACGCCTATCGGGGCAGGACACCCCGAAACGCCGTCATGTTCGGACCCGCGGGCCACCTGTACGTCTACCGGTCCCACGGTCTCCACTGGTGTGCCAACGTCGTCACCGGAACGGACGGTGTCGCTTCGGCCGTCCTCATCCGGGCGGGCAGGGTCGTCGAAGGGGAAGACCTGGCACGCAAGCGGCGAGGGACGAAGGTCGAGACACCGCGCCTCGCGCGCGGTCCGGGCAACTTCTGCCAGGCACTCGGCATCACGTCGGAGCACAACGGCACAGCCTTGCTGACGGGCGCCTCGGTCGTGCTGTCCGAGGGCGAGCCGGTACCCGGCGCGCTCATCCGGGTCGGCCCTCGGGTGGGCGTGAGCAGAGCCCACGACTGGCAGCACCGTTTCCACCTCGCCGGGGATCCAACGGTCTCGGCGTACCGACTGAGCCCGAGAGCCAAGCACTCCGGGGGAGCCTGAGCCGCAGTGCGCCTTGGTCCCGGCTCGCCCGCGAGCCTGCGCGGTACCGAGTTCGGGGGCGTGGGCCGGCTTGCTGCCAAACGTCGACTTTCGGCCCGGCATGGCAGAGAACCGGCCAGAACGCCGACGCGCCTGGCTACTGCCCCACTGTCGACCGGACGATGGAAGGAGCTGACATGGCAGCAGGCAGACAGGGCGACCGTCCTTCCAACCGGGCTCCCCGCACCACTCGACCAGGCACGCGGCGGTCGGCGGGACGGACGTCGGCTGCGACGGCCCCTCCAGCCCTGGCGCTTTCGGATCGACGGCGAAGTCACGGTCAGGGCGAACGGGCCCATGACCCCGCCACCACGCCACTTGACTCGCCCCTGCTGTTTCCCTAATGTAGTCCGAGCCGCTTGAACAGATGCAGTGTTCCTGGCGCGGTCCATCGGACCGGGTCGACGCATCGTGAGAGGGCCAACCACTACCTACGATTCACCCCTGGCGGGTGCAATTTCGGCATGCCGAAATTTGCCCGATCGGCTCGATTATGAGCCATCGAGGAAATCGGCTAACGTAGTGAACACGCCGAAAGGGAAGCGCGAAAGCGAAGAACTGGAAAGCGAAAAAGCAGGAACCCGCTTCGGCCGGGAATCGGACACGAAAGAGTCTGATAGAGTCGGAA
>NZ_JBEXYB010000058.1:0-34481 GCF_040630715.1 Streptomyces sp. NPDC005752 | reverse complement strand
GTCTCGACGCCGACCCCGACCGGCTGCGCGCCCCGATGGTCCGCACGGACGGAGTCCTGCGCGAGGAGGCGTTCCCGGATCCGGGAACGCCGCCGCCGTCGGTACGTCTCGGGCTTTAGCTGAAGGAGTCACCGCAGGCGCAGGAGCCCGTGGCGTTCGGGTTGTCGATCGTGAAGCCCTGCTTCTCGATGGTGTCCACGAAGTCCACGGAGGCGCCGCCCAGGTACGGGGCGCTCATCCGGTCGGTGACGACCTTGACGCCGTCGAAGTCCTTCACGACATCGCCGTCGAGCGAGCGCTCGTCGAAGAAGAGCTGGTACCGCAGGCCCGAGCAGCCGCCGGGCTGAACGGCGACGCGCAGCGCGAGGTCGTCCCGGCCCTCCTGCTCCAGCAGGGCCTTGACCTTGGCTGCGGCGGCGTCGGACAGGAGGATGCCGTCGCTCACGGTGGTGGTCTCGTCCGATACGGACATCTGCTTCTCTCCCGGGTTGTACGGACTGCTTGCCGACGGTCCAACCATCGGGGCCGCGGATTCATTCCGGGCCAAGCGCTTGTCTGTTCCCTTCATGCTCGCACACCGCCCGGGCGGGGGGATGCGTCACATCGACGCTATCGGCATCGTCAAGCTGACACTAAGCGGCTATGATAGATAACGTCAATTAGACGAAAAGGCGTTCCGCAGAAAAGAAAGGGTGCGTGTCGTGACCACCGCCCAGCCCCTGGATGTCCAGCCGACGCCCCTCGCCCTCCTGCTGCTCGGCCGCGAGGCCGACCCGCGGAGCGAGCGCGGGGTCGAATGCCCGGGCGACCTCCCCTCCCCGTCCGACCCGGACCTGGTGGAGCGGGCCCGCGCCGCCAAGGAGAAGCTCGGGGACAAGGTCTTCGTACTCGGCCACCACTACCAGCGCGACGAGGTCATCCAGTTCGCGGACGTCACCGGCGACTCCTTCAAGCTGGCCCGGGACGCTGCGGCGCGGCCCGAGGCGGAGTACATCGTCTTCTGCGGCGTGCACTTCATGGCCGAGTCCGCGGACATCCTGACGGGCGACGACCAGAAGGTCGTCCTCCCGGACCTGGCCGCCGGCTGCTCGATGGCCGACATGGCCACCGCGGAGCAGGTCGCCGAGTGCTGGGACGTGCTGACGGAGGCGGGCGTCGCCGACCAGGTCGTGCCGGTCTCGTACATGAACTCCTCGGCCGACATCAAGGCGTTCACCGGCCGGCACGGCGGCACGATCTGCACGTCCTCGAACGCGAAGCGCGCGCTGGAGTGGGCCTTCGAGCAGGGCGAGAAGGTCCTCTTCCTGCCGGACCAGCACCTGGGCCGGAACACTGCCGTCCGCGACATGGGGATGACCCTGGAGGACTGCGTCCTCTACAACCCGCACAAGCCGAACGGCGGCCTGACCGCCGAGGAGCTGCGCGACGCGAAGATGATCCTCTGGCGCGGGCACTGCTCGGTGCACGGACGCTTCTCGGTGGAGTCCGTCAACGACGTCCGTGAGCGCATTCCGGGCGTGAACGTCCTGGTGCACCCCGAGTGCAGGCACGAGGTCGTGGCCGCCGCGGACTACGTGGGCTCGACGGAGTACATCATCAAGGCCCTGGAGGCGGCGCCGTCCGGTTCCAAGTGGGCCATCGGCACGGAGCTGAACCTGGTGCGGCGGCTGGCGAACCGTTTCGCCGCGGAGGACAAGGAGATCGTCTTCCTCGACAAGACGGTGTGCTTCTGCTCGACGATGAACCGGATCGACCTGCCGCACCTGGTGTGGACGCTGGAATCCCTGGCCGAGGGAAACCTGGTCAACCGCATCCAGGTGGACGCGGAGACCGAGAAGTACGCCAAGCTGGCGCTGGAGCGGATGCTGGCGCTGCCGTAGGCGGCGACGGGCCGGGGATCCCCGCGGCGGCGTCCCCGGCCGTGTGATGGCGCCCCGGGTGTTCCGGCGTGCCGGACGGCGCGGTGACGATGCCTGAGGAAGGCCCGGTTGCCGTCGGTGGTCAAGGTCCTCGTGGTCGAGGTCCTCGTGGTCGAGGTCCTCGTGGTCGAGGACACCTGGAACCCGTCCGGCGTGGACTGTGCGCAGCCCCCGGAGCACGGCGGCCCGAGTTCCCCGGCCAGGGCGCTTGCGGGCGGACCGACGGGAGAGGCCCCCGGTGCCGTTGTGCGGCATCGGGGGCCTCTCCGTGGTTCTGCGGGAGCAGTCGGTCAGGCCTTCGCGGGCTCCGGCTCCTCGGAGACGGCGCCCTCCGTCGGCTCCGGGTCGCTCGCGCCGGACTTCGCCTCGCGCTTGGCCGCCTTCTTCTTCGCGCGGCGCTCCTTGCGGAGTTCGACCATCGCGTAGAGGGTCGGGACCAGGAGCAGGGTCAGCAGCGTGGAGGTGATCAGACCGCCGATCACCACGACCGCCAGGGGCTGGGAGATGAAACCGCCTTCGCCGGTGACGCCGAGCGCCATCGGGAGCAGGGCGAAGATCGTCGCCAGTGCCGTCATCAGGATCGGGCGCAGCCGGTGACGGCCGCCCTCGATCACTGCCTCGACGACCCCCATGCCCTGCGACCTGTACTGGTTGATCAGGTCGATCAGCACGATCGCGTTGGTCACCACGATGCCGATCAGCATCAGCATGCCGATCATCGCCGGGACACCCATCGGAGTTCCCGTGGCGACCAGGAGGCCGATGGCACCCGTCGCCGCGAAGGGGATGGAGACCAGCAGGATCAGCGGCTGGATGAGCGACCGGAAGGTGGCCACCAGCAGCATGAAGACGATCGCGATGGCCGCCAGCATGGCCAGGCCCAGCTTCATGAAGGCGTCGTTCTGGTCCTCGGAGACACCGCCGATGGTCGCGGTGGCGCCTTCCGGGAGGTCCAGGGCGTCGATCTTCTTCTGGAGCTCGGTGCTGACCGCACCCGTGTTGTCGCCGGTCGGCTTGGCGGTGATCGTCGCCGCGCGCTGGCCGTCGATCCTGGTCATCGAGACCGGGCCGGGCACGAGTTCCACGTCGGCGATGTCGCCGAGCTTGACCGGGCCGAGCGGGAGAGCCTTCAGCTCGGCCATCGTGGTGGCCGGTGCGGCCGACTTCACCAGCACGTCACGCTCGGCGTCGTCCATGATCGCCTTGCCGGCCGGAGTGCCACGCACCGCGCCGGCGACCGCCGCGCCGAGGGTGGTCCCGTCGAACCCGGCGTCGGCCGCCTTGTCGTTGGCCTTCACCGAGATGCGCGGGACGCTCTGCGCCAGGTCGCTCTGGACATCGGTGACGTCGTCGAGCTCGGCGACCTGGCCGCGCACTGTCTCGGACGCCTTCTTCAGGACGTCCGCGTCGGCTGCCTTGACCACGACGCTGAGGTCCTGGCTGCCGAAGCCGTCGCCCCCGGCGATCGTGGTGTCCCCGATGCCGTCGAGCTTGCCCAGGGCCCCGTCGATCCGGTCCTGGGTGGCGTCGAAGTCCGCCGAGTCCTTCAGGGTGACCTGGTAGGACGCCTGGTTCGAGCCCGTGCCGCCGCCGAAGGCCGCCATGAAGCCGGAGGAGCCGACGGTGACCTGGTAGTCCTCGACGCCCTTGTCCGCGGCGAGGACCTTCTCGACCTTCCGCGCGGCCTTGTCGGCCGCGGCCAGGCTGGTGCCGGGAGTCAGCTCCTGCTTGATGGAGAGGACTTCCTGCTCGCCCTGGTCGAAGAAGTTCGTCTTCAGCAGGGGTGCCATGCCGAAGGTGCCGAACAGGACCACGAAGGCGATGACGATGCTGGTGGCACGGCGCCGGGTCGCGAAGCGCAGCACCGGGACGTAGAGCCGCTGGAGCCGGCTGGCCGCCTCCTTCTCCTCGGCCTTGCGGCGCGCCGCGTCCGGGTCGGTGTCGGTGCCCTTGGGGGCCCGCAGGAACCAGTACGAGAGGACCGGGACCACCGTCAGCGAGACCAGCAGCGATGCCAGCAGGGCCGCGGTGACCGTGAGGGAGAACGAGCCGAAGAGCTGGCCGACCATGCCGCCCACCAGGCCGATGGGCAGGAAGACCGCGACGGTGGTGAGCGTGGACGAGGTGACCGCGCCGGCCACCTCCTTCACCGCGGTGATGATCGCCGAATGGCGCTCCTCGCCGTAGCCGAGGTGCCGTTTGATGTTCTCCAGGACCACGATGGAGTCGTCGACGACGCGGCCGATCGCGATGGTCAGCGCACCGAGGGTGAGCATGTTCAGCGACAGGTCACGGGTCCAGAGCACGATCAGCGCGAGGACCACGGAGAGCGGGATGGAGACCGCGGTGACCAGCGTCGAGCGGATCGACGCGAGGAACACCAGGATCACGACGACCGCGAAGAGCAGCCCGAGCGCGCCCTCGGTGGTCAGGCCGGAGATCGCCTTGGAGACGGCGGGCCCCTGGTCGGAGACGACGGTCAGCTCGGCGCCGGCGCCGAGGTCCTTGCGCAGGTCCGGGAGCTTGTCCTGGACGGCGTCCGAGATGGCGACGGCGCTGCCGTCCTTGTCCATCGTCGCCATGACGGCGAGGCTCGGCCTGCCGTTCGTACGGGTGATGGAGACCGCGGTGGCGGGCTCCTGCTTCACCGTGGCGACGTCACCGACGCGGACCGGCTTTCCGGCCTTGCCCGTCGCCGGGTCCGACGCGGAGACCTTCAGGTCCTCGATCTGCTGCAGCGAGGTGAAGGAGCCGCCGACCTGGATGGTGCGGCTCTTGCCCGACTCGGAGAAGGAGCCGGCGGGGAGGGTGGCGCCGCCGGCCTGGAGGGCCTGGGACAGCGAGCCGGCGTTCATCCCCGCCGCGGCGAGCTTCCTGTCGTCGGGGACGACGGAGACCTGGAGGTCCTGGACGCCCTCGACGGCGACCTGGCCGACGCCCTCGATGTCCTCGATCGCCGGGACGACCGTGCGGTCGAGCTGGTCGGCGAGCGCCTGCTGGTCCTTGTCGGAGGTGACGGCGAGGACGACGGTCGGGATGTCGTCCGTCGAACCCGCCACGACCTGCGGGTCCACGTCGTCGGGCAGCTGGGTGCGGGCCCGGTTCACGGCCTGCTGGATGTCGGCGACGAGCTGCTTCGTGCCTTCGTCGCCGAAGTCGAAGGTCGCCATGACGACGGCGTTGCCCTCGCTGGCGGTCGAGGTGATGCCCTCGACCCCGTCGACGGCCTTGATGGCGTTCTCGAGGGGTTCGACGACCTGCTTCTCGACCACGTCGGGGGACGCGCCCTGGTAGGGGGCCAGCACCGACACCATCGGCAGCTCGATGGTGGGCAGCAGCTGCTGCTTGAGCTGCGGGATCGCGATGGCCCCGAACACGAGTGCGACGATCGAGATCAGCCCGATCAGGGCCCGTTGCGCGAGGCTGAATCTGGACAGCCAGGACATGGGTGGGTCTCTCTTCTGTGGCGTACGCGGCAGGTGGCCGGCTGTTGGGTGCCCACGTCCGTGAGCACAGGGACACAGCCCGCCCATCTATACGATCGCCGGGCACCCGGGGGAAATCGTCGGCCCCCAGGTTGCTTTCTTATCTCGCGCATACCGCAGCTGGAGTAGCCGCATCTACACCCGTCACTCCACCCTGGGGCGGACCAAGCCCGATTCGTAGGCAATGACGACCAATTGCGCCCGGTCCCGCGCACCCAGTTTCGCCATGGCCCGGTTCACATGGGTCTTCACGGTGAGCGGGCTGACGGCGAGCCGGTCGGCGATCTGGTCGTTGGAGTTCCCGCCCGCCACCTGTACGAGGACCTCGCGCTCGCGCCCGGTGAGCGCGGCGAGGCGCTCGGCGTACTCGGTGCCGTCGGAGCCGTCTGCGGCGCTGCCGCCCTGGGCGAGGAAGGTGGCGATGAGGCCCTTGGTCGCGACCGGGGAGAGCAGCGCCTCACCGGCAGCGGCGACACGGATGGCGTTGAGCAGTTCGTCCGGTTCCGCGCCCTTGCCCAGGAAGCCGGAGGCCCCGGCGCGCAGGGACTGCACCACGTACTCGTCCACCTCGAAGGTGGTGAGCATGACGATCCGTACGCCCGCGAGGTCAGGGTCGGCGCTGATCGTCCGGGTGGCCGTGAGCCCGTCGGTGCCCGGCATCCGGATGTCCATCAGCACGACGTCGGCACGGGTCGAGCGTGCCAGCGCCACGGCCTGGGCCCCGTCGGCCGCCTCGCCGACGACCTGCATGTCGGGCTCGGAGTCGACCAGCACCCGGAACGCGCTGCGCAGCAGCGCCTGGTCGTCGGCGAGCAGCACCCTGATGGGCGTCATGCACATCCCCCCGTCGTCTCCACCGTGCCCGGCCTTTCCGGCGCGCGTGTGCGGGACGTGACGGGCAGGATCGCATGGACCCGGAATCCGCCTCCGTAACGGGGCCCCGCCGTGAGGGTGCCGCCGAGGGCCGTGACGCGCTCGCGCATGCCGATCAGCCCGTGCCTGCCGCTGTCGGCCGGGGCGGGGACGGGATCCGCGCCGCTGCCGTTGTCGAGCACGGTGACCTCCGCGGTCCCCCCGACCCGTACGACGCTCACCTCCGCCTTCGCGTCGGGCCCCGCGTGCTTGCGTACGTTGGTCAGTGCCTCCTGGATGATCCGGTAGGCCGCGAGGTCGACCGCCGCGGGCAGTGGACTGTCCCGGTCGGAGCAGGCCACCTCGACGGGGAGTCCTGCGTTGCGGAAGGTTTCGACCAGTGCGTCGAGTACGGCGAGCCCGGGCGCGGGTTCCGTGGGTGCCTCCGGGTCACCGGACTGACGGAGCAGTCCGACCGTGGCCCTCAGCTCGTTGAGCGCGGAGCGGCTGGCCTCACGCACGTGCGCGAGCGCCTCCTTCGCCTGGTCGGGGCGCTTGTCCATGACGTGGGCGGCGACCCCGGCCTGGACGTTGACCAGGGCGATGTGGTGGGCGACGACGTCGTGGAGGTCGCGGGCGATACGGAGGCGCTCCTCGGCGACCCTGCGGCCCGCCTCCTCCTCGCGGGTGCGTTCGGCGCGCTCGGCCCGCTCCCTGATCGCGTCGATGAACGCCCGCCTGCTGCGCACCGCGTCCCCGGCCGCGCAGGCCAGACCCGTCCAGGCGAGCACGCCCACGTTCTCCTGGCTGTACCAGGGTGTCCCGCCGACCGCCATCGCCGCCACGGTCAGCACCACCATGGTCAGCAGGCCGACCCGCCAGGTGGTGGGGCGGTCGGTGCGGGACGCGACGGTGAACAGCGCGACGACCGCGCTCATCACCACGGGGGCGGGCGGGTCCATCAGGGCGAACTCGACGGCGGACAGCTGCCCCGTCACGGCGAGCACCAGCACGGGCCTGCGCCTGCGCAGGACCAGCGCCCCTGCGGCGAGCACCATGAGGAGCACGCTCGGCAGCTCGGGCGTCCGGGCTCCGAAGACCGGACCGTGGCCCGGGTCCGGCTCGGCGAAGGACGCGCAGAGCATGGTGACGAGCACGGCGAGTGCGAGGCCACCGTCGAACGCGAGGGGGTGGCCGCGCAGCCAGCGGCGGGGGCGGACGAGCCCGGTTCCGAGGGTGGTCACGTCGAGCAACGGTACGGCTTCTCCCGGAGAGGACGGTCCGTGCGGTGCACGGGCGGCGTCACGGCACCGGGCGGGCGGCACGACGCCCCGCGCCGGCGGGGCCGGGGCGGGGCGTCGTGGGGAGTGCGGAGCGGGCGGACACCCGGTCAGCCGGGGATCAGCCCGCCGTCGCGGAGCATCGAACGCACCTCTTCGAGGGTGGCGTCGGGTGCCGGCAGGATCAGTTCGGACGGCTCCAGGGAGTCGTCCGGGAGCGGCGAACCGAGCTCGCGCACCTTGTCCAGGAGCGCGTGGAGCGTGGTGCGGAAGCCGGGTCCGTCACCGCTCTCCATCTCCGCGAGGAGTATGTCGTCGAGCTTGTCCAGCTCGACGACATGACTGTCGGCCAGTACCACCTGGCCCTCCCCCATGATCCGTACGATCATGACGCCGCCCTTACTGCTTGTCGAACTTGTGCGGGGTCTGCTGCGACTGCGGTTCCGCGTCCTGCGCACCGCCCTCGATGGCCTGCTGCTGCCCGGCGGAACCGCCGGCCAGCTCGGCCTTCATGCGCTGCAACTCCAGTTCTACATCCGTACCACCGGAGATCCGGTCCAGCTCGGCGGCGATGTCGTCCTTCGCCGTGCCCGACGGGTCGTCGAGAGCGCCTGAGGCCAGCAACTCGTCGATGGCTCCCGCACGTGCCTGGAGCTGCTGGGTCTTGTCCTCGGCCCGCTGGATCGCCAGGCCGACGTCGCCCATCTCCTCGGAGATGCCGGAGAAGGCCTCGCCGATCCGCGTCTGGGCCTGGGCCGCGGTGTAGGTGGCCTTGATGGTCTCCTTCTTCGTACGGAAGGCGTCGACCTTGGCCTGCAGACGCTGGGCCGCGAGAGTGAGCTTCTCCTCCTCGCCCTGCAGCGTCTGGTGCTGCGTCTCCAGGTCCGAGACCTGCTGCTGGAGGGCGGCGCGCCTGGACAGCGCCTCGCGGGCCAGGTCCTCGCGGCCGAGCGCGAGCGCCTTGCGGCCCTGGTCCTCCAGCTTGGACGACTGTCCCTGCAGCTGGTTCAGCTGCAGCTCCAGCCGCTTGCGCGAGGTCGCCACATCGGCGACGCCGCGGCGCACCTTCTGAAGCAGCTCCAGCTGCTTCTGGTACGAGTAATCGAGGGTCTCGCGCGGATCCTCGGCCCGGTCAAGGGCCTTGTTTGCCTTCGCGCGGAAGATCATCCCCATACGCTTCATGACACCGCTCATGGGCTTCGCGCGCCCCCTTCTGACGGACTGAGCTCCAGCACTCCAACAGAACCCACAGTACGGGCCCTGCCTCCATTACCGCACTGTTCGAGCACGGATGTGCTCCTCCGCAAGGACGACTGGCGTCGGTATCCGCTCCCGCCCAAGGAGTAGACGAACATCAGGGAAAGCGGGGGCGACGTCCGTTCTGCCCCTGTCGGGACGCTTTTCCGGGCACAGGCCGTTGCCGGATCGTTCCCGGCCGGTCCCCGGTAGCCGCGACCGACCCCGTACCCTTGGGTTTTGTGTTCCGTAGCCGTTCCAAGGAAGAGAAGGCCCCCACCGGCAAGGTGACGGCGGACCTCTCCAAGCAGCCCCGCGACCCTCAGGCTCCCAAAGGTCGCCCCACCCCCAAGCGCAGCGCGTCCCAGACGCAGCGCCGACGTGCCTCCAGCGGCACGCCGACCGATCGCAAGGAGGCCGCGAAGCGACAGCGTGAAGCACGCCGCGCCGACATGGCCAGGCAGCGGGAGGCGCTCGCATCGGGCGACGAGCGCTACCTGCCGGTGCGCGACAAGGGTCCCGTGCGGCGCTATGTCCGTGACTTCGTGGACTCGCGCTTCTGCATCGCGGAGTACTTCCTTCCGCTCGCAGTGATCATCCTGATCCTCAGTGTGATCCAGGTCCAGAACATCCAGAACATCTCGTTGCTGCTCTGGCTCGGCGTGATCGTGCTGATCGTCGTCGACTCCATCGGCCTCGGTTTCCGCCTCAGGAAGCAGCTGGCCGAGCGCTTCCCCGACACCCCGAAGCGCGGCGCGGTGGCCTACGGCCTGATGCGTACGCTCCAGATGCGCCGACTGCGTCTGCCCAAGCCGCAGGTCAAGCGGGGAGAGCGGCCCTGAGCACGGAGACCTCCGGTTTCACGGGGGTGTCCCCCCAGTGGCTCGGCGGGCTCGGCGGACTGCGCAACACGGTCCGCCAGGAACTCGTGGCCCGGCAGCTCGACGAGCAGATAGCCGCGCGCTTCCCCGTGGGGCGGCGGCTGCGGGTGCTCGACGTCGGCATGGGCCAGGGCACCCAGGCACTGCGCCTGGCCCGGGCCGGGCATTCCGTGACGGGCCTCGAGTCCGACGGCGAGATGCTGCGCGTCGCGCGCGAGGCACTGGCGGCCGAGCCCGAGGGCATCCGGGAGCGGGTGCGGCTCATCGAGGGCGACGGCCGTGACACCGGGGTGCACTTCCTGCCCGGCAGTTTCGACGTTGTGCTCTGCCACGGCGTACTGATGTACGTCCCGGAGCCGGATCCGCTGCTCGCCGGCCTGGCCAGGATGCTGGCCCCCGGTGGTCTCCTCTCCCTGCTCGTGCGGAACGCGGACGCCCTGGCGATGCGGCCGGGGACGGCCGGCGACTTCGGCGCGGCCCTCGCCGCGTTCGAGACGGACACGTACACGAACAGGCTCGGCCTGGACGTCCGGGCGGACCGGCTCGAAGTGCTGCGGTCCACCCTCGCCGGGATCGCCGCCCCACTGCACGCCTGGTACGGCGTGCGGGTCTTCACGGACAACGTGAGCAACGAGGCGGAGCTGCCCGGCCCCGACGAACTGGCGCTGGTGTTCGCGGCCGAGGACCGTGCGGGGCGGACCGACCCGTACCGCGGGGTGGCGGCACTGCTGCACCTGTGCGGCGTACGCGGCTGACCCGTCCGGACCGTGCGTCCGGCCGGCTCGGGGCGGGCCCCGGGCCGTACGCCTGATCGGCCCACCAGCGCAGGCCGCACGCGGCGGCCCCGGCGATACTCCGGGCATGGACGCAACCCCTTCCCGCAGCCGGGCACGCCGCTCGCCGGCCCCCCTGGCCGCCGGTGCCTGCGCGCTCGCCCTGGCGGGCGGCTGTGCCGGGCCGGGCCCGGCGCCGTCCGCCGCGCCGGGCCGGCAGGCGGTGGTGTCCCGGGCCGCGGGCGATCTGGAGGACCAGTACCAGACCGTCATCAGGGCCGTGCTGCCCTCCGTCGTGCAGATCGCCGCCGGGGACGGGCTCGGCTCGGGCGTCGTCTACGACGACAAGGGCCACATCGTCACGAACGCCCATGTGGTGGGCGGCGAGAAGACCTTCGACGTCACCGTCGCCACCGGCGAGAAGGTGCTCAAGGCGTCCCTGGTCTCCTCCTACCCGGAGCAGGACCTCGCCGTCATCAAGCTCGACGACGTCCCCCAGGGGCTGCGGGCCGCCGGGTTCGGGGACACGGACGAGGTCGAGGTGGGGCAGATCGTCCTGGCGATGGGCTCGCCCCTCGGCCTGTCCAGCAGCGTCACCCAGGGCATCGTCTCGGCCGTGGGCCGCACCGTCAGCGAAAGCCGCTCGGGGGGCGGCACCGGGGCGACGCTCGCCGACATGGTGCAGACCTCGGCGGCGATCAACCCGGGCAACAGCGGAGGCGCCCTGGTGAACCTCGACAGCGAGGTGATCGGCATCCCGACCCTCGCGGCGACAGACCCGCAGGTGGGCGACAGCGCGGCCCCCGGCATCGGGTTCGCCATCCCGGTGTCGATGGTGCGCACGGTGGCCGACCAGATCATCGAGTCCGGGAAGGTCACGGACTCGGGCCGGGCGGCGCTGAACATCACGGGCCGCACCGTCGTGGACGAGGACTACAAGCCCGCGGGTGTGGCGATCGTCAGCGTCGAGAAGAACGGGGCGGCCGCGAAGGCCGGCCTTCGCGCCGGCGACATCATCACCCGGATCGGCGACGCACGGGTCACGACGATCACCTCACTCTCGGAGGCCCTGGCGGCCGACGACCCGGGCCGGAAGGTCACGGTGAGGTACACGCGGGGGGACGCGGAGAAGACCGCCCGGGTCACCCTGGGCGAGATCTGAGAGCGGGCCGGGCGCAGGCGGACACCCGGAGGCCGCAGGGGGCCCGCCCGGGCACCGGGGCCCGGGCGGGGCTGCGGACGTCAGTCGGTCTGCAGGCCCATGGGGCCGTAGATCTTCGTCGTGTCCTCGAAGAGGGTCACCTGGTCCGCGCCGCCCTCGAGCAGCTCCTTCCAAAACTCACCGATCCAGGACTCCGCGTCGCCCTGAGTCGTGAACTCCTCCGGCTGCAGCGCCGGCTCCGTCTCCGTACCGTCGGACTTCTCGAACCGCCACGTCCACGCCATGTCCGCCTCCTGGGTCACGTTGCTCCCCGAAGACTAGTGGGTGTCCCGGGCGCGCAGGTGGTGGACGGACACGGGAGGATCGACACGTGGAACTGACACTGCTCGGCACCGGAGCCCCCGACGGGCTGCCGCGGCCCGACTGCCCCTGCGCCGTCTGCGCCTCCTCCCGCGGTACCGGGGCACGCGCCGCGACCGCGCTGCTCGTGGACGACGCACTGCTGCTGGATCTCACCCCGGGCGCCGTGTTCGCCGCCGCCCGCGCGGGCCGCTCGCTCGCCGCCGTACGGCAGGTGCTGCTGACCCACCCTCATGACGGGCCGGCGGTGGAGCTGCCGGCGTCCCTGCCGTCCGCGGGACGTGTCCCGGACGGCCAGGAGCTCACGCTGATCAGCGGACACCGGGTCCGGGCCCTGGCGATGGACGCGCCGGGCACCGGTTACGAGGTGACGTCGCCGGATGCCGAGCGCCTGCTCTACCTGCCGCCCGGGGCCTCCCCGGCCGGGCTGGCGGCCCCGGTGGCGGAGCCGTACGACATGGTCGTGTGCGACGTGATCGCGCGGCCCGACTCCGTGGCGAGGCTGCGGGCCGTCGGGGCCGTCGGGCCGGGCACCGAGGTGATCGCCGTCCATCTGGACCATGACGCGCCGCCCGGAGCCGAGCTGGACCGCAGGCTCGCTGCCGGCGGGGCTCGGGCCGTGCCGGACGGGACGACGCTGCCGGTGGGCGCCTACCACGCGGTGCCCGAGGTGCCCCGGCGCACACTGGTCACGGGCGGGGCCCGTTCGGGGAAGTCGGTGGAGGCGGAACAGCGCCTGGAGACCTTTCCCGAGGTGGTGTACGTGGCGACGGGCGGCCGCCGTGACGGGGACTCGGAGTGGGAGGCGAGGATCGGGCTGCACCGGGAGCGCAGGCCCGCCGCCTGGCGCACGGAGGAGACCTGCGAGCTGGCGGGTCTGCTGGAGCAGGACGGACCGCCGCTGCTGATCGACTGCTTGTCGCTCTGGCTGACGGACGCGATGGACAGGGTGGAGGCGTGGGACGACGCCAGGTGGGCGGACGGCGGTGAGGAGAAGCTGCGCGAGCGGGTCGCCGAGCTGGTCCGCGCGGTGCGCGGGACGCGTCGTACGGTCGTGGCCGTGACCAACGAGACCGGCTCGGGTGTGGTCCCGGCGACGGCTTCCGGGCGGCGGTTCCGGGATGAACTGGGCCGTCTGAACGCCGCGTTCGCCGCCGAGTGCGAGCAGGTGCTGCTCGTGGTGGCGGGGCGGGCGCTGGTGCTGCGGGGCTGAGCCGCGGGCGGGTGCGGGGCTGGGGATGCGGGAGGGACCGGCGGGTACTGTTCCGCACAGGAGCCCCCCGGCGGGTTCCGGCCCACCTAGCGCCGACCCGCGAGGCAGACCCCCGTGAATCTGGACGACTTCTCCGACCTGATCGAACGCCCCGACGGGGGCGTACGGCGTGATGCCGAGGAACGGCGGGAGCGGCTCGCCGTTCCCGTCGGCGCGCTCGGCCGGCTGGACGAGCTGGGTGAATGGCTGTCGGCCGCCCAGCAGTCGGTTCCGGTCAGGGCGGTCGAGCGGCCGCGCGTCGTGCTGTTCGCGGGTGACCACGGCGTGGCGGAGCTGGAGGTGTCCGGCCGGCCCGCGGGGACCGCGCACGAGCTGGTGCGGGCGGTGCTGGACGGGGCGAGCCCCGTCGCCGTGCTGGCCCGGCGCTTCTCCGTTCCCGTACGGATCGTGGACGCCGGCCTGGACTGCGATCCGGAGCTGCTTCCCGAGGCCGTCGTACGCCACCGGGTGCGGCGCGGCAGCGGCCGGATCGACGTCGAGGACGCGCTGACGGCGCAGGAGGCCGAGCAGGCCGTACGCCTCGGCATGCGCATCGCCGACGAGGAGGCCGACTCCGGCACAGATCTCGTGGTGCTGGGCGATCTGAGTGTCGGCGGTACGACGGCGGCCTCGACGTTGATCGCGGCCCTGTGCGGCACGGATGCCTCGGTGGTGACCGGGCGCGGCGGTGCGGGGATCGACGATCTGGCGTGGATGCGCAAGTGCGCGGCGATCCGGGACGCTCTGCGACGGGCCCGGCCGGTCCTCGGTGACCAGCTGGAGCTGCTGGCCGCCGTGGGCGGAGCGGATCTGGCGGCCATGACGGGGTTCCTGCTGCAGAGCGCGGTACGCCGGATGCCCGTGGTGCTGGACGGAGTGGTCTCGGCGGCCTGCGCGCTCGTGGCCCAGCGGGCGGCCTTCCGTGCGCCGGACTGGTGGCTGGCTGGTCAGCTCAGCGGGGAGCCGGCGCAGCTGAAGGCGCTGGACCGGATGGCGCTGACCCCGTTGCTGGACCACGGGGTCACGGTGGGCGCGGGAAGCGGAGCGCTGCTGGCCCTGCCGCTCGTCCAGGCCGCGGCGGCGCTGGCGGCGGAGCTGCCCGAACGAGCGCCGGAGCCTGTCGTGGAGGAAGCGGGCGCCGTGGAGGAAGCGGGCGCCGCGGAGGAGGCGGGCGCGGCGGATGCGGAGGGCGTGGAGCCGTCGCGGGACACGAAGCCCGCGGACACGACAGCCTGAAGACGTCAGGACTCGCCGTCGGGGCGGGGCCCCGGTAGCGGGGTCCTGTCCGGGGCCCCGCCGATCATGTCCTGGAAACGGCGGCGCGGCCCCGCCCAGCGGACGTCGTGGTGATACGCCCTCAGCACCGCCCTGGCACGGGCCCGGTGCCGTCGGCGGTAGAGCCGCTTCGCCCAGAGCGAGGTGGGCCGGGCCAGCCGAAGCGCCCCGATCAGCGCGATGAACGGGATGAGGGTGCCGATCACCGCCATCCGTACCTTGCCCTTGAAGAGGGTGACCAGCACGAAACCGAAGTTGACGACGTAGGTCAGGACGACGCCCGTCCTGTTCTGCTGCTGCTCGCCGCTCAGCTCGTCCACGCCCAGCGGCGAGAAGCCGGCGAGCACGAGCAGGACGAGCGAGGCCGTGAGGACGACGACCTCCACGCTCTGCCGGCCCTCCTCGGTCCAGTAGACGTCGTCGAGGTGCAGGATCAGCGCGAACTCGTCGAGGACCAGGCCCGCGCCCACACCGAAGACGACCGCGAAGATCCCGGCGGCCGCGCCGCGTTGGCCGCTCGCGACCGCACCGAAGCCTCCGACCACCGAGAGCACGACGCCGGGCACCACGTGGTGGACGTGCACACCGCCGGGCGTGAAGTTGCGGAAGGGCCCTTTTCCGGCCCTGATCATCCGGGTGATCATCCGGGTGACGGCGAAGGTCAGGACGAAGGCGCTGAGGGCGATCAGGAGCGGTAGCTTGCCCGGCTCGACGATGTTCTGCTGGAACCAGTGACCCATGCCACCTCCGCCCGAAGACCCGCCTTTGCGGCTTTTGGGTCGCTTTCGCCCAATCTAGCGTGCCGACGCAGCGGCTAGCCTGCGCGCGGTGACCTCCCTGAACAGCCACGGCCTGCGATTCGCCTTCGGCACCCTGACCGCGCTCCCCGTCCGCGTCTCCCGCTGGGACCGCCGGACGGCCCGCGCCGGCATGCTGTGCGCCCCGCTCGCGGGACTCGCCGTGGGGCTGCTCGCGGCCGCCCCCGGAGTGCTGTTCCTGCTGGGCGGGTCGGGTCCCCTGACGGCGGCGGTCGCCTCCGCCGCGCTTCCCGCCGCACTGACCCGCGGGCTGCACCTGGACGGGCTCGCGGACACCGCCGACGGACTCGGCAGCGCCAAGCCGGCCGGGGACGCGTTGCGGATCATGAAGCAGTCGGACATCGGCCCCTTCGGCGTGATCACCCTGCTGTTCGTGCTGCTGGCCCAGGTCTCGGCGCTCTTCGCGCTGTACGGCCGGGGCTGGGCGGAAGGCGCTCTGGGCACCGTCGTCGCGGCCGTGACCGCGCGGCTCGCGCTCACGCTGGCCTCCCGCCGCAACGTCCCGCCCGCCCGGCCGGAGGGCCTCGGCGCGGCGGTGGCCGGCACCGTTCCTCCCCGGGGCGCGGCAGCCGTGGCCTGCGCGGTGGTCGCGTGCTGCGCGACGGCCGGTGTACTGCTGGGCGGATACGGGGCCGGCCTGCACCAGGCCCTCGCGGTGGTGGCCGGCCTCGTCGCCGCACAGCTGATGCTGCGTCACTGCGTGCGGCGCTTCGGCGGGGTGACCGGCGATGTGTTCGGCGCGCTGGAGGAGACGGCGGGCACGGCTGCCCTGCTGACGCTGTCGCTGTCCCTGGGCTGAGGGTGCGCCTCCCCGGGCGACCACCCCGCCCCCGTGAAGCGGAGCCCCGGGCGCGCGTAGGCTCGTTCCCGGCACATTGCGGGCGGCGTCTACGATGCGCCGGGCACGGTCGGCCACCCCCTCGACCAACACAGACCGGCACACAACTCAACGGAAGCGAGAATTCACCACCGTGACTGCTCTCACTCTCAGCACCTCAGGTGCGGCGACGCTGCGCGCCGACGCGCTCGTCGTCGGCATCGCCAAGGGAGCCGGGTCCACGTCTGGGGACCTGGTCGTCGCACCGGGCGCCGAGGCCGTGGACAAGGCGTTCGACGGAAAGCTCGCCACCGTCCTGGCGACCCTCGGCGCCTCCGGCGCCGAAGGCGAAGTGACCAAGCTCCCCGCCCCGTCGGACCTCAAGGCACCGGTCGTCGTCGCGGTCGGGCTCGGGCCGGTCCCGGCGAAGGACGACGCGTACGACTCCGAGGTCCTGCGCCGGGCCGCGGGCAGCGCCGCGCGTGCGCTGAAGGGTTCGAAGAAGGCCGGTTTCGCCCTGCCGACGGAGTCCGTCGAGGACGCGTCGGCCGTCGCGGAGGGCGCCCTGCTGGGTGCCTACGCCTTCACCGCCTACCAGGGCGGCGAGAACAAGCTCGCCCCCAGGGGCGCCAAGGCCGACGCGAGGAAGGCTCCGCTCGGCGAGGCCGTCCTGCTCGGCACCAAGCCGCGGGACAAGGCGTTCAAGGCGGCCGCCGAGCGCGCCGTCGCGGTCGCCGAGGAGATCAACCGGGCCCGCGACCTGATCAACACCCCGCCGAACGACCTGTACCCCGAGTCCTTCGCCGCCGTGGCCACCGCCGCCGGCAAGGAGCACGGCATCAAGGTGCAGGTCCTGGACGAGAAGGCGCTCGTCAAGGGCGGCTTCGGCGGTCTGCTCGGCGTCGGTCAGGGCTCGGCGCACGGCCCGCGCCTGGTCAGGCTGGCCTACACCCACCCCAAGGCGGAGAAGACGCTCGCCCTGGTCGGCAAGGGGATCACCTACGACTCGGGCGGCATCTCGCTCAAGTCGCCCGGGCACAACGAGACGATGAAGTGCGACATGAGCGGCGCTGCCGCGGTGTTCGCCGCCGTCGTGTCGGCCGCCCGTCTCGGCCTCCGGGTCAACGTCACCGGCTGGCTGGCCCTCGCCGAGAACATGCCGTCCGGCAACGCCACCCGCCCCGGCGACGTGCTGCACATGTACAGCGGCAAGACCGTCGAGGTCCTGAACACCGACGCCGAGGGCCGCCTGGTCCTCGCCGACGCCCTGACCCGCGCCTCCGAGGAGAAGCCGGACGCGATCGTCGACGTGGCGACGCTGACGGGCGCGATGGTCGTGGCCCTCGGCAACCGCACCTTCGGCGTGATGTCCAACGACGAGGCGTTCCGTACCTCCATCCACGAGATCGCCGAGGAGGTCGGCGAGGCCTCCTGGCCGATGCCGCTCCCCGCCGACCTGCGCCGGGGCATGGACTCCCCGACCGCCGACATCGCCAACATGGGCGAGAAGATGGGCGGCGGGCTGGTGGCCGGTCTCTTCCTGCGGGAGTTCGTGGGCGAGGGCATCGCCTGGGCGCACCTGGACATCGCGGGCCCGGCCTTCCACGAGGGCGCCCCGTACGGCTACACGCCCAAGGGCGGCACCGGATCCGCGGTCCGCACCCTGGTCAGGCTGGCCGAGCGAACCGCGGCCGGCGACCTCGGCTGAGTCCCGGCACACGGCGTCCGCGAGCGGACCCCACGCGGGGTTCGCTCGCGGCGGACGGCCCCGGGCATACGTCCGGGGCCGTCCGGCGTTCACCCCGACGGCTCTGACCGGCTTTTCTTCGGAAATGTGTACGCTTCGGTAACCATCCGGCCCGGATCTTCGTACGGCCCGGAGCAGGGGCCCGCGTCCCGTCCGCCCGCAACAAGTGCGAAGATGGGTTCTCGGCAGGACAGGGCCCCCACCACAGGGCCGAATATCGCAAGCGGCCGAACACCAGCCGACCGGCCGGTCACACCCCAGCGACGGGGCCCGGCGTACGGCGCACATGCATGGAGGACGTGACGTGGCGAACGACGCCAGCACTGTTTTCGACCTAGTGATCCTCGGCGGTGGTAGTGGCGGTTACGCCGCGGCCCTGCGCGGAGCTCAGCTGGGCCTGGACGTCGCACTGATCGAGAAGGGCAAGGTCGGCGGCACCTGCCTGCACAACGGCTGCATCCCCACGAAGGCGCTGCTGCACGCCGGCGAGATCGCCGACCAGGCCCGTGAGGCCGAGCAGTTCGGCGTGAAGGCCACCTTCGAGGGCATCGACATGGAGGCCGTCCACAAGTACAAGGACGACGTGATCTCGGGCCTGTACAAGGGCCTGCAGGGTCTCGTCGCCTCGCGCAAGGTGCACTACATCGAGGGTGAGGGCAAGCTCTCGTCGCCCACCTCGGTGGATGTCAACGGTCAGCGCGTCCAGGGCCGCCACGTGCTCCTGGCGACCGGCTCCGTGCCGAAGTCGCTGCCCGGCCTGGAGATCGACGGCAACCGCATCATCTCCTCGGACCACGCGCTGAAGCTGGACCGCGTACCGAAGTCCGCCATCGTCCTGGGCGGCGGCGTCATCGGCGTCGAGTTCGCCTCGGCGTGGAAGTCCTTCGGCACCGAGGTCACCATCGTCGAGGGTCTGAAGCACCTGGTCCCGGTCGAGGACGAGAACAGTTCCAAGCTTCTTGAGCGCGCGTTCCGCAAGCGCGGCATCAAGTTCAACCTCGGCACCTTCTTCGACAAGGCCGAGTACACGCAGGACGGCGTGAAGGTCTCCCTCGCCGACGGCAAGACCTTCGAGGCGGAGGTGCTGCTGGTCGCGATCGGCCGCGGCCCGGTCTCGCAGGGCCTCGGTTACGAGGAGGCCGGTGTCGCGACGGACCGCGGCTACGTCCTCGTCGACGAGTACATGCAGACCAACGTGCCGACCGTCTCGGCCGTCGGTGACCTGGTCCCGACCCTCCAGCTCGCCCACGTCGGCTTCGCCGAGGGCATCCTGGTGGCGGAGCGGCTCGCCGGTCTCAAGACCGTGCCGATCGACTACGACGGCGTGCCGAAGGTGACGTACTGCCACCCCGAGGTCGCCTCCGTCGGTATCACCGAGGCCAAGGCCAAGGAGATCTACGGTGCGGACAAGGTCGTCACCCTCAAGTACAACCTCGCGGGCAACGGCAAGAGCAAGATCCTGAAGACCGCGGGCGAGATCAAGCTCGTCCAGGTCAAGGACGGTGCCGTGGTCGGCGTCCACATGGTCGGTGACCGTATGGGCGAGCAGGTCGGCGAAGCCCAGCTGATCTACAACTGGGAGGCGCTGCCGGCCGAGGTCGCGCAGCTCATCCACGCCCACCCGACGCAGAACGAGGCGATGGGCGAGGCGCACCTGGCCCTGGCCGGCAAGCCTCTCCACTCCCACGACTGATCCAGTCCCGGGGACGACCGACCACTTCCGCACTTTCGTAAGGAGCAACTGAAACCATGTCGGTTTCCGTAACCCTTCCGGCGCTCGGCGAGAGCGTCACCGAGGGCACCGTCACCCGCTGGCTGAAGGCCGAGGGCGAGCACGTCGAGGCCGACGAGCCGCTGCTCGAGGTCTCGACCGACAAGGTCGACACCGAGATCCCCGCGCCCGCCTCCGGCGTCCTGTCGTCCATCAAGGTCGCCGAGGACGAGACCGTCGAGGTCGGCGCCGAGCTGGCCGTCATCGACGACGGCTCGGGCGCACCCGCGGCCGCGGCCGCACCGGCCGCCGAGCCGGAGGCCGCCCCGGCCCCGGCCGAGGAGGCTCCGGCGCCCGCTGCCGAGGCCCCTGCCGCCGAGGCACCCGCCGCCGCTCCGGCCGGTGGTGCCTCCGGCACCGACGTCACCCTCCCCGCGCTCGGCGAGAGCGTCACCGAGGGCACCGTCACCCGCTGGCTGAAGGAGGTCGGCGAGGAGGTCGCGGAGGACGAGCCCCTGCTCGAGGTCTCCACGGACAAGGTCGACACCGAGATCCCCGCCCCGGTCGCCGGCGTGCTGCTGGAGATCGTCGTCGGTGAGGACGAGACCGCCGAGGTGGGCGCCAAGCTCGCCGTCATCGGTGCTCCGGGTGCCGCACCGGCCGCCGCTCCCGCGGAGGCCGCCCCGGCCCCCGCGGCTGCTCCGGCTCCGGCAGCACCCGCCGCACCGGAACCGGCACCTGCCGCTCCGGCGGCGCCCGCCGCACCGGCACCCGCCGCTCCGGCTCCCACGCAGGCTCCGGCACCTGCCGCACCGGCTCCCGCGCAGGCACCGGCTCCGGCTCCGGCCGCGCAGGCTCCTGCCGCTCCTGCCGCTCCGTCGGCTCCCGCCGCCGACGACGGCGCGTACGTCACGCCGCTGGTCCGCAAGCTCGCCGCCGAGAACGGCGTCGACCTGGGCGCGGTCAAGGGCACCGGCGTCGGTGGCCGTATCCGCAAGCAGGACGTCGTAGCCGCCGCGGAGGCCGCCAAGGCCGCCGCAGCCGCCCCGGCTCCGGCCGCCGCCGCTCCCGCGGCCAAGGCCGCGCCGAAGCTCGAGGCGTCCCCGCTGCGCGGTCAGACGGTCAAGATGACCCGCATGCGCAAGGTCATCGGCGACAACATGATGAAGGCCCTGCACTCGCAGGCCCAGCTGACCACGGTCCTCGAGGTCGACATCACGAAGCTGATGAAGCTGCGCAACCAGGCGAAGGAGTCCTTCGCCGCCCGTGAGGGCGTCAAGCTGTCCCCGATGCCGTTCTTCGTGAAGGCGGCGGCCCAGGCGCTGAAGGCCCACCCGGTCGTCAACGCCCGGATCAACGAGGACGAGGGCACCATCACGTACTTCGACTCGGAGAACATCGGCATCGCCGTGGACGCCGAGAAGGGCCTGATGACCCCGGTCATCAAGGGTGCGGGCGACCTGAACATCGCGGGTATCGCGAAGAAGACCGCCGAGCTGGCCGGCAAGGCCCGCGGTGGCGGCCTCACCCCGGACGACATGTCCGGCGCGACCTTCACCGTCAGCAACACCGGTTCGCGCGGTGCGCTGTTCGACACGGTCATCGTGCCGCCGAACCAGGCGGCCATCCTGGGCATCGGCGCCACCGTCAAGCGTCCGGCGGTCATCGAGACCGCCGAGGGCACCGTCATCGGCGTCCGCGACATGACGTACCTCTCGCTCTCCTACGACCACCGTCTGGTGGACGGCGCGGACGCCGCCCGCTACCTGACCACGGTCAAGGCGATCCTCGAGGCCGGCGAGTTCGAGGTCGAGCTCGGTCTCTGAGCCGTGCAGCTGTAACCAGCCTCACCAGTGGCGCCCCCGTCCGGAACACCTCCGGGCGGGGGCGCCGCCGTATTGTCTAGACACCACCGGTCGCCCTCGGACGCCGTGTTGGTGGAGAGCAGCACCGGTTCGCCCGAAGGAGCCCGTCATGACCCCGCCCGTCGTCCACTCGCTGCGCGAGCAGATCCGCGAGCACATCGTGGACGGGATAGTCAGCGGGCGCTGGAAGCCGGGTGAGCGGATCGTGGAGCGCCGCATCGCGACCGAGCTGGAGGTCAGCCAGACACCCGTACGCGAGGCGCTGCGCGAGCTGGAGACCCTGCGGCTGATCGAGTCGGCGCCCAACAAGGGCGTACGGGTCCGGAACCTGACCGCCGCCGATCTGGAGGAGAGCTACCCCGTACGGGCCGGGCTGGAGCAGATGGCGGCGGAGCTGGCGGCCCCCGCGCTCGCCGAGGACTGCTCGGCGCTGACGCCGCACGTGGCGGCGCTGTACGAGGCGGACCGGCTGGCCGACGGCGAGGCGCAGGTACGGCACACGGTCGCCTTCCACCGGGAGCTGGTGCGTGCGGCGGGGAACGCCGTGCTGCTGCACACCTGGGAGGGCCTGGGCATCGAGGTGTTCACGGCCCTGTCGATCCGCTGGCTGGGCACGGTGCAGAAGTCGTACGCGGAGGAGCACGAGGCTCTCATCGAGGCGTTCCTGCGGCGGGACCCGCAGATCGCCGTACTGGTGAAGGAACACGTCCTCGGGTGCGCGCCGCGCGCCTGAGGCGTCTCCGCCCCGCCCGGCCCGGGACTCCGGACCGTACAGCCGCGCCCATCTGCGGCGCGGTCCGCTCCGCCGTGCAGGTCACCGCCCGTTTCACCCCGTTGATCCCGTCACTCCGTGCCCTGTTTCGCGGCACCGCATGCCACTTTTCTTCATATCAAGAAGTTTTGCCCTTCACCCTTTGATCGATCATCGATCGGCGACTTACAGTTCAGTCGCGGGCCCACCGGCCCGATCGCCCTGTCCTGCCAGTCAGGGCCTTCTCCACCCCCTCCCACTCCGGAAGGCGGCGATCATGACCGACCCCGTAGCAAAGCTTCCGAGCGAGCTCGACCAGCTCCCGGACCGCGACCCCGAGGAGACCGCCGAGTGGGCGGCCTCCCTGGACGCCGTCACCAAGGCCGCGGGCCCGCACCGCGCCGCGTACCTGATGCGGCGTTCGCTCCAGCACGCCGAGGGCGCCGGCATCGCGCTGCCCAAGCTGCTGGAGAGCGATTACGTCAACACCATCCCCACCTCCGCCGAGCCCGCGTTCGACGGCGACCTGGAGATGGAATCGAAGATCACCGCGTGGAACCGCTGGAACGCGGCCGCAATGGTCACGCGTGGCGCCCGGTACGGCGTCGGCGGCCACATCGCCACGTTCGCCTCGGCGGCATGGCTGTACGAGACCGGCTTCAACCACTTCTTCCGCGGCAAGGAAGGTGACGGCTCCGGCGACCAGCTCTACATCCAGGGCCACGCCTCGCCCGGCATCTACGCCCGCGCCTTCCTCGACGGCCGCCTCTCCGAGCAGCAGCTCGACAACTTCCGCCAGGAGTCGGGCGGCGACGGCCTGCCGTCCTACCCGCACCCGCGGCGGCTGCCCTGGCTGTGGGAGTTCCCCACGGTGTCGATGGGCCTCGGCCCGCTCTCGGCGATCTACCAGGCGCGCTTCAACCGCTATCTGACCAACCGCAAGATCAAGGACACGTCGAACTCGCACGTCTGGGCCTTCCTGGGCGACGGCGAGATGGACGAGCCCGAGTCGACCGCGGCCCTCGCCCTCGCGGCCCGTGAGCAGCTCGACAACCTGACCTTCGTCATCAACTGCAACCTGCAGCGCCTCGACGGCCCGGTCCGCGCCAACTTCCGCGTGGTCCAGGAGCTGGAGGGCGCGTTCCGCGGGGCCGGCTGGAACGTCGTCAAGACGCTCTGGGGCAACGCCTGGGACGAGCTGTTCCAGCTGGACACCACCGGCGCGCTGATCCGGCGCCTGCGCGAAGTCCCGGACGCGCAGTTCCAGACGTACGCGACCCGCGACGTGGCCTACATCCGCGAGCACTTCTTCGGCACCGAGCCCGCGCTCGTCGAGCTGGCGAAACTGCTGAGCGACGCCAAGATCGCCGAGTGTTTCTACAGCTCCCGCGGCGGCCACGAGGCCCGCAAGGTGTACGCGGCCTACCGTGCGGCCGTCGAGCACAAGGGCGCGCCGACCGTGATCCTGGCCCAGACGGTCAAGGGCTACACGCTCGGCAAGGGCTTCGAGTCCAAGAACGCCAACCACCAGATGAAGAAGCTGTCGACCGACGAGTTCAAGGGCATGCGCGAGCTGCTCGGCCTCCCGATCCCCGACAGCGCCTTCCAGGACGGGCTGGTCCCCTACGGCCACCCGGGTGCGGACTCCCCCGAGGTCCGCTACCTCCAGGAGCGTCGCGCCGCGCTCGGTGGTCCCGCTCCCGCCCGTCGTGTGCACGCCGTCACGCTGCCGCAGCCCGAGGAGCGCGCCTTCAAGGCCCTGTACAAGGGGTCCGGCAAGCAGGAGATGGCGACCACCATGGCGTTCGTCCGCCTGGTGAAGGACCTCATGCGGGACAAGGAGACCGGCAGGCGCTGGGTTCCGATCGTCCCGGACGAGGCCCGTACCTTCGGTATGGAGTCGCTGTTCCCCTCGGCCGGCATCTACTCGCCGCTCGGCCAGACGTACGAGCCGGTCGACCGCGACCAGCTGATGTACTACAAGGAGGCCAAGGACGGCCAGATCCTCAACGAGGGGATCACCGAGGCCGGTGCCATGGCCGACTTCATCGCGGCCGCCTCGTCGTACGCGACGCACGGCGAGACGATGATCCCGTTCTACATCTTCTACTCGATGTTCGGCTGGCAGCGGACCGGCGACCAGATGTGGCAGCTCGCCGACCAGCTCGGCAAGGGCTTCATCGTCGGCGCCACGGCGGGCCGTACGACGCTCACCGGGGAGGGCCTCCAGCACGCGGACGGCCATTCCCACCTGATCGCGTCCACGAACCCGGCGTCGCTCAACTACGACCCGGCGTTCGCCTACGAGATCGCGGTCATCGTCAAGGACGGTCTGCGCCGGATGTACGGCCCCGAGGCGGAGGACGTCTTCTACTACCTCACGGTCTACAACGAGCCGAAACAGCAGCCCGCGATGCCGGAAGGCGTCGAGGAGGGCATCGTCAAGGGCCTCTACCGCTTCAAGGAGGGCACGCCCGCCGCCGCGGACGCGCCCCGGATCCAGCTGCTGGGCTCCGGTACGGCGATCCACTGGGTCCTGGCGGCCCAGGAGCTGCTCGCCGCCGACTGGGGCGTCACGGCCGACGTGTGGTCCGCCACCTCGTGGGGCGAGCTGCGCCGTGACGCGCTGGCGTCCGACGAGGCGCTGCTCCGCGGCGAGGAGCGGGTGCCGTACGTGACCCAGGCGCTGTCGGGTGCGCCGGGCCCGGTCCTGGCCGTCAGCGACTGGATGCGCGCGGTCCCGGACCAGATCAGCCAGTGGGTGGAGCAGGACTGGTCCTCGCTCGGGACGGACGGCTTCGGCCTCTCCGACACCCGCGAGGGCGCTCGCCGGCACTTCGGTGTCGACCCGCAGTCCGTCGCGGTCGCCGCGCTGGCCCAGCTGGCCCGCCGTGGCGAGATCCCGGCCTCCAAGGTCAAGGAGGCCCGGGAGAAGTACGGGATGTGAGTCCGGGCGGGGCGGGTACCGGTGGTCCGGTACCCGCCCCGCTGTCGCCGCCCCGCCCGGCCCACAATGGGTTCCATGCGCGCTGCCCGGCTGATCAAGATGGTGCTGCTCCTGCAGTCCCGGCCCTCCATGACCGCCGCCGAACTGGCCGGGGAGCTGGAGGTGTCGGAGCGCACCGTGACCCGGGACGCCCAGGCGCTCTCCGAGGCGGGTGTGCCCGTGTACGCCGACCGGGGCCGGTCCGGCGGCTACCGCCTCGTGGGCGGCTACCGGACGCGGCTCACCGGGCTGGCCCGTCACGAGGCCGAGGCCCTCTTCCTCTCCGGACTGCCCTCCGCCCTGAGGGAGATGGGACTCGACGACGCCGCTTCCGCGGCCCGGCTGAAGGTCTCGGCCGCTCTGCTCCCCTCGCTCCGGGACGCCTCGCACACCGCCGCCCAGCGCTTCCATCTGGACGCCCCGGGCTGGTTCCACGATCCGGCCACCCCCGAACTGCTGCCCGCGGTCGCGGAGGCCGTCTGGGACGACCGGCTGGTCCGGGCCCGCTACCGCCGCCGGCCGGCCGGCGAGGTGGAGCGCGAGCTGGCCCCGTACGGACTCGTTCTGAAGGCCGGGGTCTGGTACCTCTGCGCCCGGGCGGGGGACGACTTCCGGGTGTACCGGATCGACCGCTTCACGGCCGTCGCCGCGTCGGAGACCCGCTTCGAGCGGGACGCGGACTTCGACCTGCCCCGCTTCTGGTCGGAACGGGCCGGGCAGTTCGCCCGGTCGATCCTGCGCACCGAGGTGACCGTACGCCTGTCGGAGGAGGGCGTACGGCGGCTCCCGCACGCGGTGGACCGCGCCGCCGCCGAGGAGGCGCTGGCCTCGGCGGCCGCGCCGGAGTCCGACGGCCGCCGCACGGTCGTCCTGCCGGTCGAGTCCGCGGAGGTGGCGTTCGAACAACTGCTGGCCCTGGGGTCCGAGGTCGAGGTCCTCGCCCCCGCCGCGCTCCGCGAACGCTTTGCCGATACGGCCGAACGACTGCGCGACCTCTATCGCTGAAGTGGCCCGGAAGTGATGCCGAAGGCTTCATTTCGGTGTCTGAGCGTGCGTCGCGTGCCGCCGGGGCAGATGCTGGACCCGTGATGGACGAGACGGAGTTCTGGGAGATCATCGACAGCACCCGCGAGGCCGCCGAGGGCGACCCCGAGGAGCATGCCGATCTGCTTGTCGAACGGCTGGCGCAGCTCGATCCCGACTCCGTGCTGGATTTCGCGAGGCACTTCGAGGCCCGCTACAACCGCGCGTACCGCTGGGACCTCTGGGGTGCGGCGGCCGTGCTGCTGGGCGGGGCGAGCGACGACGCGTTCGACTACTTCCGCTGCTGGCTGATCGCCCAGGGCCGGGAGGTCTTCGAGGGCGCGATGCACGACCCGGACAGCCTGGCCGGGCTGCTGGACGACTTCGACGAGGACCTCGACGGGGACGGCGAGGATCTCGGCTATGCCGCGGACGAGGCCTACGAGCAGCTCACCGGGGTGGTCACTCCCGACCTGGGGCTGCCGCCGCAGGCGGCGGAGCCGGCGGGCACGCCCTTCGGCTTCGACGACGACGCGGCGCTCGCGGAACGCTACCCGGCGCTCTGGGAACGCTTCGGTCCGGTCTGAGATCCGGGCCGGGAAGCGGTCCGGGTGCCGGCCACGCGTCCGACTCCCGCCCGCGCACCTCTTCCCGCGTGATCGAAGGCCCATGGGGCAGGATGGACGTCATGCTGCGCTCCCGAATCGCCGTCACCGGATCGACCGGACTCATCGGAGCGGCGCTCGTGCGCTCGCTGCGTGCCGACGGGCACGAGGTGCTGCGCCTGGTGCGCCGCCCGGCTGCCACCGGTGACGAGGTGGAGTGGGACCCCAAGCGCCAGTACGTCGATGTGGCGGGGCTCGTCGGCTGCGACGCGGTCGTCCACCTCGCGGGCGCCGGGGTCGGGGACCACCGGTGGACCGACGCGTACAAGCGGGAGATCCGTGACAGCCGGGTGCTGGGCACCGCGGCGGTCGCCGAGGCCGTGGCTTCGCTGGACACCCCGCCGAAGGTGCTGTTGTCGGGGTCCGCCATCGGTTTCTACGGCGACACCGGTGACCGTTCCGTCGACGAGAGCGCGCCGCCCGGCGAGGGCTTTTTGCCGTCCGTGTGCGTGGAGTGGGAAGAGGCCACGGCGCCCGCCGAGGAGGCGGGCGTACGCACGGTCCACGCGCGTACCGGGCTCGTCGTCTCCCGGCAGGGCGGGGCCTGGGGACGGCTCTTCCCGCTGTTCAAGGCGGGGCTCGGCGGGAGGATGGGGGACGGACGGCAGTACTGGAGCTTCATCGCTCTGCACGACCACATCGCGGCGCTGCGGCACATCCTGGACACGGAGACGCTGTCCGGTCCGGTGAACCTGACGGGCCCCTCCCCCGTCACCAACGGTCAGGTGACGGCCGCCATGGGACGGGTGCTGCGGCGTCCGACCCTGGTCACCGCACCCGCGCCCGCGCTGAAGATCGCGCTGGGCGAGTTCGCCGGGGACGTCCTCGGGAGCCAGCGGGTGCTGCCCGGCCAACTTCTCGACTCGGGCTTCGCGTTCGCCTTCCCCGGCATCGACGACGCCATCCGCGCCGCGCTGCGCTGACCACCGCCCGGCCTGCTCAGGGCCCCACGCCGGGCCGCCGTGCGACCCCGTGCACCGGTGCCCGGGGTGCGCGCGACTGCGCCTGTCTCGGCCATCCGCCTAGCCTCGACCCGAACTCGGGCATTCCGGGGGCATGTCGGGGGCAATAGCCCTCCAGCAGTCGCACCGACCCGGGGAGGGGCACGTGCTCAGGGCACACACAGCAGACCACTCGGATGTGGTCATCATCGGGGCCGGTACCGCCGGCCTGACAGCGGCCCACCAGCTGATCAGCGCGGGAGTGGACGTCAGCGTTCTTGAGGCCGCCCCGCATGTGGGCGGCCGGATGGCCACCCATGACGTGGACGGGTTCCGGCTCGACCGGCTGGGTCCGTTGCTCAGTTCCGCGCACCCGGAGCTGAGCACCACCCCGGGGCTGGGCGGGCTGGTCCTGCGGGACTTCGCCCCCGGGGTGCTGGTGCACAGCGGGGGCCGGCAGTACCGAGCCGGAGACGTACGGAACGCGCGGGGCGCACTCCGCGCTGCACGCTCCCGATCGAGCGCTCCCCGCGCGCCCCTCGGCGGGGCGATCGAACAGGCCAGGCTCGGTGCCTGGCTGGCCCGTCTGGCCACCGCTCCGGAGTCCCGGATCCTGGCCCGGCCCGACAGGGCCGCGCTCGACGCACTGCGTGGGCGCGGCCTCCCGCCCCGTGTCGTCGGAGGATTCCTGCACCCGCTGCTCTCGGCGCTGCTCGGCGACCCCGGGCTCTCCACGTCGAGCCGTACGGCCGACCTGGCCCTGCGGGACTACGCGCGTGGCCGGCTCTGCGTTCCCTCGGGCGGTTCCGCGGCGCTGCCCGAGCTGCTGGCGGCCACCCTGCCGCCGGGGACCGTACGCACCGGGGTGCATGTGACGGCCGCCGACATCACCTCCGTACGCACCAAGGAGCACGGCGAACTCGGCTGCAGGTCGCTCCTGCTGGCCACCGGCGCGGGAGCGGCCGCCGAGCTGCTGCCGGGCCTGCGCATGCCCGCGTTCCACCCGGTCACCGTGCTGCACCACACCACCGGGGAGGCGGCGGCACCGCCGACCGGGGGCAGTCTGCTGCTGGACGCCGATCGCTCGGGGCCCGTCGCGCACACCGCCGTGATGAGCGAGGTCGACCCCTCGCGGGCGCCGCAGGGCCGGGCCCTGATCACCTCCACGGTGCTCGGCACCCCGCCGCAGGACCTGGACGGCGAGGTCCGCGCGCACCTCGCCAGGCTCTACGGCACGCCCACCGGCGACTGGGAGCTGCTGGCCGCCCATCACGACCCGGAGGCGGTCCCCGCCATGCCGCCTCCGCACGATCCGCACCGGCCGGTCCGGCTGCTCGCCGGGCTGTACGTGTGCGGCGACCACCGCGACACCAGTACGGTCCAGGGCGCGTTGCGCTCCGGCAGGCGCGCCGCCTCGGCGATCCTCACGGACCTGGGGGTGCGCCCCCCGCGGCAGGCGGACGGGACGGTTCTTCCCGCCGCCGCGTGAGGTCTCCGCCCGGGTCGGGCCCGGCCCGGCCCGGACGGAGCGATGCGGGGCGGGAGGCCGCGGTCATCCCAGCGCGGCGACCCGATCGCGGTATCCGCGTACGGCGACGGCGTCCCGGTAGGGCTCCAGGCGGCGCTCGAAGTCCCGTACGTACTCCGTGGCGCGCACCGATCGCATCTCCGCCGCCTGCTGGGCCGCCTCGGCGCCCAGCAGGCAGGCCTGGTCCAGCTCGCCCAGGCCGAGCCGTGCGGAGGCGAGCACCACCCGGCAGAACAGCCTGCTCCGGGCGTACGCCGGTGCGCGCAGCTGGAGCGACCGCTCGGCGTGCTGGGCGGCGGCGCGGTACTGCTGCAGGTCGCGGTGGCAGTGGCCGAACTCGTCGGCGAGCTGGGCCTCGTCGAAATAGCGGGCCCAGTGCGGAACGTCGTCTCCGGGACGGGAGATGCCCAGTGCGCGCTCCGCCCGGGCGAGGGCGGCGACGCAGGCCCTGCTCTCGCCGAGGACGCCGTGCCCGCGCGCCTCGACCGAGTGCAGCAGGGCCAGGACGACGGGCGGTGCGGAGGAACCGATGCCCTGCTGGGCGACGCGGGCGAGCTGGACGGCTTCCCTGCCGTGCCCGAGATAGACCGCCTGCCTGCTCATGGTGATCAGGACGAAGGCGCCGTACCCCCGGTCCCCTGCGGCCTGGGCGAGCCGCAGCGCCTGTACGAAGTAGCGCTGGGCGAGACCGTGCGCCGCGATGTCGTACGAGGTCCACCCCGCCAGCCGGGTCAGATCGGCCGCGGCGGAGAACAGCCTGCGGCCGATCGCCTCGCCGTAGCTCCCGCGGAGCATGGGCTCGGCCTCGTGCTCCAGATACCGGACCAGGGCCTGCCTGGCGTGGCCGCCGCCGTAGGCGTTGTCCAGGGTGCGGAAGAGCTCGCCCACCGAGCGGAGGGCTGCGACGTCGCCGCTGCCGACCCGCTGGCCCGTGCCGCGCCCGGTCTGCCGCTGGCGGGGGACGACGAGGGGAGGTGAGGCGGGAGCGGGCGGACGGGAGGAGCCGGGCCCGCGGGTGCCGCCGGCCCGCGCACCGTGGGCGCCCGCCGCGTGCGCCGTGCCGGACGCTCCGGGCGCCTGCAGGGTGCCCGCTCCTCCGGCGTGGTGGAGCCCCTGCGGGGCCCGGGGGCCGAGGGCCTCGGCGGGCGTACGCGGGGAGGGCAGGCCGGCGGTGCCGGTCACGCCGTCCGGCGCTTCGGCGCGGCCGACCCACTCGTCGGCCCGCCCGATCAGCCAGTCCCTGCTGGGGACGACCAGCCCGGCGGGCGTGAAGGCGATCTTGCGCAGCTCCGCATGGCTGCCGGAGTCCTTCCGCCACAGTCCGCTGACGATGTCGACGGCCTCCGCGGGTGTCGCCGCGAACTCCAGGCCGGCGTAGACGGGCGCACACGCGTCCAGGCCCAGGTCCTGCGCGGAGAGCCGGCGTCCGAGCCGTCTGGTGAAGACCTCGGCGATCAGCGCGGGGGTGGTGCCCCGGGGCTGCTGGCCGCGCAGCCAGCGGGTGACCGAGGTCTTGTCGTATCGCAGGTCGAGCCCGTGTTCGAGGCCCAACTGGTCCACCCGGCGGGCCAGGCCCGCATGGGAGAACCCGGCCTCCGCGATGAGGGCAGCGAGCCGCCGGTTCGGGGTGCGCTGCGGAGGTCGGTCAGACATCAGCTGTAAGGTCTCCTGCCTTCGGCACCGGGCGGGCAGCCCTTACGGACTCCCCCACGGTTGGGAGCGGGCGAGCCCGTCATGGAACGGCGCGAATTTAACCGGCCGGGGGGCGGCGCCGATGGCCTTCGCTCCACATTCATCCGATCGTGTGAGAATTGTCGGATCACTGACGGAATACACCCGTGCACGACCTGCCCGGCTTCGGCCTCCGGGGCGGTCGTACAGTGGCTGGGGGCGCACATCAGTGCATGGTGACGTGACTCCGGGGACACCCCCCGGCCCTGCGGCACCGCGAGTAGGGAGGCACCCGAGTGAGTGAGCTGCGGTTCGTCCGTCTGGGATTCGGCGAGGAAGCGGTCGACTACCAGGAGGCATGGCACAAGCAGCGCGAGGTGCACGCCGCCCGGTTCGAGGACACCGTCCCCGACACGTGCCTGCTCCTCGAGCACCCGCCCGTCTACACGGCGGGGCGGCGCACCACGGAGAGCGAACGCCCGCTGGACGGCACCCCCGTCATCGACGTCGACCGCGGCGGGAAGATCACCTGGCACGGCCCGGGACAGCTGGTCGGCTACCCGATCATGAAGCTGCCCCGGCCGGTGGACGTGGTCGCCCATGTCCGCCGCCTCGAGGACGCCCTGATCCTCACGGCGGCCGAGTTCGGCGTGCGGACCAGCCGGGTCGAGGGCCGCAGCGGCGTCTGGGTCCTCGGCGACCCGGTCGTGGACCGCCCCGCGCTCGGAGGGCTCTCGCTGGACTTCGACCCCCGGCTGCACGACGAGGAGTTCGACCCCCGGCTGAACGGCCCCGAGTACGCACCGTCCAACGCCGGCCAGCGCCGCGAGGACCGCAAACTGGCCGCGATCGGCATCCGGGTCGCCAAGGGCGTGACCATGCACGGCTTCGCACTGAACGTGAACCCGGACAACACCTGGTTCGACAGGATCGTGCCGTGCGGCATCCGGGACGCCGGCGTGACCTCGCTGTCGTACGAACTGGGCCGCGGGGTCACGATCGCGGACGTCCTCCCGGTCGCCGAGAAGTACCTGCGGGACGTCCTCGAGAACGCGGAGCTCGCGCCCCGTCCCGTCGGGGCTCCGACGGCCCCGGAGACCCCGAGGACGGCGGCGCCCGCCTGAGGGCCCCGGCGGCCCGTCGGAATAGGGCCTGTCGGCCAAAGGTTGGCCATACGCAAGACCGTTCTAACCACGGGCGTACCCTGGTGTTCGCCGAAGAATCCAATGCAGCGAAAGCAAAGGGGTGCCGGAGTGTCCGGTGTCGCACCCGACGGGCGCAAGATGCTGCGCCTGGAGGTCCGAAACAGCCAGACCCCCATCGAGCGCAAGCCCGAGTGGATCAAAACCCGGGCGAAGATGGGCCCCGAGTACACGAAGATGCAGGCGCTCGTGAAGGGCGAGGGTCTGCACACCGTGTGCCAGGAGGCGGGCTGCCCGAACATCTACGAGTGCTGGGAGGACCGCGAGGCGACGTTCCTCATCGGCGGCGACCAGTGCACCCGGCGCTGCGACTTCTGCCAGATCGACACGGGCAAGCCGCAGGCGCTGGACCGTGACGAACCCCGCCGCGTGGGCGAGTCCGTCGTGAAGATGGACCTGAACTACGCCACGATCACCGGCGTCGCGCGCGACGACCTGGAGGACGGCGGCGCGTGGCTGTACGCGGAGACCGTGCGCCAGATCCACGCCCAGACAGCGGGACGGGAGGCCGGCGCCACGAAGGTGGAACTGCTCATCCCCGACTTCAACGCGGAACCCGAGCAGCTCGCCGAGGTCTTCTCCTCGCGGCCCCAGGTCCTCGCGCACAACGTCGAGACGGTCCCGCGGATCTTCAAGCGGATCCGGCCCGGCTTCCGTTACGAGCGCTCCCTGGAGGTCATCACCCGGGCCCGTGAGGCCGGTCTGGTGACGAAGTCCAACCTGATCCTCGGCATGGGCGAGACCCGCGAGGAAGTCAGCGAGGCGCTCCAGGACCTGCACGACGCGGGTTGCGAGCTCATCACGATTACGCAGTACCTGCGGCCCTCCGCGCGGCACCACCCCGTCGAGCGCTGGGTGAAGCCGCACGAGTTCGTGGAGCTGAAGGACGAGGCCGACGCGATCGGTTACTCCGGCGTCATGTCGGGGCCGCTGGTGCGTTCCTCGTACCGCGCGGGACGCCTCTTCCAGCAGGCGATGGAGCGGCGCGGCGTGGCCGCCGAGGCCGCGTCCGCGGTGTGAATCGCCGCACAAGAGATTACTGAGCAGTAATAGCCGCAGCGACGCGGCCCGTACGTCCTCCGCAGGTCGGGGGCCCGTATGGGCCGCGTCGGCGTGCGCGGCACCGAAATCAGAGTTTCATTGGTGTTTGACCGACCGGTCATGCACTGGTAACACCAAGCAGTGACCCTAGGTACATACGCGGTGGCTCCCGCAGCCCCCGTCGTCATTGCTTCCCGCTACCCAGTGCGCGCCGGACGCGCGCATCCGCTCCGAGGGGGAACACCCAAGATGCACGCCGCACCGGTTCGAGCCAACGCCATCCCGACCGTCACCACCGCGCTCCGCGCGGTCGAGTCGCTGTTGATGAGCAGCGGCCAGCGCACCGCCCGCCGCAACGCCTGGACGGCGGTCCTCGAGGACCGCCGCAGGGCTCAGGACCGGGTCGAGGCGGAGCATGTGCTGAAGGCTGTGGCCGACCACCGTTCCTGAGTGACTCCCGGGCCACGTAAACTTCGGAACATGGCGAGGAAGGCAAACACTGAAGGCGCGGACAGCGCCGAGAACGCGGGGCGGCTCAAGCAGATCGCCCTGACCTACAAGATGACCAGGCGGTCGGACCCCAAGGTGGGTCTCGTCGTCGCGGGTGTGGGAATCATCACCTTCGGTGTCCTCCTCGCCATCGGTTTCCTGATCGGTCACCCTGTCTACGCGGGAATCCTGGGCTTCGTCCTGGCCTTCCTCGCGATGGCGATCATCTTCGGACGGCGTGCCGAGCGCGCGGCCTTCGGTCAGATGGAGGGGCAGCCCGGCGCCGCCGCCGCGGTGCTGGACCGGGTGGGCCGCGGGTGGACCACCACCCCGGCCGTCGCGATGAACCGCAGCCAGGACGTCGTCCACCGGGCGGTCGGCAAGGCGGGCATCGTCCTGGTGGCCGAAGGCAACCCGAACCGGGTGAAGAGCCTGCTGGCCGCCGAGAAGAGGCGGATGGCCCGCATCGTCGTCGACGTGCCGGTGCACGACATCATCGTCGGTGACGGCGAGGGCCAGGTGCCGCTGAAGAAGGTGCGCACCACGATGCTGAAGCTTCCGCGGGTCCTGACCGGCCCGCAGGTGACCGCCGCCAACGACCGGCTCCGGGCGATGGGCGATCTGATGAGCAACATGCCGCTGCCGAAGGGGCCCATGCCGAAGGGCATGAGGATGCCACGCGGCGGAAAGATGCGCTGACCGCGCGGACACGAGCAGAGGAGCGGCCCCGGACGAGTACACCGTCCGGGCT
>NZ_JBEXYB010000057.1:0-34799 GCF_040630715.1 Streptomyces sp. NPDC005752 | reverse complement strand
AGCGACCCGGCACCGGCGAAGAAGTCCAGGTACGAGTGGCCGTCCTCGTCCGTGAGCCGGGCGCCCTGCGCACGGTCGAAGACCGCGGGCCAGCTGCGGCAGTAGCTGCGTACTTCCGACTCAAGACTCTCGAAGACACTCAGGGCGGGCGGGGTGATGGTCACAGCGAATCTCCTGCTCGAGGGGGGTGTGACGGGCGGCGGGTCAGGCATGCCCAGGGGGTCCGCGTCCGGGCGGGGGCGCGGAGGGGCGTCGGAGGCCCTAGAACGGACCGATGCGGTACAGCACTTCCGGCAGGTGCGTTCCCTCGGGGAACAGGGCACCGTCGAAGAGCACCTCCTGCTCCAGCGGCACGTCGTGACGCTGGGCGAACGAGGTGAACAGCCGGTCGGAAGCGGTGTTGTCCGGAGTGATGGTCGTCTCGACCGAGGCCAGACCCTGCTCGGAGGCGACCCTGGCGGTCAGGGCGTCCAGCAGCGTGGCCGCCAGTCCCTTGCCCCGGTGGGCCTGGTCGACGGCCACCTGCCAGACGACGAGCGTCTCGGGGCGGTCGGGGCGGATGTACCCGGTCACGAAGGCTATGGGTGCGCCGTTCTCGTCGCGGGCGACCACGGAGGTCGCCGCGAAGTCACGGCACCACAGCAGGTAGCTGTACGAGGAGTTGAGGTCCAGGACCTCGGAGTCGCGGGCGATGCGCCAGATCGCGGCTCCGTCCTCCACTCGCGGGGTGTCGATTCTCAGGAATTCGCTTCGGGCACGTGCAAAATCTGCTGGTGCGGCGGTCATGCAAATTGAATTTACCCAGCAAAAATCAAAATTGCATCGTCGCCAGGGGTTGGGTGAGAGGGTGCGCTGTGTTATCACGCGGGCGCGGGCTCGCTGCGAACGGGCGGTGCTTTCGGTGCATTTGTCCAGGATTTATGTGGCATAACGGACGCGATGTGGGTTCAGTCACATCCTTGTAACTCTCGTGACTCCTGTTCGGATTGTGTGGAACCGCTCGACAGGAACTGCTGCGTTTAGGGCCTGAGAACCGGGGAAGAAGAATGCGGGGAGCTACTTTCGATAAAGTAGCCCCCTTTTCGCGTCGATTAAATCGGCCGGAGTGACGACGTAATGAATTCAGCTGCTCGGCCAGGTTTTCGCGACGGCCTCGTGGGCAGCGTCCGTATCGGTGCTCCTGCCCGTGCGGGCCAGTGCGGTGCCGAGGGCTTCCAGTGAGGACAGCACCGCGTCCCGCGTCGCGTCCACGCCGTAGTGATTGACCCGGATCATTTCCTTGGACAGCGCCCCGCCTCCCGCGATCAGCGGCAGCGACGGGTCCGCCGCCAGGGCGTCGGCCACCAGTTCCGCCGCGTCGACACCCGCTGGGGTCCGCAGGGTCGTGGCGACCGGCGCCGCGTGCGCCGCGTCGAGGACGTACGGCTCGAGGCCGCCTCCGAGTGCCGTCGCGCCCGCCCTCGCGGCCACGGCCGCCGACGCGTGCCGCGCGATGACGGTGTCCAGGCCGTCCGTCTCGATCCGGTCCAGACACGCGTCGAGCGCCAGCATCTCCAACTGGGCGGGAGCGTGCGGCAGCGCCCTGCGGCCCCCGTCGATCCAGCGGGCCTTCCAGTCCAGCAGCGAGAGGTAGGACTGACGCGGGGCCCCCGGGTTGGCGGCCATCCGCTCCCATGCCCGCGGGCTCACCGACACGGCGGACACCCCGGCCGGGCCGCCCATGGCCTTCTGTGCGCCGATGACGCACAGGTCCACACCCCAGGCGTCCACAAGGAGCGGTTCCGCGCCTACCGACGCGACGGCGTCCACCATGAACAGCGCACCGTGCGCCCGCACCACCTCGCCGATCTCCGCGACCGGGTTGGTGTTGCCGGTCGCCGCCTCGGCGTGCACGAGTGACACGAAGTCGATCCCGGGGTGCTCGGCCAGCGCCCGCTCGACCTGCTCGGCGGTGACCGCCGAGTGGAACGGCACCGCGAGGTCGACGACCTCGGCGCCGCAGTCACGCAGCCAGTTGCCGAAGGTCTGGCCGTAGGGTCCCGTGACGATGTTCAGCGCGGTCGAACCGGGCCGGGCACCGCCCCGGATGCAGCCTTCGAGGGGCAGCAGCGCCTCGCCCTGCATGATGACGACGTCCTGCCCGGTGGCGAGGAGGGCGGCCACCCGCCGCTCGATCGCCGCGAAACGGTCGGCGGTGAGCGGGGCGAGGTCGAGGAACGGGTGCGTCACTGTGGTGCTCTCTTCGGGTCGGCCGGTGCGCGGTCAGCGCCTGCGTCGAGGGTACCCAGCACCTCCCGGACCCCTGGGGTCCCAGGGCGGGCCGCCTCGTACAGTGCTGCCCATGAGTGATCACGAGGTGGCGACGGTGCTGCGGATCAAGGGGCGGGTGCTCGTCGGACCCGATGAGGTCAGGGAGGAGCTCTGGGCGGTCGGCGGTCGGATCACGTACGAGAGGCCGCCGGGCGCGGACGACGCCGTGACGCTCACCGGATGGGCGCTGCCCGGCCTCGTGGACGCGCACTGCCACGTCGGACTCGGCCACCACGGCCCCGTCGACGCGGCGACCAGCGAGAAGCAGGCCCTCGCCGACCGGGAGGCCGGCACGCTGCTCATCCGGGACGCCGGATCGCCCTCCGACACGAGGTGGGTGGACGCACGCGAGGATCTCCCGAAGATCATCAGGGCGGGGCGGCACATCGCCAGGACCCGTCGCTACATCCGCAACTTCGCCCATGAGATCGAGCCCGGCGACCTCGTCGCCTACGTGGCGCGGGAGGCGCGGCGCGGCGACGGCTGGGTGAAGCTGGTGGGCGACTGGATCGACCGCGACGCCGGGGACCTGTCCGCCTGCTGGCCCCGCGGCGAGGTGGAGGCCGCGATCGCCGAGGCGCACCGGCTCGGCGCCCGGGTCACCGCCCACTGCTTCGCCGAGGACGCGCTGCGGGACCTGGTGGAGGCCGGGATCGACTGCATCGAGCACGCGACAGGGCTGACCGAGGACACCATCCCGCTCTTCGCCGAGCGTGGTGTGGCGATCGTCCCGACCCTGGTCAACATCGCCACCTTTCCCGACCTCGCGGCCGGCGGTGAGACGAGGTACCCGCGCTGGTCCGCCCATATGCGGCGCCTCCACGCGAGCCGCTACGACACCGTGCGCGCGGCATACGACGCGGGAATCCCGGTCTTCACCGGCACGGACGCGGGCGGGTCCCTGGCCCACGGGCTCATCGCGGACGAGGTCGCCGAACTGGTGAAGGCCGGCATCCCTGCCCTCGACGCACTCTCCGCGACGGCCTGGGGCGCGCGGCGGTGGCTCGGCAGGCCGGTGCTCGAGGAAGGGGCTCCGGCGGACCTGGTGATCTACGACGAGGACCCGAGGGCCGACGTACGGATGCTGGCGTCCCCGCGGACGGTGGTGCTCAACGGGCGGGTGATGGGCTGATCACCGGTTGACCGCGGGAAGGGCGCCGTGTTGACCGGCGGTGACCTCGGGCACCGCCTCTCGTTGTAGTACTTCTGCGCGTCGCTCACGATGACCGCTGCGTGCGTCCCGTGGGCGGTGAAACGGGTGAATCCGAGGGATGCCTGTGCCGTTGGATTCGAATGTGTATGCGGAAACCCCTCTTTGGAGTGAACTGGCTTTAGGTGTCCGCCCGTTCACTCTCCGTGCGTAAAGATTCACGGAGTCGAGGCCGCCGGTGCCCGCGATGTCCCCCATTGGACGGCGCCGGTGGCTCCATGTCTCTTGTGGGGGTTCCACCATCTTGAACAGCAACACCTTCCGCCCGGCCGCCCTGGCGCTCGCCGCCGCACCCGTCGCCCTGCTCCTCGCCGTCCCCGCGCAGGCAGCCCCCGCGACGAACCCGGCCCCGTCGGACGGTGGCCACGGAAAGGCGAGCGCGGTCGTGCTCCGCGCCGGGCTCGACGTCTCGCTCCTGGACAAGTCGGTCCAGGTGCCCCTCAAGGCCACGCTCAACGAGGTGCACGCGCCCGCGAGCGCGGAGAGGACCGCTCTCACCGTCGAGCTCGACGGAGCTGAGAAGGGGCGTCCCATCCGCGTGCTGAAGGCCGATGTGGCCACGGCGAACGCCACGGTGGACGAGCACAAGGCGGAGGGTTACACGAACCTCGCCGCGGCGCGGGTCCACGTGCCGGGGCTGCCGCTGCTCTCGCTGATCGAGGTGCAGGAGGTCACCTCCAAGGCGGCGTGCGAGGTCGGCCGCGAGCCGGTCGCCGAGTCGAACGTGCCGGGGCACGTGACGGTGCTGGGCAAAAAGATCCGGCTCACCTCGGGCGGCACGACGAAGGTCGAGGTACCGGGCGTGGGCGACGTGACGCTCGACCTGTCGGAGACCGCGACGACCACGCGGACGGCCGCTGCGACGGCGCTGCGGCTACGGGTCTCCGTGAACCCGCTGAAGCTGAACGTCGCCGAGGTGGAGGGCGAGGTCACGCTGGCCGAAGCGACGTGCGAGACGCCCCGGGGCGGCGGCTCGGACGACGGCGGTTCGACGGGCGGAGAGGAAGGCACCGCCGGCAGGGAGGAGCCCGTCGAGGTGAAGCCCCAGACCGGGACCGACCCCGCCCCGGCCTCCGGAGCAGGTGACCTCGCCGAGACCGGATCCAGCTCCTCGACCCCGTACATCGCGGGTGCCGCGGCGGTGCTGCTGGCGGTCGGCGCCGGTGCCACGGTGATCGCCCGCAGGCGGGCCCAGGACTGACCGCGTGCCTCAGGGCGCGGTGTCCGCACGACGGGACACCGCTCCCCGTGCCGGGGAAGCCGTCAGCCGACGGCTCTCCGGGGCAGTCCCTGCAGGGCCAGGTCGAGCGCCTGCAGGAACCGGTTGGTCGTCACCCGGTCGCGTACGGCGATCCGCAGCCACTCGGCTCCCAGCCCGGGGAACGTGTCCCCGCGCCGCGCCGCGAATCCGCGCGAACGCAGCAGGTTCCGCACCTCGTCCGCCCGCTCCAGCCGCAGCAGCACGAACGGCCCGGCGGCCGGCTCCACCACCCGTACTTCGCTGAACTCCGCGAGCCCGGCCAGCAGATGCGCCCGGTCCACCACGACACGGTCCGCCGCGTCCGCCGCCTCGACCAGCGCACGCGGCTCCATGCACGCCTCCGCCGCCGCGAGCGCGGGGGAGGACACCGGCCACAGCGGCTGCGCGTCCTGGAGGAGGGCGACCGTCGCCGGATCGGACAGCACGTAACCGATCCGCAGACCCGCGAGGCCCCAGGTCTTGGTCAGGCTGCGCAGCACGACGAGCCCGGGAACGTCCTGGCGCGCGCACAGCGCCTCACGCTCGCCCGGAACGGCGTCCATGAACGCCTCGTCCACCACCAGCGTCCGCCCCGGCCGCGCCAGTTGCTCCAGCACGCCTGCGGGGTGGAGCACGGACGTCGGGTTGGTCGGGTTGCCGACCACCACCAGGTCCGCGTCCTCGGGCACCGCCGCCGGATCCAGCCGGAAGCCGTCCTCAGGGCGTAGCAGAACCCTCCCGACCTCGTGCCCCGCGGCGCGCAGGGCCGCCTCCGGCTCGGTGAACTGGGGGTGCACGACGACCGGCCGTCGTGCGGGCAGCGCCCTCGCGATCAGCACGAACGCCTCGGCCGCGCCTGCCGTGAGCAGCACCCGTTCCTCGGGGAGCCCGTGCCGTCCGGCGACCGCCGTCCGCGCGGGCCGCCCGTCCGGATAGGCGGCCAGCGATCCCAACGACGCGGCTATCCGCTGCCGCAGCCAGTCGGGAGGTGTGCCGGTCCGTACGTTGACCGCGAGGTCGGTCAGGTCCAGGCCGCGTACTTCCGCGTCGCCGTGGTGCCGCAGATCGGGCCCGGCGCTCTCGGTGTGCTTCGTGGGGGGCAGCATGGCAGCCATGGTGGACGGCTCGGCGCCATTCGTCGATGCCGAGGTGACGTCCGACGGCCACCGGCGGGCCACCGCGCAGGTCGCCGAGGCCGACCTCCGCTTGGGAACCAGCAGTTCACCGGCGTCCATGAGGGCCGCCGCCTCCGCGACCGACCCGGTTCCCACAGCCCTGCGCGGCGCCGTCGAGGGATGGGGAACGGGGACCTCCGCCAGCACCCCGGCCGCGTACGACCGCACGGGCACCCCCAGGCGTGCCGCGGCGCCGGTGATTCCCGGCTCGTCCGCCCTGGTGTCGAGCGTCGCCAGCTCGACCACGTCCCCGGCCGCGCACCCGGCCTCCTCCAGCGTCCTGCGGATCAGCCCGAGCACCTCCTCGGCCGGGACACCGCGACGGGCACCGACACCGACGACGAGCGTGGCCCGGATCATGGGAGAAGCTCCTTTCGAGCAGGGGGCGGGGGACACCGGTAAGGCGGCCCTGAGGTGCGGGCTGCGGGGTCAATCCGCTAGCAAGGGCGCATGGCGGTATTCGTCGCGCTCGGCGCGTTCCTGATGACCCTGGCGGGCGGCTGGGTCGCGCAACGCGTCAGCGACCGCCGCCACCTCGTGCTCGGCTTCGCCGGCGGACTGATGCTGGGCGTCGTCGGTCTCGATCTGCTGCCCGAGGCGGTGGAGGCCGCGGGCGGTGTGGTCTTCGGTGTCCCCGCCGCCCTGCTGCTCTTCGTGGGGGGCTTCCTGACGGCCCATCTCGTCGAGCGCTCGCTGGCCGTACGCCAAGCGGCACACGGGGCCGGCGAGGAACGGGTGCCGCAGGTCGGGCTGACCGCGGCGGCCGCGATGGTGGGCCACAGCCTGATGGACGGCATCGCGCTCGGGGCCGCGTTCCAGATCGGCGGAGGAATGGGAGCCGCCGTCGCGCTCGCCGTCATCACCCATGACTTCGCCGACGGGTTCAACACGTACACGATCACCAGCCTCTACGGGAACGCCCGCCGCAAGGCCCTCCTGATGCTGTACGCCGACGCCCTGGCCCCGATCGTGGGCGCGGCGACCACACTGCTGTTCACCCTTCCGGAGGAACTGCTCGGCTGTTATCTCGGCTTCTTCGGCGGGGCACTCCTCTATCTCGCCGCGGCCGAGATCCTCCCCGAGGCGCACCACGACCACCCGGCCCGCTCGACGCTGCTGTGCACGGTCGCGGGGGTGGGCTTCATCTGGCTGGTGGTCGGCATCGCGGAGTGACGTCACGTCCGGCGCCGCTCCACAGGAACGGATCGGTCTCACCCCCGGCACTGCTCCACGAAACGCCGCGCGACCCCGGGCGCCGCCGCCCAGTGCGTGTGCAGATAGCTCGCGTGCACGCCCCCCTGCACGAAGCCCTCCACCCGCCGCTCCGGCTGGTGCAGCCCCCAGGCGGGCGTCGTGCCGGCCCCGGGCTCCAGCACCGTCCGGTGGAACTCGTGCCCGCGCAGCCGTGTCCCGGCCACCGCCAGCACGCTGTCGGACACCGCCACCGCCTGCCGGTAGCCGAGGGTCAGCCGCTCCGACATCCGGGCCGAGGCGTCCAGCACCCCGCACATCGGGCGGCCGTCCAGCTCACGGGCCAGATAGAGCAGGCCCGCGCACTCGGCCGCCACCGGGGCGCCGGAGCGGGCGAGTTCGGTCACCGCCCGGCGCAACGGCTCGTTCGCCGACAGCTCCGGCGCGTACACCTCGGGGAAGCCGCCGCCGACGACCAGCCCCGCCGTGCCCGCCGGGAGCTCCTCGTCGCGCAGCGGATCGAAGACGACCACCTCGGCGCCCGCAGCGGTCAGCAGCTCGGCGTGCTCGGCGTAGGCGAAGGTGAACGCCGCGCCTCCCGCCACGGCCACCACCGGCCGGGTGCGCGGTGCCGGATGCCGCTCCGGCTCCCACGCCTCGTCGGGCAGATCCGGTGCCGAGCGGGCGAGCGCCATCAGGGCGTCCAGGTCGCAGCCCTCGGACACACGGTCGCCCATCGCGCCGACGGCGTCCAGGGCATCGGTCTGCCGCTCGGCCACCGGGACCAGGCCCAGATGGCGCGAGGGGGTCGCGACCTGCGGTGCCCGCCGCAGCACCCCGAGGACCGGCAGCCCCGACTCGTCGAGGGCCTCCCGGAGCAGCGCCTCGTGACGGTCGGAGGCCACCTTGTTCAGGATCACCCCGCCGATCCGCACCTCCGGGTCCCAGGAGGCGAATCCGTGCACCAGGGCCGCCACCGAACGCGACTGCGAGGACGCGTCGACGACCAGCACGACGGGAGCCCGCAGCAGCTTGGAGACCTGGGCGGTCGAGGCGAGTTCGCCCTGCCCCGAGGCCCCGTCGTACAGCCCCATCACCCCCTCGACGACCGCCAGGTCGCAACCGCTCGCACCGTGGGTGAACAGCGGGGCGATCAGACCGGGCCCGCACATGTACGCGTCGAGGTTGCGCCCCGGGCGGCCGGTGGCCAGCGCGTGGTAACCGGGGTCTATGTAGTCGGGCCCCACCTTGTGCGGGGACACCGCGAGGCCACGCCCCGCGAAGGCCGCCATCAGGCCCGTGGCCACCGTGGTCTTGCCGCTGCCCGAGGCGGGTGCGGCGATGACCAGACGAGGAACACTCACCACTCGATGCCTCTCTGGCCCTTCTGGCCGGCGTCCATCGGGTGCTTGACCTTCGACATGTCGGTCACCAGGTCGGCGGCCTCGATCAGCTTCTGGGGAGCGTTGCGTCCGGTGATCACCACGTGCTGCGTCCCCGGACGGTCGCGCATGACCTCGACGACCTCGTCGGTGTCGATCCAGCCCCAGTGCATCGGATAGGCGAACTCGTCGAGCACGTACAGCTTGTACGTCTCGGCGGCCAGGTCGCGCTTGACCTGCTCCCAGCCCTCGCGGGCCTTCTCCTCGTTGTCGGAGTTGTCACCGTGGATGCCCCTCTGGACCCACGACCAGCCCTCGCCCATCTTGTGCCAGTCGACGGTGCCGCCCTCGCCGCTCGCCCCCAGCACCTTCAGCGCGTTCTCCTCGCCGACCTTCCACTTCGCCGACTTCACGAACTGGAACACCCCGATCGGCCAGCCCTGGTTCCAGGCCCGCAGTGCCAGCCCGAAGGCCGCCGTCGACTTGCCCTTGCCGATGCCCGTGTGGACGAACAGCAGTGGACGATTACGGCGCTGACGTGTCGTCAGCCCGTCGTCCGGTACCGATACAGGCTGTCCCTGTGGCATTACGCGGCCCTCCCGGCAGCAGTGATGTCCTTGACCAGCCCGGCGATCGAGTCGGCGCGCAGCTCGTCGAGCGTGACCGCGCTGCCTCCCAGATCCCGGGCGAGCTGTGCGGCGAGACCGAGGCGTACGAACCCCGACTCGCAGTCCACGACGACCGACGCGGTGCCCTCGGAGGCGTGCAGCCGACCTGCCCGCCCCGCCAGCGCCACCGGATCCACGCCCCCGGTCGCCCGGCCGTCCGTCACCACGACCAGCAGCGGCCGCCGCGACGGATCACGCAGCCGCTCCACGCGCAGCACGTCGTGCGCCCTCAGCAGTCCGGCGGCCAGCGGGGTACGCCCGCCCGTCGGGAGCGACTCCAGCCGGGCGGCCGCCGCGTCCACCGACGAGGTCGGGGGCAGCGCCACCTCGGCGTCCTTCCCCCGGAAGGTGACCAGGCCGACCTTGTCCCTGCGCTGGTACGCGTCCAGCAGCAGCGACATCACCGCGCCCTTCACCGCGCTCATCCGCTGCCGGGCCGCCATCGACCCGGAGGCGTCCACGACGAACAGCACCAGATTGCCCTCGCGCCCCTCCCGTGTCGCCTGCCGCAGATCGTCCCGCCGTACGACGAGGCCCCGCCCCGACCGCCCGCGTGCCCGCTGGTGCGGCGCCGCCGCCTGCACGGTCGCCGCCAGGTGCAGCTTCGTCAGCGCACCCTCGGGCCGCCGCGAACCGGTGGTCCTGCCGTGCTCGGTACGCGCCCGGGACCGCCGCCCGGCCGCGCCCTCGCCCAGACCGGGCACGCTCAGCATCTTCGTACGGAACGGCTCGCCGGCCCGCGCGGGCTGCTGCTCCCCGGCACCGCCGCCCGGTGCGGGCGCGTCGCCGCTCCCGCCGTCCTCCCGGCCGGGCGCGTCGGCGCCCCCGTCGTCGGAGCCGCCCGCGTCCGAGCCGCCGCCGTCGCTCTCGGGCCCGCCGCCCTGCGGAGGCACACCGCCGCCGGGCCCGTCGGGGTCCGGATCGTCGTCGCCCCCGCCCTGCTCGTCCGCAGCGTCCTCCAGAGCCTCGTCCAGCTTGTCCTCGTCCAGCCCGGGCGCGTCGAACGGATTGCGCCGTCGCCGGTGGGGGAGGGCCAGGAGCGCGGCCTGCCGTACGTCCTCCGCCACGACCTCCTCGCGCCCCGCCCACGCGGCCAGCGCCGTCGCGGTACGGGCCATGACGATGTCGGCACGCATGCCGTCGACCTCGAACGCCGCGCAGGTCGCCGCGATCTGCCGCAGCACGCCGTCACCGAGCACCACACGCGGGAGCAGGGCGCGCGCGGCGACGATCCGTTCACGCAACGCGGTCTCCTCGTCCGCCCACCGCGCCGCGAACCCCGCCGGATCGTCGTCGTACGCGAGCCGCCGCCGCACGACCTCGACGCGCAGGTCCGTCTCACGCGAGGCGGCCACCTCGACGGTCAGCCCGAAGCGGTCCAGGAGCTGGGGGCGCAATTCGCCCTCCTCCGGGTTCATCGTCCCCACCAGCAGGAAGCGCGCCGCGTGACGGACCGAGACACCCTCCCGCTCGACGTACGAGGCACCCATGGCCGCCGCGTCGAGCAGCAGGTCCACCAGGTGGTCGTGGAGGAGATTGACCTCGTCGACGTAGAGGATCCCGCGATGGGCGTCGGCGAGCAGCCCCGGCTCGAAGGCCTTCACGCCTTCCGAGAGCGCCCGTTCGATGTCGAGCGCCCCGACGAGCCGGTCCTCCGACGCGCCTACCGGAAGCTCCACGGTCCGCGCCGGACGCGACGCGCCCGTACCCGCCTCGTGGGGGCCGTCGGGACACGCCGGATCGGGTGCCGCCGGGGCGCACGAGAAACGGCACCCCGCGACGACCTCGACCTCGGGCATCAGCGCGGCGAGCGCCCGCACGGCGGTGGACTTGGCGGTCCCCTTCTCACCCCGCACGAGCACCCCGCCGACGGCCGGACTGACGGCGTTGAGCAACAGCCCGAGCCGCAGATCGTCCTGCCCGACGATGGCGGTGAAGGGATAGGGCGTATTCACGGAGTCTCCTCTGTAGCGACCACAACTGCATGACCGAGCCCGACCGGCGTTCCGGGAGCCTGGTCCGGCGCAGGCGTCGGCGGCGCACCCGGAGCGATGAACGGCAGACCCGCCGGCGCGCCGGTCTCGATGAGCCGCCACAGGGCGTCCGTATCGGCGTGCTCCTCGATCAGGTCCCCCAGCCGGTCCAGCTGTTCCTCCCGCAACGCCTCGAAGCTCGTGTCGGGCGCCGGGACGAACCGCCGACCCGCGGCCCGCGCGACCTCACCCAGGAACGCCCGCCGGAACGCGTCGCTCTCCAGCGACCCGTGCCAGTGCGTCCCCCAGACCGAGCCCACCCGGCACCCGTCCAGGAACGGCTCGCCGCCGTTCACCTCGGCGACCCCGTGATGGATCTCGTATCCCTCCACCGGCTCCCCGAGCGCCGAACCGACAGGCCGTTCCAGGACCTTCTCCCGGCCGAAACGGACCCGTACCGGCAGCAGCCCGAGCCCCTCGACCAGGCCGGCCCGTGACTCCACGTCGTCCTCGATGCGCTCGCCCAGCACCTGGAAACCGCCGCAGATCCCCAGCACGGGCCGCCCCTCGGCGGCCCGTCGCCGCAGCGCCTCGGCAAGCCCCCGCTCGCGCAGCCAGGCCAGTGCCTTCACGGTCCCCCGGGTCCCGGGCACGACCACGAGGTCCGCGTCGGCGAGTTCCTCCGCCCGGTCCACGAACCGCACGATCACACCCGGTTCGGCCGCCAGGGCGTCCACATCGGTGAAGTTCGACATCAGCGGTACGGCGCACACCGCGACCCGCAGCACGTCCTCGCCGTGCGGCGGCGTCACGACCGACTCCCGTACGGTGCCGCGCATCGACACCCGCAGCCCGTCCTCCTCGTCGATGCCCAGCCCGTGCGCGTACGGCAGGACCCCGTACGTCCGCCGGCCCGTGAGCCCGCGGAGCATGTCGAGACCGGGCTCCAGCAGCGACACGTCACCGCGGAACTTGTTGACCAGGTATCCGGCGATCAGCGACTGGTCCTCGGGGCTCAGCAGCGCCGTCGTACCGAAGAACGAGGCGAACACACCGCCCCGGTCGATGTCGCCGACCACCAGCACGGGGAACCCGGCGGCTCGCGCGACGCCCATGTTCACGATGTCCGTACGCCGCAGATTGATCTCGGCCGGACTGCCCGCCCCCTCGCAGATCACGGCGTCATACGTGCCCCGCAGTTGCTCCAGACAGTCCACGACCGTCCCCAGCAGCGCCTCCTGGCGTCCCCCGTGGTAGCCGCGCGCACTCATCTCGCCGACCGGCTTCCCCATCAGGACGACCTGGCTCGACCGGTCACCCCCGGGCTTGAGCAGCACCGGGTTCATCAGTACCGACGGCTCCACCCGGGCGGCCTGCGCCTGCATCGCCTGCGCCCGGCCGATCTCCGCGCCCCCACGGGTGACGAACGAGTTCAGCGACATGTTCTGCGCCTTGAAGGGGGCGACCTTCACCCCCCGTCGCACAAGCCACCGGCAGATCCCGGCCGTGACGACGCTCTTGCCCGCGTCCGACGTGGTTCCCGCGACCAGCAGCCCGCCGCTCATCCGACTCTCCGTCCCCTGGCCAGCCGCCCCGCCGCACACACGGCGAGGGCCAGCACACTCACCCGGCGCGACAGCCGCACCGCACGTTCGATGTCCGTGACCCGCACGTCCCGCCCGGCCCCGCCGTTGAGCACCGGCCGGTGCTCGACCCGCCCGCCGTACGCGAGGGTGCCGCCGAGCCGTACGCCGAGCGCTCCCGCGAACGAGGCCTCCACCGGGCCCGCGTTGGGGCTGGGATGCCGGCCCGCGTCGGCCCGCCAGGCCCGGACGGCCTCGCGCGGGCGTCCGCCGGCAGCCACGGCCAAGGCGGCGGTGAGCCGGGCCCCCGGCCATCCGGCGACGTCGTCGAGCCGGGCCGAGGCCCAGCCGTAGCGCCGGTAGCGGGGTGACTTGTGTCCGACCATGGCGTCGAGCGTGTTGACAGCCCGGAAGGCGACCAGCCCGGGCACCCCGCCGACCGCGCCCCAGACCAGGGCTCCCACGACGGCGTCGGAGGTGTTCTCGGCGACGGACTCCACCACCGCGCGGGCGATCCCGGGCCCGTCCAGTGCCTGGGGGTCCCGGCCGCACAGATGCGGCAGCCGCTCCCGGGCCAGCTCGATGTCCCCGGCGGCCAGCGCCCCGCCGACGGCACGGGCCTCGCGGCCCAGTGACGTGCCCCCGACGACGGCCCAGGTGGCGGCAGCGGTCAGTGCCACGGCGGCGGCGGGACGGTTCCGTACGGCACGGGCGGCCAGCGCGGCGGCGCCCGTGGCGCCCCCGGCACAGACCAGCGTGTGCAGGGCGCCCCAGCCGCGGTGATCGCGCCACAGCCGGTCCTCGGCACCCGCCGCGGCACGCCCGAAGGCGGCGACGGGATGTCCCCGCCGGGGATCACCGAGCAGCAGGTCGCCGATCAGACCGGCGGCGGCGCCGTACGCGAAGATGCGGTCGGCTCGCACGCGTCAGCCGGCCGTCGCGCCTCGAAGGACCTCAGGGACGGGTGGTGCAGCGACCGACGCAGGGCAGCCAGGCATGGCGTATGTCCTCACTCAGGGTCCGCGCCCTGGTTCGACGTGACCGGCGACGAGAGTCTCCTGGCTTCCGGATCCGCAGTTCCTCCGGCCTTCCAGTCCGCTGCGGCGGACCGTGACTTCCGTGTGGAGGCTGCTCCCCGGTGACAGTGGCGGGACCGCGCCGGATTCGCACCGGCTTCCTCTTCTGTCGCCGTAATGGCTCCGGCAGTCCACCATGCTCCGCGAACGCCCGTCAACCTGCCGTTGACCTGCGAGGCTTCGGTGTGCCCGGACGCACACCGGGCCGGACACACGTGGTGTGTCCGGCCCGGTGCGTGCCCGTGAGGTCAGGCGACGATCAGATAGATCCCGTACGCGACCGCCGCCGCGCACAGCCCGAAGCAGGCGTACGCGCCGACGCGGGCCGGGGCGTGGGAACCGCCGCCGCCCTGAGCCGTCGGCACCTGCTTGGCCAGGCCCAGGATGCCGAGGGTGAAGAGGCCCACGAGCGCGACGGTGATCACGAGGCTGACGCCGAAGACGGAGGCCAGAGCTGCCCAGTCGATGTTCATACGGATCTGTCCTTACACCGTGGCCGGTCGGGCCGGGTCGGTCTGGGGGTCGGCCGGGGCGTGGATCGTGGTCTTGAGGTGTGTGTCCGCCAGGCCGACGGGCGGCGGGCTGACGGCCGCGATGGCGGTCGTGACGACGCCCGCGGGCTCGTTGACGTTGGTGTGGTCGACCGGCTTGCGGCGCGACAGCAGCCAGATGGCGGCGGATCCGCCCACGAGCACGGCGGCCACCACGGCGACACCCCAGGGCCCCTGCTTGGTCAGGAACTCGGCCCCCGCACCGACCAGGCCGGCGGCGGGCAGCGTCAGGCCCCAGGCGATGAACATCCGGGTGGCGGTGGACCAGCGGACCACGCCCCCCTTGCGCCCGAGCCCCGCACCCATCACCGCGCCGGAGCAGGACTGCGTGGTCGAGAGGGAGAAGCCGAGGTGCGAGGAGGCCAGGATGACGGTGGCCGCACTCGTCTGGGCCGCGAATCCCTGCGGCGGACGCAGGTCGGTGAGGCCGCTGCCCATGGTGCGGATGATGCGCCAGCCGCCGAGGTAGGTGCCCAGCGCGATCGCGATACCCGCGGAGGCGATGACCCAGACCGGCGGGTTGGAACCGGGGGCGAGGACGCCGCCGGTGACCAGGGCCAGGGTGATGATGCCCATGGTCTTCTGCGCGTCGTTGGTGCCGTGGGCGAGCGAGACGAGACCGGCCGAGGCGATCTGGCCGGCGCGGTAGCCCTTGGCGGTCGACTTCAGCTGTGCCTCGTCCGTGATCTTCCGGTTGAGGCGGTACGTCAGCCTCGTGGCCAGCAGCGCGGCGACACCGGCCACCAGCGGAGCCGCGATCGCGGGCAGCAGCACCTTCGTGACGACGGTGCCGCCGTCGATCGAGGACCAGCCGGCCGACATCACCGCGGCGCCGATGAGACCGCCGAAGAGAGCGTGGGAGGAACTGGAGGGCAGACCCACGAGCCAGGTCAGCAGATTCCACAGGATGGCGCCGACGAGCGCCGCGAAGATGACCTCGGTTCTGAGACCGTCCTCATTGATGATCCCGCCGGAGATCGTCTTGGCGACCTCGACGGACAGGAACGCGCCGACGAGGTTGAGAACGGCGGACATGGCCACCGCTGTCTTGGGCTTGAGAGCGCCGGTCGAGATGGTGGTGGCCATCGCGTTGGCGGTGTCGTGGAAACCGTTCGTGAAATCGAACACGAGAGCTGTCACGACCACAATCGCAAGCAGCAGCGTGATGTGTTCCATTTACCCAGGCAATCGTTCGACGTCATTGGCACGTGGAACGTAAGCAACCAGGGTGAACGGAAGATGAACTGGGCAGGGCGGCATGGTGACCCCAACCGCGTATGCCGGTTCCGCTTGTGTGCGCGGTGGGTGGGCCGGACCTCCGCGGCCGGTGCGAGGCCCGGCTCCCGCCCCGCTCCGGCGGCTGTGGCTGCGGCCGACGCGCTCCATCGGCGAGACATCGGTCACGTGCCCCCTAGGATCCCCGCATGACCGACGAGCACAGAGACGCCATCGAACAGGTATGGGACGGTGTCGTCGCGACGGCCCGGCGTACCGCGGCGGACGGCCTCGTCGTCGGCACCTCGGGCAACGTGTCGGCCCGGGTCGGCGACATCGTCCTGGTCACCCCCAGCGGGGTGCCCTACGACCGGCTCGGCCCGGCCGACGTGGTCGGCGTCGACCTCGACGGACGTCAGGTCCTGGGCGACCTGGCCCCGACCAGCGAACTCCCTCTCCACCTCGCCGTCTACCGGGGCAGCGGCGCCGCCGCAGTCGTCCACACCCACGCCGTGCACGCCACGGCCGTCTCCACCCTCGTCACCGAGGTGCCGCTCATCCACTACGCCGCCGCGATGCTCGGCGGCCCCGTCCGTACCGCCCCGTACGCGCTCTACGGGACGCGGGAACTCGCCGACAACATGCTGGCCGCCCTGCGCGACCGCACCGGCTGCCTGCTGCGCAACCACGGCACCGTCACCCACGGGTCCACCCTCGACGAGGCCTACGACCGCACCGCCCAGCTCGAATGGATGTGCAGGCTCTGGCTCACCGCCAGCTCCGTGCCCGGCCACCGGCCGGCCCTCCTCACCCCGGCCCAGCTGCGCGACGTGCAGGAGGCCCTGAAGGGATACGGCCAGCCCGGCTGAGCCCGGGCGCCGCACCGTACGGCCGACGCCCACTGGCCGACGGCGCCGCCGCCCGGGACACTGGAGCCGTGCGCCCGGCAACAGTGGCGGCAGTGGCCGCAACCTCGATCCTCGGCGTCGGCGCGGCAGCGGTCGCCGCCGGCCGCTACGCCAGCGACGCCGCCCTCGGGGCGCCCTCGCCACGCCCCTTCCCGGCCGACCGCCGCCTCACCGTGCACGCCACCGCGGCCGGGCAGGTCACCCTGACCCGCTCCTTCCCCGCGCTGCGTCCCGGTACGTACGGACTGGCCGGCCGGGGCGTCCACGCGGTGGTCGGCCCGGTGGTCGGACAACAGGGGGACGACGCGGCCTCCGCCGACACGGTCGTACGCAGGCTGGACCGCGTGACCCTGGGCAGCCTGAAGCCGGGTGGCAGGGTGCGCCTCACCCCCGAACTCCACCGCGGCGACCCGCTCACCGCGCTCGGCCTCGCGTACAAGGAGGTGGAGGTCCCCGGCGAACTCGGCCCCCTGCCCGCGTGGTTCGTGCCCGCGGCCCGCGACACCTGGGTGATCACCGTGCACGGCCTCGGCACCACCAGGGACCACCCCCTGAACGTGCTGGGGTTCCTCCACGCCCAGCAGTTCCCCGTGCTCGACCTGGCCTACCGCGGCGACGCGGGCGCCCCGCGCTCACCGGACGGGCTCACCCACCTCGGTGAGTCCGAATGGCGCGACCTCGACGCGGCCATCCGCTACGCCGTGCGTTACGGGGCCGAGAACGTCATCCTGCACGGCTGGTCGTCCGGCGCGTCGATGGCCCTGCACGCGGCCGTCAACTCCGCGCTCCGCGACCGGGTCAGCGGTCTCGTCCTCGATTCCCCGGTCCTGGACTGGAGGACCACCCTGCGGGCCCTCGCCTCGGCCCGGGGCGTCCCCTCCGCGCTGCTGCCCCTCGCAGTCCGGGCCGCCCAGGGCCAGACCGGGCTGCACGGCGCCCCGCTCCTGGAGACCTCGGTGCCGACGGCCCTGCACGCCCCCACCCTGATCGTCCACGGACCCGACGACGCCCTGGCCCCGTGGCAGCAGTCCCGGGAACTCGCCGCACGCCGGCCCGACCTGGTGACACTGCACTCCGTACCGCAGGCTCCGCATGCGGCGATGTGGAACGCGGATCCGGCCGGTTACGAAGAGGCCCTCAGACGCTTCCTCACGCCCCTGATGTGAGCTGATGGCCCGGAACCGCCCGGTTGGTGCCCCCGCCCGGAGGCCCCGCGAATCCCGGTGACACGGCTTCCGTTTGGGCTTTCGGCCCGTCAGAGGCAAGACTGCTCCTCGTGACGTCCCGTACCCCGCGCGACTCCAGGCTGCGACTTGTCCGCCCGCGACCCCAGGCGACCGCCCGCAAGGCAGTGACGACCCGGCGCACCAGGCCGGCCCCCCGGCCACCCGAGGGCACACCGCCCCCGGCGGAACTGGCACGCCAGGCCAGGGCCGTACTGGCCGACGCCGTACGGATCGCCCACTGGGCCGCGGACGGGACGAGCGCCGGCTCCGCCCCGCTCGCCGCCCCGGCCCTGGAGCGGGCCGCCGCCGCGCTCCAGCTGTCCCCGGCCCAGGTGCGGGCCGGCTGGGACCGGGCCAGGCTGGCCGGACTCATCGAGATGCACGGCGACACCGCCCGCCGCGGCTGGCGGCTGCGCGCCTGGGACCGCGACGACTCCGCCGTGCTCCGCGGCTGGGTGGCGCTCTTCGACGCCTGGTCGCTCGTCCACGCCTCGCCCGAAGGCGTCGAGGCGACCGCCGTGGCGGAAGCCGTCGAGGCCGTGCCCCAGGTGCTCTCCCTCCTCCAGCTCTCGGCGGGCGCGGTGACCGTGCCGGCGCTCCTCGACCTGCTCGGCCAGCGCGTCGCGGAACTCCACGACGAGCGGTGCGAGGTTCCGTACGGGCCGCAGGAGCAGCCCGCCCCCGTCGGCGGACGCCCCGCAGACCTGAACGCGCTGCTGCTCGACTGGGCCCTGGAGGGCCTCGCCTCCGTCGGCGCCCTCACGCTCGGCGCCGGCCTCGCCACGCTCACTCCGCTGGGCAACTGGGCGGTCTGGGTCAAGCTGGAGCAGATCTGCGTCGCCGCCCAGAGCCCGGCCGGCAACATCGAGCAGTCCGCGGCCGACATGCTGCTGGGCTGCGCGCGGCTCACTCCCGGTCCGGCCCGCGCCGAATACCGGGCCTGGCTCGCCGCACGCCCCGTCGGCAGCGCCGTGGCCGAACTGCTGGCCGTCGCCCGCGGCGAGGACGCCCTGCTGCGCGGCCTCGCCTTCGAGGCACTGCGCGTCGTGGGAGCCCCCGCGGAGCCCGTCGTCCGTTCCGTCGTGACCGAGGCGTCGCTGCGCCCCTACGCCCTGCTCTGGCTCGCCGAGTACGAGGGCACCGACCCGGACGACGCCCAGGACGTCCTCAGCCGCGAGGAGGCCACCTGGCTCTGGGTCGACACCGCCGCGGCCGTGGCCGACCACGGCGAGACCGGGCTGCTGGTCCGTCACCTCGACTCGGCCGTCCAGGGCACGGTGCCCGCGCTCCTGGACGAGGTACGGGCCGTCGGCCATCCGCGGACCGTCCAGGTGCTGGTGGCCCTGGCGGCGGCCCACCCGGACCCGGCCCTGGCCAAAGCCGTGCGCCGCGCGGCCTTCCAGGTGCACACCGGCGGGGTGTGAGCCGCGCGCCCCGCAGTGACCCGTGCGGGACCGTGCCGCCCCGGGGGCGCTCAGCCCGAGGATCCCGGGGCGTACGTACCGAAGCTCCATACGTTGCCCTCGGGGTCCCGCGCCATGTAGTCGCGCGAGCCGTAGTCCTGGTCGGTCGGCGGCAACAGAATCTCCACGCCGTGTTCCACCGCCCGGGCGTGGTGGGCGTCCACCTCGTCCACCACCACGTACACCCCGGCCGGCCCGGCGCCCGCCATCGCCTGGGCGAAGACGCCCCGGCCGCCCTTCGACCCGAGCATCACCCGGCCGTTGCCGCAGGACAGCTCGGCGTGCAGGACGCTGCCGTCCTCTCCCTCGTACACCGCTTCCTCGGCGAAGCCCAGGGCCTGGGTCAGCACCCTGATCGCCGCCTTCGCGTCGTCGTACAGAATCGTCGGAAAAACCGTGGGAACGCCCTCCATGCCCGCCATCACGCTCACCCTCTCCGCACACACACCGTGCCGGTGTGATCTCCGTCTCGCTTCTCCGTCGAGTATCGGCCGGGTCGCAGGGGGACGCCCGGCGGCGTGACGTGGCCGTGGGTGCCCTCGCGGGGCCGCCGTGGGCCCTGAGCATGCGGAAAAGCCGGTGGACGCCGCCAGTAGACTGGTTCCCATGGCAATTCTCCTTGTGCACTAGACGGCGTCGAGTCGTGAGTCCGCTGTCCCTCCGCCGTCCATTCCGCCCTGGAGTATTTCCGTGATCACCGCTTCCGGTATCGAGCTGCGCGCCGGCGCCCGCATCCTCATCGAGTCCGCCTCCTTCCGTATCGCCAAGGGCGACCGCATCGGCCTGGTCGGCCGCAACGGTGCCGGCAAGACCACCCTCACCAAGTGCCTGGCGGGTGAGGGGACGCCGGCCGGCGGCACCATCACCAACAGCGGTGAGGTCGGCTACCTCCCGCAGGACCCGCGCACCGGCGACCTCGACGTCCTGGCCCGCGACCGCATCCTCTCGGCCCGCGGGCTCGACGAGATCCTGCGCAAGATGCGGGAGAACGAGGAGCGGATGGCGAACGGCAAGGGCGCCACCCGCGAGAAGGCGATGAAGCGCTACGAGCGCCTGGAGACGGAGTTCCTCACCAAGGGCGGATACGCCGCCGAGGCCGAGGCCGCCACCATCGCCGCCGCGCTGAGCCTGCCCGACCGGGTGCTCGGCCAGCCCCTGCACACCCTCTCCGGTGGTCAGCGCCGCCGTGTCGAGCTCGCCCGCATCTTGTTCTCCGACGCCGACACCCTGCTCCTCGACGAGCCCACCAACCACCTCGACGCGGACTCGATCGTCTGGCTGCGTGACTACCTCAAGACGTACCGCGGCGGCTTCATCGTGATCTCCCACGACGTCGAGCTCGTCGAGACCGTGGTCAACAAGGTCTTCTACCTCGACGCCAACCGCGCGCAGATCGACATCTACAACATGGGCTGGAAGCTTTACCAGCAGCAGCGCGAGGCCGACGAGAAGCGCCGCAAGCGCGAGCGTCAGAACGCCGAGAAGAAGGCCGCGTCCCTGAACTCCCAGGCGGACAAGATGCGCGCCAAGGCGACCAAGACCGTCGCCGCGCAGAACATGGCCAAGCGGGCCGAGCGCCTGCTCTCCGGGCTGGAGGCCGTGCGGGTCTCCGACAAGGTGGCGAAGCTGCGCTTCCCCGAGCCGTCCCCGTGCGGCAAGACCCCGCTGATGGCCGAGGGGCTCTCCAAGTCCTACGGTTCGCTCGAGATCTTCACCGACGTGGACCTCGCCATCGACAAGGGCTCACGTGTCGTCATCCTCGGCCTCAACGGTGCGGGCAAGACCACCCTGCTCCGGCTCCTCGGGGGCGCGGAGAAGGCCGACACCGGTCAGATCATCGAGGGCCACGGCCTCAAGCTCGGCTACTACGCCCAGGAGCACGAGACCCTGGACCCGGAGCGCACCGTCCTGGAGAACATGCGCAGCGCGGCGCCCGACCTCGATCTCGTCGAGGTCCGCAAGACGCTCGGTTCCTTCCTCTTTTCCGGCGACGACGTGGACAAGCCGGCCGGAGTGCTCTCCGGCGGGGAGAAGACCCGGCTGGCCCTGGCGACGCTCGTCGTCTCCTCCGCCAACGTGCTGCTGCTCGACGAGCCGACGAACAACCTCGACCCGGCCAGCCGCGAGGAGATCCTCGGAGCGCTGCGCACGTACAAGGGCGCCGTCGTCCTCGTCACCCACGACGAGGGCGCGGTCGAGGCGCTCCAGCCGGAGCGCATCATCCTGCTGCCCGACGGGGTCGAGGACCTCTGGGGTGCGGACTACCGGGACCTGGTCGCCCTCGCCTGACCCGCGGGAGCTCCCGGAACCGGTGCGGGGCCCGGTGATCCAGTGCGTCTGGATCATTCGGCCCATAGGTGATCCATCATCTGGATGAGCGGGTCTCGTACCCCGGCGCGGCGCCCGGCGGATGCCTGCCGGGCGCACTCGTTTTCCGCCGCCCCACCCCGTACGGCCCTGACCTGCCCGTATGCCCCGCAGATCGCCCGACGCGGCCCCTACACCCCCAGGAATGCCTGACTCCGCTTGTGTCGGAGCGCTTCGGGATGCGGAATCCGGTCGTACGTACCTTGCCGAATGGGTGGCCAGGAAGCCGGGGAGGGGTGATCATGAGAGTCCAGAGCGCACTTCCTTGAGGAGGCACGGGTGGCCGAGACTCTGAAGAAGGGCAGCCGGGTAACCGGCGCCGCGCGTGACAAGCTCGCGGCAGACCTGAAGAAGAAGTACGACTCCGGTGCGAGCATCCGGGCGCTGGCCGAGGAAACCGGCCGCTCCTACGGATTCGTACACCGGATGCTCAGTGAGTCCGGAGTCACTCTGCGGGGACGCGGCGGCGCGACTCGCGGCAAGAAGGCCGCTTCGGCCTGACGGCGGGCGGCGGTCACGGGCCGGCCCAGGCCGGCCCCGGGGCTCACCGGAACACGGGGTGGCCACCCGGCCGACCGTCAGGTCGTCCGGGTGGTTACTGTTCAGTTACTTGCCAGTAAGTGCTGACTGCACCCGATCCGGAGGCGCTCCATGACCTCGCTCGACTCTGTGCTCGACAAGGACGGCGTACGGCTCACCGTCGATGACGCGGTTGCCACGGTGACGCTCACCAACCCGGCCAAGCGCAACGCTCAGTCTCCCGCTCTGTGGCGGGCGTTGGCAGAGGCCGGACGGGCGCTCCCCGGCAGCGTGCGGGTCGTCGTGCTGCGTGGCGAAGGCAAGTCCTTCTCCGCGGGACTCGACCGGCAGGCATTCGCACCCGAGGGATTCGACGGCGAGCCGTCCTTCATCGACATGGCGCGTGGCTCGGAGGCCGAGCTCGACACGGTCATCGCCGAGTACCAGGAGGCGTTCACCTGGTGGCGCCGCAATGACATCGTCTCGATCGCGGCCGTCCAGGGGCACGCGATCGGTGCCGGCTTCCAACTCGCCCTCGCCTGCGATCTGCGGATCGTCGCCGAGGACGTGCAGTTCGCCATGCGCGAGACCAGCCTCGGTCTCGTTCCCGACCTCACGGGCACCCACCCCCTCGTCAACCTCGTGGGGTATGCCCGCGCGCTGGAGATCTGTGCCACCGGCCGCTTCGTGCACGCGGAGGAGGCCGAGCGCACCGGCCTCGCCAACCTCGTCGTCCCGGCCGACCAGCTCGACGCGGCGGGGCACGACCTGGCAGCGGCCCTGCTCGCCGCCCCGCGCGACGCGGTCGTCGAGACGAAGGCGCTGCTGAGCGGCGCACTCTCGCGTACGTACGAGGAGCAGCGCACCGCCGAGCGGGCCGCACAGGGCCGCCGGCTCCGCGACCTCGCCGGCCTCGCCGACTGAGCCGCGGCCCGCGCGCCCTGCCCCTCACCGGACGGTGAGGGGCACCCTCATGTCCGGTCGACGACGGCAGTGACCAGCACGGCGACCGTCGGGCGGCCCTCGACGGCGTCGGCCACCGCCCCGCGCACCGCCTGCGCCACATCGAGCGCCCGGTGGTCCCCGGCCGTCGCCACCTCGACCCGGACGTGACCGTCGGTGTGCTGAACTGCGCTGCCCAGCACCCGGGTCAGCGAGACGACGCCCGGAACGCGGGCCGCCGAACTCCCGGCGGCCTCTTCCGGCTCCGCCGTCCGGAGCTCGGGGGCTGGCTCGGCGGCCGGCCGGGCCTCCTCCTCCAGCAGATCCGTCACCCGCAGGTCCACCTCGTCGACCACCAGTCCGAGCCGCTGGGCCGCCGCCGTCAGCAGGGCTGTGCGCAGCGCCTCCGCGGTGGCGGGCAGCGGCCGCCGTGCCGTCGCGGAGAAACCGGCCTCGATCCGCAACGGCCCGGGTGGCAGCGCGCTGGGAGGCCCGGGTGCCACCGGCTCCTGGGCGTGGTCCGTGCCGGCCGAGGCGATCCGGAGCGCCCCCAGCACGGCCCCCGACCCGGCCGCGGCGTCCCGCAGCACCGCCGCGGCCGCCCGTTCGGCGATCCATGAACAGTCGGAGGGGCCGCCCAGAGGGAGCAGCCTGCCCAGACCGAGCCGTTGGCGTACGGCAGCGGTCCATCCGTCGGCCCCGTGCGGGCTGTCAGCCGTTGTCATTGCTCCACCCTGCCCCATCCATGGCGCGGGACCGGGCAAGCGCACTTAGTGTGGGCCACGGAAGTTCAACCCGCCCCGAAGGGAAGAGCGGCGATGACCGAGAGCCCACAGCGGAACCGGCCCGACAGCCCCGGCACTGTGCCCGGCGGGGACGACGGCAGGCAGAACCAGCTCACCAAGCGTGGCGGGGGCCCACCCGCCACCCGCGGACGCACCACCATCGCCGACGGTGTGGTCGAGAAGATCGCCGGAATGGCGGCACGCGACGTCGTCGGGGTCCACGCGATGGGCAGCGGCCTCTCCCGGACCTTCGGTGCGGTGCGCGACCGTGTTCCCGGCGGCAAGTCGGTGAGCCGGGGCGTCAAGGCGGAGGTCGGCGAGTCGCAGACGGCCCTCGATCTGGAGATCGTGGTCGACTACGGCGTGGCGATCAGCGAGGTGGCCCGCGACGTGCGCGAGAACGTCATCGCGGCGGTCGAGCGGATGACCGGTCTGGAGGTCGTCGAGGTCAACATCGCCGTGAGCGACGTCAAACTGCCCGACGAGGAGGACGACGAGGGCGAGTCCGAGACACGCGTCCAGTAGGTCCCTCCCGCGCGGCAGTTGAGGAGCACACGATGAGCATGGCTGTGGTCGGCCTGGTGGCCGGCATGGCGCTCGGTTTCGCCGGGTACTTCGGCGGGTTCGGGGCCTTTCTGCTGGTGGCCGCGCTGGGCGCGGTCGGCTTCGTCGCCGGCCGCTTCCTGGACGGTGACCTGGAACCCGGCGACTTCTTCCGGAGTCGCGAGCGCGGCGACCGACGACGGTGACGGGGGGAACAGGCCGGGTCGACGCCGCGGAGCGCGGGCAGACCCGGATCGCCGACCGGGTCGTCGCGAAGATCGCCGCGCAGGCGGCGAAGGAGGCGGTCGACGAGCGGCCCGAGGACGCCGCCGCACCGCGCGCCACCGTCACCGTGCACAACGACACCGCCCGTGTGCGGGTCAGCCTCGACCTCGCCTACCCCTGCGACATCGGCCGGCAGTGCGGGTCGGTGCGTCGTCGGGTGGCCGAGCGGGTAAGAGCACTGGCGGGGATGGAGGTGCCCGAAGTGGCGGTCCAGGTCGAACGGCTGCATCTGTCGGGAGCGGGCACCGCACCGGAGGGGAGCATCCGATGAGCGAGCCCCAGGACCCGGAGAACAGCACGCGGCGTCTGCCCACCGTCGGGGCGCCGCCCCCGGGCGGCGTGCTCGAGATGGACCAGTCCGCCTCGGGCTCGACCTACGAACCCGGCCCCGTGCCGGACGAGCCGGGTGGGAGGGCGGGCCGCTTCTGGTCGGGGCGCCGGGTCCCCGCTGCGCTGACCGCTCTGGTCGTCCTCGGCGGCGCAGGACTTCTGCTCTACGACATCGCCGCCGTACGGGCCGACCACCCGGCCATGCAGTGGCGGCGCTCCGTCGCCGACGACCTGGCGAGCCGTCACCTCGACGACGTATGGGTCCTCGCGGGATCGGCGCTGGCGGCCGCGCTCGGCCTCTGGCTCCTTCTCCTGGCCCTCACCCCCGGGCTGCGCGCGCTGCTCCCGATGAGCCGCCGGCATGCCGGTGTGCGGGCCGGACTCGACCGGACCGCCGCCGCCCTGGTCCTGCGCGACCGGGCGGTGGAGGTGGCCGGTGTGCAGTCCGTACGGGTGAGGATGAGCCGTCGCAAGGCGACCGTACGGGCGCTCTCGCACTTCCGTGAACTCGACGACGTCAGGGCCGATCTGGACACCGTCCTGTCCACGGCCGTCAGCGAACTCGGCCTGGCGCGGCCGCCCGGCCTCTCCGTGCACGTGCGCCGGCCGGCGAAGAAGGGGTGACCCCGTGATCAAGACCGTCAACCGGGTCCTGCTCGGCCTGGCAGGGCTGGTCCTCGTCGTCGTCGGCGGTGCCGTACTCGCGACGGGGCTCGGTCTGTCCGTGCCGTCCTGGTGGCCCTGGGACGGCACGGACGACGTGCTGCTCAGCAAGGGGGACCGGACCAAGTGGCGGGACGAGGGCTGGTGGTGGCCCGCCGTCATCGCGGCCCTCGCCGTCCTGGTGGTCCTGGCACTGTGGTGGCTCCTCGCCCAGCTGCGCCGCGGGCGCCTCGCCGAGGTGCTGGTCGACAGCGGCGACGGAGAGGGCGCCGTCCTGCGCGGCAGGGCGCTGGAGGGCGCCCTCGGTGACGAGGCGGGAACCCTGGACGGGGTGTCCGACGCCAAGGTGACGCTGACCGGCCGACGCACCGCCCCGAGGGCCCGGGTCCGGCTGATGATGGAGCCGCACGCGGCCCCGGGGTCGGCGTTGAGAGGGCTTTCCGAGGGGGCGCTGACCCACGCGCGGACCTCGGCAGGGCTGGAGGAGCTGCCCACCGAGGTCCGTCTGAAGGCGGTCAAGCACCGTGCGGAGCGGGTGAGCTGACCGTCGCCCGGAGCGGCGGCGTCAGAAACCGTGCCGGGCGCCGCCGTCGACGGGCACCATGATGCCCGTCAGATAGGAGGCGGCGGGGGAGAGCAGGAAGGCCGAGGTCTTCCCGAACTCCTCCGGGGTGCCGTAACGGCGCAGCGGGATGCGCGCCTCGTTGGCCGTGCGGGACGCCTCCGCGTCACCCGACAGGGCGTCGAGCTCACGCACCCGGTCCGTGTCGATCCGGGACGGGAGCACGCCGACGACCCGGATGCCGCGCGGGCCCAGCTCGTCGGCGAGGGACTTGGCGAAACCGGCGAGGCCGGGGCGCAGCCCGTTGGAGATCGTCAGACCGGCGATCGGCTCGTGCACCGATCCGGACAGGACGAAGCCGATGACGCCGCCTTCGCCGAGCGACTCGGCCGCGGTACGGGCCAGACGCACGGCACCGAGGAAGACCGACTCGAACGCCGACTGCCACTGGTCGTCCGTGTTGTCGGCGAGGAAACCCGGCGCGGGGCCGCCGACGCTGATCAGAATGCCGTCCAGCCTGCCGAAGCGTTCCTTCGCGGCGTCCACCAGCCGTCGGGCGGCCAGCGGGTCCGCGTTGTCCGCGGCGAGTCCGACCGCCTCGGGGCCCAGTTCGGCGGCCGCCTCGGCGGCGCTCTTCTCGTCACGGCCGGAGATGATCACCTTCGCGCCGTCGGCGGCGAGCGCGCGGGCGGTGGCGTTGCCCAGCCCGCGGGTCGCGCCGGTGACGATGTACACACGGTCCTTCAGTCCAAGATCCATGGCCCTATCCTGCCAAGTCCTCCCCGGCGAGGTCGACCGCGCTGTTCACCAGACCGACGTGGCTGAACGCCTGCGGGTAGTTGCCGAGCTGGCGCCCGGCCACCGGGTCGTACTCCTCGGCCAGCAGCCCCACGTCGTTGCGCAGGTCCAGCAGCCGTTCGAAGAGCGCCTCGGCCTCCCGTCTGCGGCCCGTCCGCAGCAGGGCGTCGACCAGCCAGAACGAGCACGCCAGGAACGCCCCCTCGTCGCCGGGGAGACCGTCCACCGACGCGCCCTCGGTGCTGTAGCGGCGGATCAGGCCGTCGTGGGCGAGCTCGTCCCGCACCGCGTCGACCGTCCCGATCACCCGAGGGTCGTCGGGCGGCAGGAAGCCGGTGCGCACGATGAGCAGCGTCGAGGCGTCCAGCTCCCGGGAGCCGTAGTACTGGGTGAAGGTGTTGCGTACGGGGTCGTAGCCCTTCTCGACCACTTCCGCGTGCACGGCGTCCCGCATCGCCCGCCACCGGTCCGCGTCGCCCGGCAGACCGGGGTTCTCCTCCAGGGTGCGCACCGCGCGGTCGGCCGCGACCCAGGCCATCACCTTGGAGTGGACGAAGTGGCGGCGCTCGCCGCGCACCTCCCAGAGGCCCTCGTCCGGCTCGCGCCAGGTCGACTCCAGGAAGCCCAGCAGACTGAGCTGCAGATTCCAGGCATGCGGCTTGTCGTCGAGCCCGGCGGCTCGGGCCACCCTGAGCGAGTCGATGACCTCGCCGTACACGTCGAGCTGCCGTTGCCGCACCGCCGCGTTGCCGATGCGGACCGGGGCGGAGTTCTCGTAGCCGCTCAGCCACGTCAGCTCCGACTCGGGGAGTCTGCGCTCCCCGGCGAGCCCGTACATGATCTGGAGGTCCGCCGGGTCACCGGCCACCGCCCGCAGCAGCCAGTCCCGCCACGCGGCCGCCTCCTCCACATAGCCGGCCGAGATCATGGCGCCCAGGGTGAGGGTGGAGTCGCGCAGCCAGCAGTAGCGGTAGTCCCAGTTCCGTACGCCGCCGATCTCCTCCGGCAGTGAGGTCGTGAGGGCCGCCACGATCCCGCCGGTGGGGGCGTAGGTCAGTGCCTTCAGGGTGATCAGCGAGCGGAGCACCGCGTCCCTGTGCGGGCCGTGGTAGGTGCACTTCGCCGACCACTTCGCCCAGTCGCTGAGGGTGTGCTTCAGCGACTTGTGAGGGTCGATCAGCTTCGGTCGGGGGGAGTGCGAGGGGTGCCAGGTGAGTACGAACGCCACGGACTCGCCCTCGGCGACCGTGAAGGAGGAGCACGTGCTGAACTGCTGCCCCCACGTCTTGACCGGGGGCTCGCTGCGCAGCCAGACGGAGTCGGGGCCGGCGACGGCCACCCGGTGGCCGTGCGAGCGGCGCATCCACGGGACGATGGAGCCGAAGTCGAACCGCAGCCGCAGGACGGAACTCATGTCGACGCTGCCGCTGACGCCCTCGACGATCCGCATGACGTCGGGCGACTTGTCGCGCTGCGGCATGAAGTCGATGACCTTGACGGTCCCGGTCCTGGTCTCCCAGAAGGTCTCCAGGACCAGGGAGTCGTCCACGTAGGCGCGCCGGGTGCAGACGTCCGTGCTGTCCGTGCTCTGGGGGGCGATGCGCCAGTGTCCGTTGTCCTCGTCCCCGAGCAGCGCCGCGAAGCAGGCGCCCGAGTCGAAGCGTGGCAGACACAGCCAGTCGACAGAACCGTTCCTGCCGACCAGGGCGGCGGTCTGGAGATCGCCGATGATGGCGTAGTCCTCGATACGTGGGGTCACGCTCTGGCGTCTTCCCGAACCAGGGCTCCGCTAAGCAGCGAAACCGGTGCGAACAGAACGGGCGTGACCGCCGTCAGGCGCGCGCCGGTTCCGGCTGCGCCGCCGTCCCGCTCCCCTCGACGGCCTCTTCGCGGTCGCGCTTCTCCCGGCGCACGAGGATGACCCAGCCGACGGGAACCCCGGCGGCGAAGAGCCACCACTGCACGGCGTAGGCCATGTGAGGGCCGATGGAGCCGTCGTCGGGGGCGGCGATCGTCTCGGGGCTGCCGTCGGCCGGCGGGGGGTCCGTCAGTTCGAGATATCCGCCCAGCACGGGACGGCCGAGCAGATCCGACTGCTGGGAGCTGTTGATGAGCATCACCTGGCGGTCGGGCAGACCGTTGAGGTCCTTGATGCCGCTGGCGCTCGTCGTCTCGTCCGCCTTGAGCCGGCCCGCGACGGTGACCTCGCCGCCGGGCGGTGCGGGTACCTCGGGAAAGGCCTGCTGGTCGTCCGCTGCCGGGACCCAGCCGCGGTTCACCAGCACGGTGCCGCCGCCCTTGAGGTCGAACGGGGTCAGGACCAGTACGCCGATGCGCTCGTCCTGCGAGGTGCGGCGGCGTACGACGACCTCGTGCTCGGTGTCGAAGGTCCCGGTGGCCGTCACTGCACGCCAGTAGTCGGAGCGGGGGACGGAGTGTCCGACAGAGGTGAGGCGGGTGACGGGGACCGGGTCGGCCTCGAGGTTCCGCGTGATCAGCGCGTTCTGCTCGACCCGGTGTTCATGCCGGTGCAGCTGCCAGAAACCCAGCTCCACCATCGTGGGGATCATGGCGAGGACGAGGAGGGTGAGGATCACCCACTGCCGGGTCAACAGGAAGCGGTACACCCCATGACCGTACAACCGGGGCCATGGGGTGCCGCACGGCGGGTCCCTCGTGCGGACGGGGCGGCCCGTCACGCTTTGTCCACGATGCCCGCCCTTCCCTCGGCGCGGGCGCAGTGGCCGCCGCAGTACCAGTGGCCGTCGACCTCTACGCCCTGGCCGATGACCTGGACCCGGCAGTGCTCGCAGATGGGTGCCATGCGGTGGATGGCGCAGGAGAAGCAGTCGAAGACATGCACGGCGCCCTGCGCGTGCACCTCGAAGGACATCCCGTAGTCGTTTCCGCAAACCTCACAACGTGCCATGCGCCACAGGGTGAGGTGCCCCGCGGCGGCGGGCGAGCCGATGGCGGGCGAATCGCCGCCGGTTCACTCCGATGACGGTGACGGCTTCGGCACGGTGGCCGCCCTGGCCGGTGCCACGTCGCGCAGCAGATGAGTGAAGGCGCTCTCCTCCAGGACCGGGGTGCCGAACGACTTCGCCTTCACGGTCTTGGACGTCGCCGAGTCCGGGTCGTTGGTGACGAGCAGACTCGTCAGCCGCGACACGCTCGTCGCCACGTGCAGGCCCGCCTCCACGGCACGGTCCTCCAGGAGCTCACGGTCGATGGAGGTGTCCCCGGAGAAGGCCACCCTCATGCCCTGCATGAGAGGTTTGTCCGACTCGTAGCGGCCGGGGTTCGGATACGGACACGCGGGGCGCTTACGGGCGGGACGCCAGCTGCCCTGACTCTGCGACGGCCGGTAGCCGGCGCGCGGGACGACCGGGGAGTCGTACCACTCCGTCAGCGGGCGGCACTCCAGCAGAGGCAGCCGCACCCCGTCCCGGGCCGCCGCGTGCAGGCTCGGCCGGAACGCCTCGGCCAGCACCCGCGCGTCGTCCAGCGCGTGGTGGGCGCGCTGCTGGACCACACCGAAGTGCGCGGCCAGCGACTCCAGCTTGTGGTTGGGCAGGGGGAGTCGGAGCTCCTTGGCGAGCGCGATGGTGCACAGTCGCTGCTCCACGGGTGCGGTGACCGCCGCCCGTGCGTACTCCCGGGCGATCATCGACCAGTCGAACGCGGCGTTGTGCGCGACGAGCACCCGGCCGGCGAGCCGCTCGGACAACTGCGCGGCGACCTCCGGGAAGAGCGGCGCGCCCTCCAGGACATCGCTGGTCAGCCCATGGATCCATACCGGGCCGGGATCGCGTTCGGGGTTGACCAGTGTGTACCAGTGGTCCTCGACATCACCTCTGGCGTCCAGCCGGTACACGGCAGCGGAGATTATCCGGTCGTCGCGGGCGAGTCCGGTGGTCTCCACGTCGACGACCGCGTACCCCTGGGGATACGCGGCCGGCCACGGCGCTGCGGTCTGACGGTCGTCGAGCATGGTCACAGAGAATACGGGCCGGGACCGACAGCGACCTATCCGGGCACCTCGGGCGGTGAACCCGGACCGGCCGTCGTGGAGTTGACCGCGGCGCCGGAAGCGCGGGTCGGGCAGGCGCGCGGGCGGAGCGCGGTGAGACGCTCCCGGGGTGACGGACACACAGGCGCAGACGCACGACGAACCACACGGAAGCGGGCTCGGCACCCGGCTCAACTGGCTGCGGGCCGCGGTGCTCGGTGCCAACGACGGGGTGGTCTCCACCGCCGGACTCGTCGTCGGCGTGGCCGGGGCCACCGGGAGCCGGTCCACCCTGCTGACGGCGGGCCTGGCCGGGCTGTTGGCCGGCTCCATGTCGATGGCGGCGGGCGAGTACGTGTCGGTGTCGACCCAGCGCGACTCCGAGGAGGCGGCGCTCGCGACGGAGAGACGGGAACTGGAGGAGACCCCGGAGGCCGAGCTCGCCGAGCTGACCGGGCTGCTGGAGGAGAAGGGGCTCAGTCACCGGCTCGCGCGGGAGGCCGCGGTGCAGCTCACGAAGCGCGACGCGCTGCGCGCCCATGCCGAGGTCGAGCTGGGCATCGACCCGGACGAACTGACCAACCCGTGGCACGCGGCGGGGGCGAGCTTCCTCGCCTTCACCGTGGGCGCGCTGCTTCCCCTCCTGGCCATCGTGCTGCCCCCGACCTCGCTGCGGCTGGCCGTCACGGTGGTGTCGGTGCTCGCGGCCCTGGCGCTCACCGGCTGGTGGAGCGCGCGGCTGGGTGCGGCGGCGGTGGGACGTGCCGTGCTGCGGAACATGGCGGGGGGAGCGGTGGCGATGGCGGTGACGTACGGCGCGGGGGCACTGCTGGGGGCCGCGGGCGTGTGAGGGCGGCCCGTCGGCCCCGGGCCGGGCCCCCGGCAGCGACCCGACGGCCGCGCCGCCCGCCGTGGGTGGCCGCCGGGCATCGCCGCGACGTCCCCTCCGGAAAGCGCGTTCCTCCCTGTCGGCGACGTGCGGGGCGGAAGACCAGGGACGGCGCTGTTGGCGGAACCCACCAAACGCTCGTGACGCCATGTCTCACATACTTGTCGGTAACAACGTCTATGCCCGGCACCCGGGACGGCTCTACGGTGCTCGCATGGAGCCGAACCTGCCCGACGTCGTGCTGTGGTCGATCCCGGCCTTCGTCCTGCTCACCGTCCTCGAAATGGTGGTCCACCGGCTTCACCCGGACGAGGACGCCGCCGGGTACGACGCCAGGGACGCAGCCACCAGCGTCACCATGGGGCTGGGCAGCCTGGTCTTCGACCTGCTGTGGAAGATCCCCCTCGTCGCGATCTACGCCGCGGTCTACGAACTGACCCCGCTGCGCGTCCCCGTACTGTGGTGGACGGTCCTGCTGATGCTGCTCGCCCAGGACTTCTTCTACTACTGGTCCCACCGGGGCCACCACGTCATCCGGATTCTCTGGGCCTGCCATGTGGTTCACCACTCCAGCAGGAAGTTCAACCTCACGACGGCGCTGCGCCAGCCCTGGACCTCACTGACCGTCTGGCCGTTCTACGTCCCGCTCATCGCCTGCGGGGTCCACCCGGCCGCGCTCGCCTTCTGCTCCTCGGTGAACCTCGTCTACCAGTTCTGGGTGCACACCGAACGGATCGACAAGCTGCCCCGGCCCTTCGAGTACGTCCTCAACACCCCCTCCCACCACCGGGTGCACCACGCCTCCCAGGGCGGATACCTCGACCGGAACTTCGGCGGGATCCTGATCGTGTGGGACCGGCTCTTCGGCTCCTTCACCGCCGAGACCGAGCGGCCCGTCTTCGGCCTCACCAAGAACATCGCCACCCACAACCCCCTGCGCGTCGCCACTCACGAGTACGCCGCCATCGCCCGTGACGTACGGGCGGCCACCACCTGGGGCGAGCGTGCGGGCCGGGTGTTCCGGGGTCCGGGCTGGCAGCCTTCACACCCCGCGGGCATCCCGGCGGCCGCGCCCTCACAGCCGCGCGCCACCACCACCGAGCAGACCGGATGACCCCCCGGACCGGTGCGCCCCGGCTCGTGCGCCCGCTGCTCGCGGTCTTCCTCGCCGTCTCCGCCGTCCACCTGGCCGGACTCCTGGCCGGCGTCGACACCGTCCACCTGGTCACCAAGCCCCTGCTGATGCCCCTCCTCGCCGCTTACGCCGCCGCGCGGGGCGGCCCCGGTCCCCTCATCGCGGCGCTGCTTTTCGGCTGGGGCGGGGACGTGCTGCTGATGCCCGACGCGGACGCGGGCTTCCTCGCCGGGATGGGGTCCTTCGCCGTCGGCCACGTCTGCTACCTGTGGCTCTTCGGACGTGCCCGCGTCTCCCTGGCGGCCGGCCTCGCGTACGCCGCCGTCCTCGTGGTCTTCGTCGTACTCCTGTGGCCAGGGCTGCCGGGGGAGTTGCGGATCCCCCTGACCGGCTACAGCCTGCTTCTGACCGCCATGGCCTGGCGGGCCGGCGCCCTCGGCAGGTACGCGGCACTCGGCGGCGCGCTCTTCCTGCTCTCCGACGCGCTGATCGCCACCGGTATCGCGGAGTGGCCGCAGCTCCCCGCCCACAACTTCTGGATCATGCTCACCTACATCGCGGCGCAGTACCTCCTCACGCAGGGGGCGCTCACCGTACGCGCGGATTCCACCGGCGCCGCCCCTGGAGCGTACCGTGGGAGGCGTATCAGAATCTGAGACGAACGAGGACCCCCACGCATGCGCGCCACAGTGATCCACGCCCCCCACGACATCCGTGTGGAGGAGGTGCCCGACGCCACGGTCCAGCAGCCCACCGACGTGGTCCTGAGGGTGCTGCGGGCCTGCATCTGCGGCAGCGACCTGTGGGCCTACCGCGGCGAATCGGCCCGGCAGCCCGGCCAGCGGATCGGCCACGAGTTCCTCGGCGTCGTCGAGGAGGCCGGCTCCGGGGTCAACGGCTTCGCCGTCGGCGACCTCGTCGTGGCCCCGTTCGTCTGGTCCGACGGCACCTGCGCGTACTGCGCCGAAGGACTGACCACCTCATGCGCCCAGGGCGGCTTCTGGGGATCGGTCGGGTCCGACGGCGGTCAGGGCGAGGCCGTCCGTGTGCCGTTCGCCGACGGCACCCTGGTCAGGCTCCCGGCGGCGGCCGCGTCCGACGACCGGCTGCTCACCGCGCTCCTGGCCCTCTCCGACGTCCTCGGCACCGGACACCACGCCGCGCTCGGCGCGGGAGTGAGGCCCGGCAGCACCGTGGCGGTCGTCGGTGACGGCGCGGTCGGCCTGTGCGGCGTCATGGCGGCCAAGCGCCTCGGTGCCGAGAGGATCATCGCTCTGGGCCGCCACCGGGCCCGCACCGACATCGCCCGCGCGTTCGGCGCCACGGACGTCGTCGCCGAGCGCGGCGAGGCCGCCCTCGCGGCCGTACGGGAGCTGACCCGGGGCGAAGGCACCCACGGGGTGATCGAGGCGGTCGGTACCGAGCAGTCGATGCGTACGGCCATCGACATCGTCCGCGACGGCGGCTCGATCGGATACGTCGGAGTCCCGCACGGCAGCGGCACCGGGGTCGACCTCGGCGCCATGTTCGACCGGAACATCGCCCTGCGCGGCGGCGTGGCCCCCGTGCGTACGTACATCCCGGAGCTGCTCCCCGACGTGCTGGACGGCACGATCGACCCGTCGCCGGTCTTCGACCTGTCGGTCGGGCTGGACGGGGTGCCGGGCGGCTACAAGGCCATGGACGAGCGCACGGCGCTCAAGGTCCTCATCAAGCCGTAGCGGTACGCGGACCTCGGCCCTCAAGGCCACTCCGGCCGGGCAGGACAACGCCAAGTGCACGCAGACCGTGGCCGTGA
>NZ_JBEXYB010000056.1:0-35181 GCF_040630715.1 Streptomyces sp. NPDC005752 | reverse complement strand
AGATCACCGCGAGACCGAACGCGGACGCCCGCACCCCCCCCCCCCCCCACCACCGGGGCGCGTCGTGACGACTCAGGCCAGGCGCCGCCGGGCGAGGCCCAGGCGGCGGTCCTTGAGGGCCGGGAACTGCTCACGGGTGGCGGCGACCCGGGCCGGGTCGAACTCCACGGTGAGCACCTCTTCATCCGCCCCGGCCTCGGCGAGCACCTCGCCCCACGGGTCGACGACGATGCTGCGGCCCGCCTGTTCGACTCCCCCGTGGGTGCCCGCACACCCCACCGCCAGGACGTAGGCCTGGTTCTCGACGGCACGGGCCTGCGCCAGCAGCGTCCAGTGCGAACGACGGCGCTCGGGCCAGCCGGCCGAGACGACCAGGGTTTCGGCCCCCGCGTCGACGAGGCCCCGGAACTGTTCGGGGAAGCGCAGGTCGTAGCAGGTCGCGAGGCCGAGGACGGTCTCCGGCAGGGCCACGGTGACGAGTTCCTCACCGGCCCCCATCAGCACGGCCTCGCCCTTGTCGAAACCGAAGCGGTGGATCTTGCGGTACGCGGCGGCCCGCTCGCCCTCGGGCGAGAACACCAGCGACGTGTTGTAGAGGGTGCCGCCCTCGGCGCGCTCGACGAAGGACCCGGCGTGCAGCCAGACTCCGGCCTCAGCCGCCGCCTTCGCCATGATGTCGTGCGTGGGCCCCTGCAGCGGCTCGGCCTCATCGGCGAACACGGCGTAGGCGAAGGCGCCGACCGGCCAGAGCTCGGGGAGGACCACGAGGTCCGCGCCCCGCTGCGACGCGACCAGCGAAGCCACGCGCTCTCTACGGGAATTGACCGATTCATCCGGGTTTACTGCGATCTGGATGAGAGAGGCGTGCACACTACCACCGTCCTGGCATGGAAGCCGTCAACGCGGGCCTACGATCGTCACACGAAAGCACTGCCGGGGTGCCTGCTCGCAGCGTAACTTAGCGAGCGAACCTCCCACGCAGCCCGCAGACAGCACCTCGGTGCCGGCCCACCCGTCGGCACTCCTGCTCTCCAGCCCATGCACCGCAGAACCGCACGAGGGGTCCCGTGACCGTCCATCCCAGCCTCCAGACCTATGCCGATGCCTGGACCCACTCCGTCGAGTCCATATCCGAGCTGGTCAAGCCGCTCGCCGAGGGGGAGTGGAACCGCCGGACACCCTGCCCGGGCTGGTCGGTGCGCGACATCATCTCGCACGTCATCGGCATGGAATGCGAACAGCTCGGCGACCCCCGTCCGATCCACACGCTGCCGCGCGATCTGTACCACGTGCAGAACGACCAGCAGCGCTACATGGAGATGCAGGTCGACGTCCGGCGTCACCACACCGCGCCGGAGATGACCTCGGAGCTGGAGTACACGCTCATCCGGCGCATGCGTCAGCTGCGCAACGAGTCTCGCGCCCCCGAGACCATGGTGCGGGCACCGCTCGGCGCCGAGCAGACGCTGGAACTGGCACTGCGCATGCGCGCCTTCGACGTCTGGGTGCACGAGCAGGATCTGCGTGCGACGCTGGGGCAGCCCGGCAATCTGGATTCCCCCGGGGCCCTGATCGTCCGGGACACCCTGCTGATCGGCCTGGCGAAGGTGGTCGCCAAGGACGCGGGCGCGCCCGCCGGTTCGGCTGTCGTCCTCGACGTGCACGGCCCGCTGGAGTTCCTGCGGACGGTCAGGGTCGACGGCGAGGGCCGCGGCACGGTCGACGGTGCGCCGTCCCTGGGCCCCGCGGTGACCCTGTCGATGGACTGGGAGACGTACTACCGGCTGGCCTGCGGACGCGTCCGGGCGCAGGCCGTCGAGGACCGGATCAAGATCGACGGCGACCGGGACCTGGCGGCCGAGATCCTGCGCCACTTCGCCGTGACGCCGTAACGCGGCGACCGGGGAGCCCGTCCGGCGGCGGACCGGGACGGGCGCCCCGCCGGAAACACCGTCAGACGGGCACGTGTACGGCTTCCACCCGGCTGACGACGTGGTGGTCGCGTTCCCTGTGTGTGGCGCGTGCGTAGAGACGCAGGATCTGCACGACGCCGAGTGCCTCCAGGACGAACACGGAGGCGAACGCGACGCGGTAGTTGTCGCCGGTCGCGTCCAAGAGGACACCGACCGCGAACAGCGTCGTCATCGAGGCGATGAAGCCGCCCATGTTGACGATGCCGGAAGCGGTGCCCTGGCGTTCCGGCGGGTTGGCCGGCCGGCCGAAGTCGAAGCCGATCATCGAGGCCGGGCCGCAGGAGCCGAGCACCACGCACAGGGTGACCAGCAGCCACATCGGCGCGTGGTCGCCGGGGTAGAAGATCGTGGACGCCCAGAGCAGCGCGGTCATCGCGACCGTGCCCAGAGCCAGGGGGGCACGCGCCGCGTGGTGGCGGGCGATGACCTGCCCGTAGACGAGCCCCACCACCATGTTGGACAGCACCACCAGGGTGAGCAGCTCACCGGCCGTACCCCTGCCGAGCCCCTGCGCCTCGACCAGGAACGGCATGCCCCACAGCAGCAGGAAGACCATGGCGGGGAACTGTGTGGTGAAGTGCACCCACATACCCAGGCGGGTACCGGGCTCCCGCCAGGAAGCGGCGATCTGCTTCCGCACGTACGCCGCTCCGGCGTGCTCGACGGGGGGCGGCTCATGGCCCTCGGGGTGGTCCTTGAGGAAGAGCAGCAGCAGGACCAGCACCACCACACCCGCCAGCGAGCTGCCGACGAAGGTCGCGGTCCACCCGAACCCGTGCAGCGCGCGGGCGATGAAGAGGGTCGAGACGAGGTTGCCCGCCATCCCGAAGAGCGCGGCCACCTGCCCGATCAGCGGCCCGCGGCGGGCCGGGAACCACCGGGCGCCGAGCCGCAGCACGCTGATGAACGTCATCGCGTCGCCACAGCCGAGCAGCGCGCGGGAGGCGAGCGCCATGCCGTACGAGGGGGAGAGCGCGAAGCCCAGCTGCCCCAGCGTGAAGAGCACCACCCCGATGGTGAGGACCCTCTTGGTGCCGAGCCGGTCGACCATGAGGCCCACGGGTATCTGCATACCGGCGTAGACGAGCAGCTGCAGGATGGAGAACGTCGACAGGGCCGAGGCGTTGACGTCGAAGCGGTCGGCTGCGTCGAGTCCGGCGACACCGAGGCTCGTCCGGAAGATGATCGCGACGAAGTAGACGGCGACTCCGATGCCCCAGACCCATGCGGCACGCCGGCCGCCGGGCGGGTCCCCGGGCAGGGAGAGGGTGGGGGCCGCGGAGGTCATCGGTCATCACCCCGGACCAGCACCCTGACGCGGCTGACGTGGCGCCGCACGACCTGCGCGGCGCCCTCGGCGTCCCCGGCCCTGATGGCTTCCAGCAGCTCGGCGTGCTCGGTGATGTTGGCGGCGATCCGGCCGGGGTGCGCCTCCATCACGGCGACGCCCATCCGCAACTGCCGGTCACGCAGCTGGTCGTAGAGACGCGAGAGGATCTCGTTGCCCGCGTTCTTCACGATCTCGGCGTGGAAGCAGCGGTCCTTGACGGACACCGCGGCCAGATCCCCCGCCTCGGCGAGCTCCCGCTGCTCCTCCAGGAGCTGTTCGAGCCGTGAGATCAGCTGTGCCGGTGCGGGCACGGCCTTGCGTGCGGCGAACTCCTCCACGAGCAGGCGCGTCTCCACCACGTCGGCGATCTCCTGCGCGGAGACCGCGAGCACCAGTGCACCCTTCTTCGGGTAGAGCTTGATCAGTCCTTCGACCTCGAGCCGCAGCAGCGCCTCCCGCACGGGGGTCCGGGATACGCCCACGGCCTCGGCCAGATCGCCCTCGGTGAGGAACGTGCCGCCCTCGTACCGGCGGTCGAGGACCGCTTCCTTGATGTGGGTGTAGACACGCTCGGCCGCGGGCGGCGGCTTCGGATCGACCTTGCGGGCGGCGGGTGAGGCGGGGGGCGCGACGGGCATGCACACAGCATAGATACAAGATGCGTACGTTCGCTCAATCGTCCGCGATCCGGACCGGGCGCGCGATCCGGGTGCGTGATCCAGGTACGTGATCCAAGTGCGTGATCCAGGTGCGCCCGGAATGCGTACCGGATGTGCGATGCGGGTCCCACCGGAATCCGGACCGGGTGGCACAGCACCACGAGCCCGGTGCGCGCGCCGTTCGGCACCCCCGCCGCACCTCGGCGCCGCAGCGCTTCATATGATCCGTCCGCCCGGAAACGATTCACCCGTACGGGAGCACATCCATCCGGCCTCCTCGCGAGTCTCACCACCGAGCGGCACCCTCATGTAGCCGCATTTCGGGTGTATTTGGAGCGTTCGACTTGAAAATCGGCCTTAAGGCACTTAACCGCACCACCGTTGCCGCCACCGTGAGTCTCACCGCGGGTGCGGTCCTCGCGGGCAGCGCGTTCGCCTCCACGGCGCAGGCAGCGACACCCCCGACGCCCTCGATCACCGCCAAGGGCGGCTTCGTGATGAACAACGGCACCGCGAAGACGCTCTACGGAAAAGCCGCGGACACCCGCCGCTCCACCGGCTCCACGACGAAGATCATGACCGCCAAGGTGGTGCTGGCGCAGAAGAACCTGAATCTCGACGCCAAGGTCACCGTCCAGAAGGCGTACAGCGACTACATCGTCTCGAAGACCGCCTCGTCCGCCCGGCTCATCGTCGGTGACAAGGTCACCGTGCGTCAGCTCCTGTACGGCCTGATGCTGCCGTCGGGCTGCGACGCCGCGTACGCACTCGCCGACAAGTTCGGCTCCGGTTCCACGCGCGCGGCCCGGGTGAAGTCCTTCATCGGCAAGATGAACGCCTCCGCGAAGGACATGGGCCTGAAGAACACGCACTTCGACTCGTTCGACGGCATCGGCAGCGGCTCGAACTACTCCACACCGCGCGATCTCACGAAGATCGCCAGTAGCGCGATGAAGAGCTCGACGTTCCGCACGATCGTGAAGACGAAGTCGACGAAGCAGAAGGTCACCACCAAGTCCGGCGGCTACCGCTACATGTCGTGGTCCAACACCAACGCCATGCTGGGCAGCTACACCGGCATGATCGGTGTGAAGACCGGCTCGGGCCCGTCGGCCAAGTACTGCCTGGTCTTCGCCGCGACCCGCAGCGGCAAGACGGTCATCGGCACCGTTCTCACCTCGACGTCCGCGACCACCCGGACGGCCGACGCCAAGAAGCTCCTGGACTACGGCTTCAAGAAGTAGCCCACCCGCACGCGCCTGAAGCACGCGTGGAACGAGCACACGAGGAGGGGCCCGGCCGCATTGCGCGGCCGGGCCCCTCCTCGTTGCCGCCTAGCCCCAGGTGATCAGACGCTTCGGCTGCTCCAGGATCGCCGCGACGTCCGCGAGCACCTTGGAGCCGAGCTCGCCGTCGACCAGCCGGTGGTCGAAGGAGAGTGCCAGCGTGGTCACCTGACGGGGCTTCACCTTGCCCTTGTGAACCCACGGCTGGAGCTTGATCGTCCCGACCGCGAGGATCGCGGACTCGCCCGGGTTGAGGATCGGCGTACCCGTGTCGACGCCGAAGACACCGACGTTCGTGATGGTCACCGTGCCGCCCGCCATGGCCGCGGGGGACGTCCTGCCCTCGCGCGCCGTGGAGACCAGCTCGCCCAGTGCCGCTGCCAGCTCGGGCAGGGCCTTGTCGTGCGCGTCCTTGATGTTCGGCACGATCAGACCGCGCGGGGTGGCGGCCGCGATGCCCAGGTTGACGTAGTGCTTCTGCACGATCTCCTGGTTGGCCTCGTCCCAGGCGGCGTTGACTCCCGGGTTGCGCTTGATCGCGACCAGGAGCGCCCTGGCGATGATCAGGAGCGGATTGACCCGGACTCCCGCCATGTCCTTGTCTTCCTTGAGCTCCGCCACCAGCTTCATCGTGCGCGTCACGTCGACGGTCACGAACTCGGTGACGTGCGGCGCGGTGAAGGCGCTGCCGACCATGGCCTGCGCGATGGCCTTGCGCACACCCTTGACCGGGATGCGGGTCTCCCGGCCCACCGGGGCCTGCGGGACCGCTCCCGGGGCGGGGGCCTCGGTGCTCGCCCCGGCGGGTGCGGGGGCGGCCTCGGCGGGAGCCGGCGCGGCGGCCGCGTGCACGTCCTCGCGGGTGATGACCCCGCCCTCGCCGGTCGGGATCACCGTGGCCAGGTCGATGCCCAGGTCCTTCGCCAGCTTGCGTACCGGCGGCTTGGCGAGCGGACGGCTCTCCGCGACCTTCGCACCGTGGCCGTTGATCTCGGCCTGGACCGCGGCGGCGGCGGGACCCGGGACCTCGGCACCCCTGCGGGCACGGCGCTTGGTGGAGGACTCGGCCACGCCGTATCCGACGAGCACCGGCTGGCGGCCCTTGGGCGCCTCCGGCTCGGCCTCCTCGACGGGCTGCTGGACAACCGCCGGGGCGGCCGGGGCGTCGTCGCTGCCCGGTGCCACGTCCACCGCGATGATCACCTCGCCGACGTCGACGGTCGTGCCCTCGGGGAAGCGCAGCTCGTGCACCACCCCGTCGAACGGGATCGGGAGCTCCACCGCGGCCTTGGCCGTCTCGACCTCGCACACGACCTGGCCGTCGGTGACGGTGTCGCCGGGCTGGACGAACCACTTGAGGATTTCCGCCTCGGTCAGCCCTTCGCCCACGTCGGGCATCTTGAACTCACGGAAACGAGCAGACGTTTCGGTCATCGTCGTCACGACCCTCTCCTCAGTACGCCAGCGAGCGGTCGACGGCGTCGAGCACCCGGTCGAGACCCGGAAGGTACTCGTCCTCGAGCCTGGCCGGCGGGTAGGGGGCGTGATAGCCGCCTACCCTCAGCACCGGCGCTTCGAGATGGTAGAAGCAGCGCTCCGTGATCCGGGCCGCGATCTCGGCCCCCGACCCGTAGAACACGGGTGCCTCGTGGACCACCACGAGCCGACCCGTCTTCTCGACCGACGCCTGCACGGCGTCGAAGTCGATCGGGGACATCGACCGAAGGTCCAGGACCTCGATGGACTTGCCCTCCTCCTGCGCCGCGGCGGCGGCCTCCAGACAGACCTTCACCATCGGGCCGTACGCGACCAGCGTGAGGTCGCTGCCCTCACGGACCACGGCGGCCTTGTGGAGCGGGCCGGGGATGGACTCGGTGTCGAGCTCCCCCTTGTCCCAGTAACGCCGCTTGGGCTCGAAGAAGATGATCGGATCGTCGCTCTGGACGGCCTGCTGCATCATCCAGTAGGCGTCACTCGCGTTGGACGGCGAGACGACCTTCAGGCCGGCCACGTGCGCGAACAGCGCCTCGGGCGACTCGCTGTGGTGCTCGACGGCACCGATGCCGCCGCCGTACGGGATACGGACGACGACCGGCAGCTTGATCTTGCCGAGCGAACGGGCGTGCATCTTGGCGAGCTGCGTGACGATCTGGTCGTACGCGGGGAAGACGAAGCCGTCGAACTGGATCTCGACCACCGGGCGGTAGCCGCGCAGGGCCAGGCCGATCGCCGTGCCGACGATGCCGGACTCGGCGAGCGGGGTGTCGATGACCCGGTCCTCGCCGAAGTCCTTCTGCAGCCCGTCCGTGATCCGGAAGACCCCGCCGAGCTTGCCCACGTCCTCACCCATGATGAGGACCTTGGGGTCGGTCTCGAGAGCCTTGCGCAGCGACTCGTTGAGCGCCTTCGCGATGGACATCTTCTCAGCGGCCATGGCTAGTTGCCCTCCTCGGCGAACGATGCCTGGTAGGCGGCGAACTGGGCGCGCTCCTCGTCGACGAGCGGATTGCCGTCGGCGTAGGCGTGGTCGAAGATCGCCAGCCGGTCCGGCTCGGGCATGGCCCGCACCACTTCGCGCACCCGCTTGCCGAGGGTCTCGCTCTCCTCCTCCAGCGCGGTGAAGTACGCCGCGTCGGCGAGGCCCTGCTTCTCCAGATACGCGCGCAGCCGCAGGATCGGGTCCTTGGCCTCCCAGGCGGCCCGCTCCTCGTCGGCCCGGTACTTGGTCGGGTCGTCCGAGGTGGTGTGGGCACCCATGCGGTAGGTGAACGCCTCGACGAGGGTGGGACCCTCGCCCCGGCGCGCACGCTCCAGCGCCGACCTGGTGACGGCCAGGCACGCCAGCACGTCGTTGCCGTCGACCCGGACCCCGGGGAAACCGAAGCCCTGGGCGCGCTGGTAGAGCGGCACACGCGTCTGCTTCTCGGTCGGCTCGGAGATGGCCCACTGGTTGTTCTGGCAGAAGAACACGACGGGGGCGTTGTAGACGGCGGAGAAGGTGAACGCCTCGGCGACATCGCCCTGGCTGGAGGCGCCGTCACCGAAGTACGCGATCACGGCGGAGTCCGCGCCGTCCTTGGCGACGCCCATGGCGTAGCCGGTGGCGTGCAGCGTCTGCGATCCGATGACGATCGTGTACAGGTGGAAGTTGTTGGTGTTCGGGTCCCAGCCACCGTGGTTCACACCGCGGAACATCCCGAGCAGATTGGTCGGGTCGACGCCCCGGCACCAGGCGACGCCGTGCTCCCGGTAGGTCGGGAAGACGTAGTCGTCGTCGCGCAGCGCCCGGCCGGAGCCGATCTGCGCGGCCTCCTGGCCCAGCAGCGAGGCCCAGAGGCCCAGCTCGCCCTGGCGCTGCAGCGCCGTGGCCTCGGCGTCGAAGCGCCGGGTCAGGACCATGTCCCGGTAGAGACCGCGGAGCTCGTCCGGGCTCAGGTCGATTTCGTAGTCCGGGTGCTCGACGCGCTCGCCCTCGGGCGTCAGCAGCTGTACCAGCTCGGGGCCGGAACCTTCCTGCGTCTTCGCGGGCGTCTTCGCGGCGCTGGTCCGCTTGCTGCTGCGTCGCGGTTTGCGCGCGGCAGTGCTCTCCACGGTCACGTGCGTGCTCCTCCGTCGGTCCGGCCCCCGGGATGGCCGGGAAGCCAGTGCGGCTCGCCTGTGTCCGGACCCGTGCACGGGGTGGGTGCCGCTCGGCCGGGAACAGGCGTGACAGGTGCCCCGGCGAGCGTCCTGTCATAAGCACGTTACCCAGTGCATCGCACAACTGCGAAACACCTCGTGACCTGCAATTTTGCTTGGATTTCCAAGTAAATCGCGAAAAACGCGAACTCCCGCTGGTCACAGCATTGGCAACAGCCTGGCAGGCGGCCGGAACAACGGCACGTTATCCCGGCCGGAAGCCGCAGGGAAGGGCAGAGGACCAGGGAGTGTGTGAGACTGCGAATGTGCGCGAAGAAGGAAAAATCAGGGTATTCCTGCTCGATGATCACGAAGTCGTCCGGCGTGGGGTTCATGAACTGCTGGCCGCCGAGGAGGGCATCGAGGTCGTCGGCGAGGCCGGTACCGCCGCGGACGCGCTCGCACGGATCCCGGCGACCAGGCCCGACGTCGCCGTCCTGGACGTGCGGCTGCCGGACGGCAGCGGGGTTGAGGTCTGCCGCGAGGTCCGTTCCCGGGACGAGAGCATCAAGTGCCTGATGCTCACTTCGTACGCCGATGACGAGGCCCTCTTCGACGCGATCATGGCGGGCGCCTCGGGCTACGTACTGAAGGCCATCCGCGGGAACGAGCTGCTCAGCGCGGTGCGCGATGTGGCGGCCGGCAAGTCCCTGCTGGACCCCGCAGCCACCGCCCGCGTACTGGAACGGCTGCGCGAGGGCAAGGACGGCAAGGCCGACGACCGGCTCGCGGGGCTGACCGACCAGGAGCGCAAGATCCTCGATCTGATCGGTGAGGGGCTGACCAACCGGGTGATCGGTGAGCGGCTGCACCTCGCCGAGAAGACCATCAAGAACTACGTCTCCAGCCTGCTCTCCAAGCTGGGCATGGAACGGCGCTCCCAGGCGGCGGCGTACGTGGCGAGACTCCAGGCCGAGAAGCGCTGAGCGGGCGGGGCGGACTCCGGGTCCGCCCGGCGGCGGCCCCCAGGGGACTTTGGTCCCGGCCCGCCGGGGCGGCGGACCCTTACACCGCTCCTACCGGTGCCGGAGAGTGGTGGCATGTTTGCTTCCCGCCCCTCCGACACCGGGACCGCGACGGGTTCCGGTACCTCCGGTCCTGCGGGTTCACCCGGTTCCGTCACGGACAGGCTCCGCGCCGTCGAACTGCTCGGCAGCGTCCGGTACGGGCGCATGGCCATGAGCATGCGAGCACTGCCGTTCCTGGCGGTGGCCCGGCACCTGGTGATCGAGGGCCGCGTCGTCCTGCGGATGCACAGAGGGCTCGGCTTCCACGAGTCCTGTGACGGGAGCGTCGTCGCCTATGGGGCGGACAACTTCAACACCCCCGCGTCAGGGGGCGTGGAAGACCTCTGGTCGGTACAGTTCACCGGTCCGGTCGAGATCGTGCATCCGGCCTCCGACCAGCGGGAACGCTTCGGGACAGGCCCGGCGGAGGTGAACGGCGAACACTTCGATCCCGTGTATCTGAGGCTCGATCCGCGCATCGCCCATATGCACACTCTGGCTTTCGACGCAAGCCCGTAAGGCCAGACACGTAGCGTCACCTAACATGTGGCGAGTGCTGCGCTCATCTGTGACCCTCCCACCTGTCCCTCCGCTCGGCGAGGTGCTGCGCCGCTACCCGGACGCCGGCGTGCCCCTCGCCTGCGAACCGCTCAACAAGGGCCTGCTCAACCACGGTTATCGCGTGTCGACCACCCGCGGTTCGTACTTCCTCAAGCACCACCTCGACAAGCACCACCTCGACGATGCCAGCGGCGACCACGCCACGATCGTCCGGCAGCACCGGGCGACCCAGCAGTTGCACTCGCTCGGTGTGCCGGTCGCCCCTCCCCTCTCGGACACACAGGGTGACACGGTCACGGTGATCGACGGGCAGCACTACGCCCTGCACCGCTGGGTGGACGGCCTTCACCGGGACGGCGCCCAGCTGACGACCGCCCAGTCGCGTCGGCTCGGTGCCCTGCTCGGAGCCGTGCACACGGGTCTGGAGCAGGTCATGGAGGCGGATCCGCCGCCTCCGGTCCGCGGCCGGAGCCCGGATCCCGCCGACACGTTCACGCTGATCGACGAGCTCCTGACGGCGGCCCGGCGGCTGGGCCCACGGGACGCGTTCGACGAGCTCGCCGTGCACCGCCTCGTCGAACGCCGCGCCCTTCTGGAGCAGCACGCGCACCGCCGCCCGCCCACGCCCGAGGGCTCGGCGAGGGGATGGGTGCACGGCGACTTCCACCCGCTCAATCTGCTCTACCGGGGCGCCGACCCCGTCGCGATCGTGGACTGGGACAGGCTCGGCGTGCAGCCGCGTGCGGAGGAGGCCGTACGGGCCGCGGCGATCTTCTTCGTCCGGCCGGACGGGGAGCTGGCGCTGGAGAAGGTGCGGGCGTACGCCCGCGCCTACCGCCGGTCGGCGGGCGCCGGGGCGGCCGAGCTGGCGGCCGCGGTGCACCGGGTCTGGTGGGAGCGCCTCAACGACTTCTGGATACTGCGCTGGCGCTACCGCCTGAACGACCGCAGGGCCGACCCGCAGTTCCCTGCGGTGTCGGCCCTGGCGGTGTGGTGGACGCGCCGGTACGAGGCGGTCGGCGAGGCCTTCACGGGGTGAGGGCCCTCGCCTCTCACTGCCGTAGTGACGCCGAGCGTCCTGCGGCAGTGGTCCGGCGTACCTACCCGGCGGTGGTGCCCGTCGCTCCGGCGGCGGCGCCCGCCGCGGTGCCGGCGGGGGTGCCGCCGGCCGTGGTGCCGTCCGTCGTCCCTCCCGAGTCGTCACCGGTGGTGCCCTCGTCGGTGGCTCCGTCGGTGGTCCCGCCGTCGGCACCGGTTCCGCCGTCCGTCGTCGGACCGCCGTCGGACGTTCCGCCCGTGGCCGGGTCCGTCGACGTGGGCGTCTCCGAGGGTTCCTTCGTGGGCTCGGTCGGGTCGTCCGACGGTGTGTACGTGGGCTCATCGGTGGGCCACGTCTGGCCGCCCGTGGAATCGCCCGGGTCCTCCGTCTCCTCCGTCTCCTCGTCCGTCGGCTCCGAAGTCGACGGAGTCGACGAGGGGGACGAGGAGGTGGAGGGCTTGACCGGGGGCTTCTTGGTTTCGCCGCCGCCCGCCGCCTGGATGGCGAAGGCGACGCCCGCACCGATCGCGATCAGCGCGAGCAGGACGAACAGCCACATCTTGCCGCGGCCGCCGCCGTTGTGATGACCGCCGGCGTACGCGCCGTCGTCGGGGTTCATGGGAGGCAGGATCGGGCCCTGCGAGGTGTCCCCGTGCATGGGGCGCCCCATGGCAGCCGTACTGCCGCCGACGTGCATCGCCGCCGTACCGCCGTCGTGCGCGCTGACCGGGCCGGTGTTCCACGTACCCGTGTGACCGCCCTGGACCTGCAGCATCTGCAGGCTGTACTGGACGAGGCCGCGCATCTCCTCGGCGCTCTGGAACCGGTCGTCCGGATCCTTCGCGAGAGAGCGCATGACGAGCCCGTCCAGCTCCGGGGGGACACCGCCGGAGGTCTGGGAGGGCGGGACCGGCATGTCCTGGACGTGCTGGTAGACGACGGAGAGGGGGGTCTCGCCCGTGAACGGGGGCCGCAGGGCGAGCAGCTCGTAGAGCAGGCAGCCGGTGGCGTACAGGTCGGAGCGGTGGTCGACCGCCTTCCCGAGCGCCTGCTCGGGGGAGAGGTACTGCGGCGTGCCCATGACCATGCCGGTCTGGGTCATCGTCGACTGGGCGCCGTGCAGCGCGCGGGCGATGCCGAAGTCCATCACCTTCACCGCGCCGGAGTGCGTGATGATCACGTTCGCCGGCTTGATGTCACGGTGCACGATGCCGTGCTGGTGGGAGTAGGCCAGGGCTTCCAGGACACCCGAGACGATGATCAGAGCCTGCTCGGGCGGCGGGGCCTCGGCTTCGAGCAGCAGGTCACGGATGGTGTTGCCCTCGACGAGCTCCATGACGATGTAGGGCACGGTGGCGCCGCCCACGACGTCCTCGCCCGAGTCGTACACGGCGACGATCGCGTGGTGGTTGAGCCCTGCGACCGACTGCGCCTCACGCGTGAAGCGGGCCTTGGAGACCGGGTCCTCGGCAAGATCGGAACGGAGCAGCTTCACTGCCACCGTGCGTCCCAGACGGACGTCCTCCGCGGCGTAGACCTCGGCCATGCCGCCGCGGCCGAGCCGGTGGGTCATGCGGTAACGGCCGTCTCCGACCACACCGCCGACACCCCAGGAGTCGGTGCCATCCGAAACTCCGCCGCCGTTTGCTTCGGAATCGGGTGCCATCAGTCCTCGCCGTCGTTTCTGTCCGCGCGTCCGCGGGTTCTCACGGTGCTTTGCTGCATTGCCACGTCACGCTACAGCCTCTGTGGGACACACCGGTTTTCAGAGTGACGGGCCATCCAATCGGCTCGCGCGCCCTCCACGCAAATTCCATGCGCTTCCTGTAACGCTTCCGAGACGCTTCTCGTGCGTAGGGTCACGGAACGGGCACCTGGCTTGACGTGTCGTACCCCTCGGGCAGACTGGCCGATAACAGATGATCGCGTCCGTCGGGCGCCGAGGGGGATGCAAGTCATGAGCCACGACGGCGCACAGGGGCGCTACGCGGGCGGTTCCGTGGCCGGCGGCCGCTACCAGCTGCGCGACCTGCTCGGCGAGGGCGGCATGGCGTCCGTCTACCTCGCGTACGACTCCGCCCTGGACCGGCAGGTCGCCATCAAGACGCTGCACACGGAGCTGGGACGCGAGCAGTCCTTCCGCGAGCGGTTCCGGCGCGAGGCGCAGGCCGTGGCCAAGCTGCAGCACACCAACATCGTCTCGGTGTTCGACACGGGCGAGGACGAGCTCGGCGGCGCGCTGATGCCGTACATCGTCATGGAGTACGTCGAGGGGCAGCCGCTCGGCTCCGTGCTCCAGTCGGACATCCAGCAGCACGGCGCGATGCCGGCGGACAAGGCGCTCAAGGTGACGGCCGATGTGCTGGCCGCCCTGGAGACCAGCCACGAGATGGGCCTGGTCCACCGCGACATCAAGCCCGGCAACGTGATGATGACCAAGCGCGGCGTCGTCAAGGTGATGGACTTCGGCATCGCCCGGGCCATGCAGTCGGGCGTGACGTCGATGACGCAGACCGGCATGGTCGTCGGTACGCCGCAGTACCTCTCCCCCGAGCAGGCGCTCGGCCGCGGCGTCGACGCGCGCTCCGACCTGTACTCGGTCGGCATCATGCTCTTCCAGCTGCTCACGGGCCGCATCCCGTTCGACGCGGACTCGCCGCTCGCCATCGCGTACGCGCACGTGCAGGAGGAGCCCGTCGCCCCGTCGAGCATCAACCGCTCGGTCACGCCCGCGATGGACGCTCTGGTCGCCCGGGCTCTGAAGAAGAACCCGAACGAGCGCTTCCCGAGCGCCGCGGCGATGCAGGACGAGATCGCGCGCGTGCTGAGCGCGAACGGCCCGGCAGGCGCTCCCGTGATCATCGGCGGCGGCACCCCGGCGAACAGCGGCTCGGGCGTCGGCTCGGCGGTCTTCCCGCCCGTCGACCAGGCCACCGCGCCACCGCACAGCGTGCAGACGCCCTACCAGCCGCAGCACCACCAGCCGGGCCCTTACGGCGCTCCGACCCCGACTCCCACGCCGGGCTACGGCTACCCTCAGGCCGCTCAGCCGTACGGGACCCCTGCGCACCTGGGGCAGCAGTCCCCGCAGCCGTACACCATGTCCCCGCAGACGGCGGCCGGCTCCGGTGGCAACGGAGGGTCCAAGCGCAACATGCCGGTCGTCGTGGGGGCGATCGTGGTCGCCCTGGTCGCGATCGGCGGCCTGGTCGCCTTCCTGAACATGGACGGCAAATCGGAGAACGGCAAGGGCGGCGACCCGGGTACCAGCGAGTCCTCCGCAGCCGACGAGCACAAGCCCCCGGAGCGGAACCGGACGATGGACGAGGACGAGTGCACCGATCCCACGGAGGACTCGAACGACCCGGCCAAGGTCCAGGCCCCGAATTTCGTGTACAAGGACATCATCTCCGCGAAGTCCTGTGCGGACGCGGCAGGCTGGACGGTCAAGGTCATCGAGGTGGAGGGCAACACCTACGCCGAGGACCAGGTCATCGATCAGTTCCCGACCACGGGCACAGCCGTGCCTGAGCGGGGTGCCCACTTCGAACTGCGGATCGCGACGGGGGACCCGGCCTGACCGGCCGCCCCTTCAGCTGTCGGCTTCCGGTGTCCGCTTCCGGTGTCCGCGTCCGCTGTTTCGGCAGGACTGACCCGGCACCCGGGTGAGATGCGGCTTGGGGGCGCCTTCGGGATGCTGGACATATCAGGGCGTGTGACGCTGATCTCATGCCTCCAGGACTCCTGGCTCCACGGTGCGTCGCCTGCCTGGTCATGGCGGTCGGCGTGGCATTCGGACCCACCGCGTGGGCACACGCCGACGGCGGAGTGACGACGTCCGCCCGGCCGGGCCACCTCGCACCGGCGGACCACGCGGCCTCTCCCACCCCCACCGCGAGCTCGTCCTCCGAGGCGCCCCTGGCCGGGCGGCAGGCCGGGGAGGGCAAAGCGCGGCCCGGACGGTCGCTCGGCCCCATGAAGGTCTCCGGCTCCGAGACCGCGGAACCCGAGGCCGCGGAACCCGACACTGCGGTGGACGAGACCGGGGCGGACGAGCTGCCGCCGGATCCGGACCCCGTCGGGGTACCCGTGTTCACACCGCCACCCGGGGCGTTCCCGGAGCCGGGTGAGGCGGCTCGGCAACGGCAGCGGCAGGCGCTGGACGAGCCCGCCCTGAGGCATGTGCGAGACGCTTCTCTGGGCAGCGGCATCGCCCTGGTAGGGCTGGGGCTGGCGTTCCTGGCGTTCCGCATGCGCCGCGCGAACTGACCCGGCCGGCTCCGCGGCCCTCGGTGGCCGGTGTCGCGGTGCCCTAGTTGCCGTGCCGCACCCTGGACATCCCGGCGCCCCGTACGGGGGTGATCATCCTTTTCCGGGGGCACCACCATGTGGTGAGGGCTGTGTGCGAGACAATGGCGTCATGGAGATGCCGAGGAATGAACGGTCACAGGAGCACCCCCAAGTCCTCGTGGTGGGGCAGGACGGAATGGCCATCGGCGGTGGTGGCGGTGACGACGAGTCGCGCGAGGTCCCGGTGACGGAGATGGTCGAGCAGCCCGCGAAGGTCATGCGCATCGGCAGCATGATCAAGCAGCTTCTGGAAGAGGTCAGGGCGGCTCCTCTCGACGAGGCGAGCCGGGTCAGGCTGAAGGAGATCCACGCGAGCTCGGTGAAGGAGCTCGAGGACGGTCTGGCGCCGGAACTCGTGGAGGAGCTGGAACGACTCTCGCTGCCCTTCACCGAGGAGTCAGTCCCCTCCGAAGCTGAGCTGCGGATCGCGCAGGCCCAGCTGGTCGGCTGGCTGGAGGGCCTCTTCCACGGCATCCAGACGGCACTGTTCGCCCAGCAGATGGCGGCCCGTGCGCAGCTCGAGTCCATGCGCCGTGCCCTTCCTCCGGGTGTCGGCCATGAGGACGAGGAAGGTGGCGTCGATCCGCACGGCCCGGCGCGTTCCGGCCCGTATCTCTAGCACCTGTCCTCCACCGACCGCGGTACGCACCGGGGCCCGGCACACGCGATGTCGCGATGTGTGCCGGGCCCCGGCGGTCGTCCGTGGTCGGCGAACGTGGCCCACGCGCCTCAGGCCTTCTCCACGTGGCGCCGCTCGCGTCGTGCCTGCCACCGTGTGGCGGCTGCCCGAAGCAGGCCCGCCGCCGTGTGGCGCCTGCTCCAAACAGGCCCGCCACGGTGCGATGCCTGCTCCAAACAGGCCCGCCACGGTGCGATGCCTGCTCGAAACAGGCCCGCCACGGTGCGATGCCTGCTCGAAACAAGCCTGCCAATGTCTAGCGCCTGCTCGCATCACTGCTCGGCGTGCGGCGCCGGCGACGTCAGGTTGTCGGCGCCGCCAGGAGGATCTTGCCGATGTGGCTGCTGGACTCCATCAGCCGGTGGGCTTCGGCCGCCTCCGCCATCGGCATCGTGCGGTCCACGACGGGCCGGACGACGCCGTCGGCGAGCAGCGGCCATACGTGCTCGCGCACCGCCGCGATGATCGCGGCCTTCTCCGCGAGTGGGCGCGCGCGCAGCGATGTCGCCGTGACTGCGGCCCGCTTGCTCAGCAGGGCACCCAGGTTCAGCTCTCCCTTGGCACCGCCCTGAAGGCCGATGATGGCGAGACGGCCGTTCACCGCCAGTGCCCGTACGTTCCGGTCGAGGTACTTCGCCCCGACGATGTCGAGGATCACGTCCGCCCCCGCACCGTCCGTCGCCTTGCGGAGCTCTTCGACGAAGTCCTGCTCGCGGTAGTCGATGAGGATGTCGGCGCCGAGTTCCTGACAACGCGCCAGCTTCTCGGGGCCTCCAGCAGTCACCGCGACGCGCGCACCGACAGCCTTGGCGAGCTGGATCGCCATCGTGCCGATCCCGCTGGACCCGCCGTGGACCAGAAGGGTCTCACCGGGGCGCAGGTGGGCCACCATGAAGACGTTGGACCAGACCGTCGCGGTCACCTCGGGCAGCGCTGCGGCCTGCGTCAGGTCCACGCCGTCGGGTACGGGCAGCAACTGCCCGGAGGGCACAGCGACCTTCTCCGCGTACCCGCCGCCCGCGAGCAGTCCGCACACCTCGTCGCCCACGGACCACCCGGTCACCCCGGGGCCGAGTGCCGCGATGCGGCCGGCGCACTCCAGACCGGGATAGGGGGAGGCACCGGGGGGAGGGTTGTAGAAGCCCTGCCGCTGCAGGACATCGGCCCTGTTGACAGCGCTGGACACGACCTCGACGAGAACTTCGCCCTCGCCTGGTACGGGATCGGGGACCTCGGCCCATACGAGCGCTTCGGGGCCGCCGGGTTCGGGGATCGTGATCGCATACATGGCCGCGAGGCTACTCCGTACACCGTCCCGGACGCGGGCGGACCTGGCTGCGTCGCGCCCGGTCCTACCGCGCTGAGCCCGGGTCCTGTCCTCAGGGCCGCTGGTTGGGCTGCTGGGGATGGCTCGTAGGCGAGGTGTGCAGCGGTGAGGCCCGCACGATCGTGATCACCCGGTCCGTCAGTTGCAGAGGGCTTGCCGCCGGATCGTCGTAACCGAGCAGCCGGTGGCCGCGCAGGACACTGACCACCAGGTCGTCGGTCTCCCGGACGTTCCTTCCCACCTCGGCCTTTATCACCGGCCGCTCGACCAGGTCGAGTCCGCTGCCCTGCTGGATCAGGTCCTCCATCACCGTGCCGGCACTGGGACTGAGGACGGACAGCCCGAGCAGACGGCCCGCAGCGCTCGCGCTGGTGATCACGGCATCGGCGCCGGACTGCCGCAGCAGTGGCGCGTTCTCCTCCTCACGCACGGCCGCCACGATTTTCGCGCCCCGGTTCAGCTGACGCGCGGTCAGGGCGACCAGCACGGCAGTGTCATCGCGCTGGGTGGCGATGATGATCTGACGAGCCTTCTGAACTTCGGCTCGCAACAGCACATCACTGCGCGTCGCGTCACCCAGCACACCGACGAATCCTTCGGCGTTGGCGGCCTCGATCACCTTGCCGGCCGGGTCGACGATGACGATCTGGTCCTTCTTCAGGCCGGTGGCACAGAGCGTCTGGATCGCCGATCGGCCCTTCGTGCCGAATCCGACGACCACGGTGTGTTCACGCAAGTTGCTTCTCCAACGGTTCAGCCGAAAGTCCTCCCGGGTCCGTTCCGTCAGGACCTCAAGGGTGGTGCCGACCAGGATGATCAGGAAGAGCACGCGCAGCGGGGTCACCAGCACCACGTTCACGAGCCGGGCGGGGTCGCTGTACGGGACGATGTCGCCGTAGCCCGTCGTCGACAGCGTGACTGTCGCGTAGTAGACGGCGTCCAGGAAGTCGACCTTGTTGTCGGCGTTGTCGTGGTACCCGTCCCGGTCGGCCCAGACGATGAAGACCGTGGCGGCCAGCACCGTGAGAGCCATCGCCAATCGTTTGGCGACCTGACGCAGAGGCCTGTCGACCACCCGACGAGGCAGAAGTACCCGGGTCGGGACGACATGTTCGTCCGCGCGCCTGGCCATTGCGTCGTGGCCGGGAAGTTTCACGTGAAACACCCTTCCGTCCACGGCGATGCCGAGGCCCACGGTAGATCGAGGATCTCCACCTCGGTGCCGGACCGTACCCCGCCGGGTGGCACCACGGCCAGCCCGTCCGCGGCGGCCATCCCCCGGAGCATGGCGGGGCCGTTGTAATGGAGGGGCACGACGCCTTCCTCGCGATGGACCACGGGGATCAGCCGGGTGTCATGCGGGTGCCCGTGCACCTCTTCGTGGACGGGTGCACTGTAGCGGTCCTGGGCGGGCCTGCCTGCGAGTCCCCGTAGCAGGGGCTCGGCCAGCGTCAGCAGCCCGGACACCGCGGCAAGGGGGTTGCCGGGCAGGCCCACGACGCAAGGGCCACCCGCGGTGAGTCGCGCCAGCAGCATCGGATGACCGGGACGCACAGCCACCCCGTCGACCAGCAACTCGGCTCCGATGGCGGCCAGGACCGGGTGGACATGGTCCACCGGGCCGGATGCTGTCCCGCCCGTGGTGAGGATGAGATCGGCATCGGACGAGATGAGGGCTTGACGGAGCGCCTCGGCGTCATCACCGAGGCGTCTGGGCTCGGCGACCTCAGCCCCTAGAGCGCGGAGCCAAGGGGCCAGCATGGGGCCGAGCGCGTCCCTGATCAGCCCTTCCCGTGGGAGCCCCGCGGTGAGGAGCTCGTCACCGAGGACGAGGACGTCCACACGGGGGCGCGGCGCGGCCACGAGGGCGTCGTAGCCCGCGGCAGCCGCCAGTCCGAGGACCGGCGGGGTCACCACGGTGCCCACGGGAAGGAGCTCGTCACCGGACCGGCATTCCTGGCCCCGAGGCCGAATGTCCTGGCCGGGGAGGACTTCCCGGGTGGCGTGCAGCAGACCCTTGGCCTCGTCGCAGCGTGCGTGCTCGCTGCGGATGACGGCGGTGGCATCCGCCGGAAGGCGTGCGCCGGTGGCGATCCGGAGGGCTTGCCCGTCCGGCAGCGGCTCCTGCGCACCGCGCCCGGCAAGCAGCCCTTCGCCCTCTCGCACTGCCCAGGGGCCCGGCCCCGCGACGACCCAGCCGTCCATCGCCGAAGTGTCGAACGGCGGCAGATCGGTGAGCGCGACAACGGCCTCGGCCAGGACATGCCCGAGAGCCCGGTCAGAAGGGAGCCGGTGGGCGGCCAGGGGAGCAGCACGGCCGAGACGCTCGGCCAGAGCGTGTGCGTCCGCCCAGGCGATGGCCCTTGCCCGGTGGGCGCCCGAAGAGGAGGGGGCGCGCTGAACCGACGAGGCACCGTGACGGCTGGAAAGGCCGGCAGGTGCCGGGCGCGGCCCAGCCGAGGCGGGGTCAGGGGATCCCGCTGACGGGGAGCCCGGAGTACGGGAGCCCGGGGCACGGGGGCCCGCTGACGGGGAGCCCTGAGTACGGGAGCCCGGGGTGGGGCTGGTGCGCGTGTCCGGCCCTGTCGGCGTCGGCGAAGAAGCAGGGGTCGCCATAACGGTTGGGTCCACCGGGACATGCGATGCCTGCGACTGACGCCCGACAAGGGCCAGTGCCTGTTCGACAGCCCGTTCCTCCTCGGCTGCCCGCGCTTCCTCAGCCGCCCGTTTCCCTTCGGCCGCCCGTTTCTCTTCGCCTGCCCGCGCCTCGCCTCCGTGCGCGGTCATGGCGCACCGGAACCGCTGCCCGCCTCCGTTTCCTCCTCCCACCGGAGCGCGAGGGCAGTGGCCTTGCGAGAGGCTTCGGCCACCGCCTCAGCCGCGGCCTCCGGGCTCTTGCCGCTGCTCGCCATCGCCGCCGCGTACCCCACCAGGAAGGTGGTCAGCGGCGCGGCGGGCCGGGCGACGCCGTGCGCGGCATCACGGGCGAGGTCGAGCAGGACGTCGGTGTCGACGTCGAGTTCGATGCCCAGTTCGTTCTTGACTGCGGTGATCCATTCGTCCAGCACGGTCCCATGCTCCCTGATCCGCGTCCTGGCGGCAGCAATGTCTTCCCAGGTGTCGCAGTCGAACGAGGCGAGCGGGCCGGCCTGGACGCGTACAAGATCCAGCTCGGCCGTCAGCAACCGCAGTGGGAGACCCGCGAGGCTGCCGTGTTCGGTGGCGAGAAGGGCGAGCTCACGGCGCAGGGGCTCGGCGCGGTAGACGGCGACCAGCGGCTGGTCCCGGCCTCCCGGATCCGTACACAGAGCGCCCTCGCGGGCTCCCGAATCCGCTGCGGCCAGCAACGCGCGCACGGTCTCCTCCCCCAGGAAGGGCAGGTCCGCCGAGAGCACCAGAACGCTCTCCGCGTCCGTGTGACGTACTCCCGCACCGAGCGCGGCCAAGGGGCCGCCTCCCTCGGGCACTTCCCGTGCCCAGGTGACGGGACGCACGGTGGGCCTGCGCCCGCCCACCACCACGGTGCACCCGGCGTCGGCGCAGACGGCGAGCACCCGGTCGATCAGTGCGCGGCCGCCTACGCGAAGCCCCGGCTTGTCGGCTCCCCCGAGGCGTTTCGCAGCCCCTCCGGCAAGGACGATGGCGTCATACGCGGTCATGCACCGAGTATGCGGGCCACCCGTCCAGGACGGTCCCCCGGGGACCGAAGTCACAAGAACCCGGGCCGGGACCGTCCCAGGGCGATCCCACTACAGCGTGCGCAGCAGCATCACCGGCTGTTCCACACAGTCGGCCACGTACCTCAGGAAGCCCCCCGCCGTGCCGCCGTCGCAGACCCGGTGATCGAAGGTGAGCGAGAGCTGTACGACGTGCCGGACCGCCAGCTCGCCCTCGTGCACCCAGGGTTTGGGCATGATCCGTCCGACTCCGAGCATGGCCGCTTCCGGGTGGTTGATGATCGGTGTCGACCCGTCGACACCGAACACGCCGTAGTTGTTCAGCGTGAACGTCCCCCCGGTGAGCTGCACCGGGGTCAGCTTCCCGTCGCGGGCCGCCTCCGTCAGCCGGGCGATCTCCGCCCCGATCGACTCCGCGTTCCGCGTATGGGCGTCCCGGACCACCGGAACGACCAGGCCGCGCTCCGTCTGTGCGGCGAAGCCCAGATGGACTCCGGGCAGCCGCACGATCTCCCGCGCGTCGGCGTCCACGGTCGAGTTGAGCTCGGGGAACCGTGCCAGAGCCGCCGTGCAGATTCGGGCCAGCAGGGCGAGCACCGATACCTTCGGCCCAACCGCGGGACCACCGGCCGCGTTCATCGCGGACCGCGCCGCCATGAGCTCGGTGGCGTCGGCGTCGACCCAACATGTGGCATCCGGGATCTCACGCCGGCTGCGCGACAGCTTCTCGGCGACCGCGCCCCGGACCCCGCGCAGCGGGATCCGCTCGGCGGCCGGGACGGGCTCCGGCCCGGCCTGCGGGGCCGCGTCTGCGGGTACCTCGTCCGCGGCCTTGATCGCGTACTCCACATCGGTACGCAGAATCAGTCCGTCCCGCCCTGTACCGGCGACGTGCCGGAGGTCCAGACCGTGCTGCCGCGCCAGCTTCCGGACCAGTGGGGAGATGACGGCGACAGGGCCCTGCGGCTCCTCCACGCTGAGAGCCGACGCCTTGGCCGAGACCGGTACAGCAGGCGAGTCCGGAGCGGCACTCGTGGCCCGACCCGCAGTCGCGACCGATGCCACCGTCGCGCCCGGCGCCGGATCCGAGGCGGGATGCGCAGCCGAGACCGGTGCCGCGGTCGTGGCCGAGACAGGAGCGGGCCTGACCCGGCGTCTGCGCGCCGCCGGTGCGCCCGTGCCGTAACCGACCAGCACGTTGCCGGACGACTCGTCCTCCGCGCCACCGCCCGCGGACTCGCCGGAAGCCGCGTGGCCCGTCACCGTCTCCGCCGATCCGACCGCCACGGTCAGCAGCGGGGCGCCGACCGGAAGCTCCAGGCCTTCCTCGCCGAATCGCGCCGTCACCACGCCCCCGTACGGGCAGGGGACCTCAACCATGGCTTTGGCCGTCTCGACCTCGACGACGGGCTGGTCGACTGCCACGACGTCGCCGACCTCCACCAGCCAGCGCACGATCTCGGCCTCGGTCAGCCCCTCACCCAGGTCCGGCAGCTTGAATTCGAGCACCTTCGCCATCAGCTCTCGGCCTCCCACTGAAGACGGGCGACCGCGTCGAGCACACGGTCCACACCCGGCAGATGGTGCCGCTCCTGCATCGGCGGCGGATAGGGAATGTCGAAACCGGCGACGCGCAGGACCGGTGCCTCCAGGTGATGGAAGCACCGCTCCGTGACGCGAGCCGCGATCTCACCGCCCGGACCGCCGAACCCGGACGATTCGTGGACGACCACCGCGCGTCCCGTGCGGCGGACCGACGCGGCGACGGTCTCGTCGTCGAAGGGAACCAGCGAGCGCAGGTCGACCACTTCGAGGTCCCAGCCCTCGGCCGTCGCCGCCTCGGCTGCCTCCAGGCACACCGGAAGCGATGGTCCGTAGGTGATCAAGGTCGCGCTCCGCCCGGGGCGCCGGACCACGGCCCGCCCGATGGGCTCGACCGGGGCCGGCGCATCCGGTGACCAGTCGGCCTTGGACCAGTAGAGCCTCTTCGGTTCCAGGAAGACCACCGGATCATCGGAGGCGATCGACTCCCTCAACAGCCCGTACGCGTCGTCGACCGTGGCCGGCATGACCACGTGCAGGCCAGGCGTCGCCATGTAATAGGCCTCCGAGGAGTCGCTGTGGTGCTCGACCCCGCCGATCCCACCGCCGTACGGCACCCGCACCGTGATCGGGAGCGGCATGGCGCCCCCCGTCCGGTTCCGCATCTTGGCGACATGGCTGACCAACTGCTCGAACGCCGGATACGCGAAGGCGTCGAACTGCATCTCCACCACGGGCCGCAGCCCGTACATCGCCATGCCCACGGCCGCGCCCAGGATTCCCGCCTCGGCCAGTGGCGTGTCCGTGCAGCGCTCGTCGCCGAACTCCTTCGCCAGGCCGTCGGTGACGCGGAAGACGCCACCGAGTGTGCCGACGTCCTCCCCGAGGACGTGCACCGTCGGGTCCTCGGCCATCGAGTCGCGCAACGCCCGCCCCAGGGCCTGTGCCATCGTGGCCGGCCTGACCCGGCCGGTCCTCTCACCGGCCGCCGTCGCCGCAACGGTGCTCATCGCCCCTCCTCCGCGCCGCTCTCGTCGTGCGGGCCGTGCTCGGCGTCCAACTCGCCCCGCAGCCGTGCCGCCTGCTCCCGCAACTGCCCGGTCTGCTCCTCGTAGACATGGGCGAACAGGTCCATGGGGTCGAGCACCGGATCGGCGTTCATCTGCTCGCGCAGCCTCTCCGCCATGCGCTCCGCCGCCTCCCGCACCGTCTTGGCACCGTCCTCGTCCAGCAGCCCGCGCGCGGTCAGCTCCCGCTCGAGAAGCATGATCGGATCGTGCGCGCGCCACGCCTCCACCTCGCTGTCCCCGCGGTACCGGGTGGCGTCGTCGGCGTTGGTGTGGGCGTCCATTCGGTAGGTGACCGCCTCGACGAGGGTCGGCCCCTCACCCCGCCTGGCCCGGGCCACCGCCTCGCTCAGCACCTGGTGAACCGCGGCCGCGTCGTTACCGTCGACCAGGCGGCCAGGCATCCCGTATCCGACGGCCTTGTGGGCGAGGGACGGCGCCGCGGTCTGCTTGGCCAGAGGCACGGAGATCGCGAAGCCGTTGTTCTGGACGAGGAACACGACCGGCGCCCGCCAGACGGCAGCGAAATTCAGCGCCTCGTGGAAGTCGCCCTCACTCGTCCCGCCGTCGCCGACCATCGCGAGGGCGACCACGTCGTCCCCTTTGAGCCGGGCCGCGTGGGCAAGGCCCACCGCATGCGGCAACTGGGTGGCCAGCGGAGTGCACAGCGGGGCGATGCGGTGCTCACGCGGGTCGTAACCGGTGTGCCGGTCCCCCCGCAGCAGCGTCAGCGCCTCCACGGGGTCCAGGCCACGGGCCACTGCGGCGAGGGTGTCGCGATAGCTGGGAAAGAGCCAGTCACGGTCCTCCAGCACGAGCGCCGCCGCGATCTCACAGGCCTCCTGACCGGTGCTCGACGGGTACACCGCGAGCCTGCCCTGCTTGGTCAGTGCGGTGGCCTGCGCGTTGTACCGGCGACCGCGAACCAGCTCGGCGTAGAGCCTCAGCAGCAGCTCGGGATCGGCACCGGCCGCCGCGTCCGTACCGAGCACGCGGAACGGCTCGGGATCCGGGAGCAGCGGCGCGGGGTCGGTGAGCGGCTTCCAGGCCGGGGGCGGCGTGGGCCTGTAGGCGGCTGCGCCGGGCAGCTCCTGGACCGTCATGACAAGCACCTCCTGGCATCGAGATATATCGAGGGGTGTCGAAATCTGCAGGAATGGCGGGGCGTGGGCAGGGCACGGTGTGGTGCGCCTCACCTACCGATTGTTCGGTCGCCGACGCAATTTGGCTACAGGCACCTCCAGCCTGTGGACAAACGGTTCTCCACAGCCTGGGATAGGGGCAGGTCGTCCACAACAGGGAGGCGCGGGCAGATGGCAGCTGAACAAATGGCCGACGCGGGCGGAGACCCCGGCCGCACTCCGCCCGCAAGGCCGCTGGATTCCACGGACCGTGCCATCCTCCGCATCCTCCGCACGGACGGCCGCGCCTCGATACGGGCCGTCGCTGAACGCGTCCACATCTCGCGAGCCAACGCGTACGCCCGCATCAACAGACTTGTCGAGGACGGCGTGATCCGCGGCTTCAGCGCACGCGTGAATCACGAGAGGGCGGGTCAGGCGGCCTCCGCGTACATCACGCTCAAGATCGTCCAGAACTCGTGGCGCACTGTCCGAGAACAGCTCCAGGCGCTCCCGGGCGCCACCCACATCGCACTGGTCAGCGGAGACTTCGACGTCCTGCTCCTCGTGCACACACCGGACAACCAGGCGCTGCGCGAGCTGGTCCTGACCCGGATCCAGGCAATACCGGAGGTGCTGTCCACCCGCACCCTGCTGGTGTTCGAGGAGACGGACCTCGGCCCGCGCCCGGACCGCCCCGCCGAACTCGCCTAGGTTCCCCGATCGGGATCAGGCGGGGTCAGCCGGCCCGCATGCCCTCGAAGGCCAGCTGGACGACCGTGTCGGCGAGCTGCTCCGTCTCGGGGGATCCTCCCGGCTGCGGGCGATACCACTCGACCAGCGAGTTCACCATGCCGAAGAGCAGCCGGGTCGCCAGGCGTATGTCCACGTCCGCCCGGAGGTCTCCCTCCGCCACAGCGGCCTTGAGCAGCTCGGACACCCGCTGATCGAATTCCCGCCGGCGCTCGAGAGCCCATCGCTCCGTAGTCGTGTTGCCGCGTACGCGCAGCAACAGCGTCACGTACGGCAACTCCTCCATGAGCACCTCGACCGTACGGCGCGTGACGTACTCGACCCTTCCGATCGCCCGCCCTTGTATCGCCCCGGCCTCGTCGAGAATTCCGAAGAGCCCGTCGAGCGCACGGCTCACCGCCCGCCGGAGAAGCTCTTCCTTGCCCGCCACGTGGTGGTAGATGGATGACTTGGAGATACCCGCCGCCTTGGACAGGTGCTCCATGGACGTGCCGTCGTAGCCGCGCTCGTTGAAGACACGGACGGCAACCGTCAGGAGTGTCTCCGGGGTATACGTGTCCCGCTTGGCCGTGGTCATGACCGCGATCCTCCCCCATGAGTTGTCCACAGGTTTCCGGGACCCCTTGTCCCGACCGATCGTTCGGTTACTCTAACTCCGTCAGCACATCCCTGCCCGGCTCGACGAGGAGTTGGTCCGTCATGGCCGCCGAGCTTTCCCCCGAGAAGCTGTCCGAGATCCACCGCCCGACGCTCGACCAGGCCCTCGACGCGATCCGTACGCGCGCCTACTGGTCACCGCACCCCGAGCACCCGAAGGCCTACGGCGAGGGAGGCCTCCCCGGCAGCCTCGGTGCGGCTGAGGGCAAGGCGGCGTTCGACGCCGTGCTCAACACCCGGCTGGAGCTCGGCCAGCCCGGCACCGACGGCTGGACGGGCGGAGAGGTCTCGCCCTACGGGCCGGAGCTCGGTGTCGAGTATCCGCACGCGGACCCGGACGTCCTGCTTCCCGCCATGGGCGCCGCCATGCCCTCCTGGCGCGCGGCGGGGCCCGAGACGAGGGCTCTTGTCTGCCTGGAGATCCTCGCCCGGATCAGCGCCCGTACGCACGAGCTGGCCCACGCCGTGATGCACACCAGCGGGCAGGCCTTCGTGATGGCCTTCCAGGCGGGCGGACCGCACGCCCAGGACCGCGGCCTGGAGGCCGTGGCCTACGCGTACGAGGAGCAGACGCGCACGCCGCACAGCGCCGACTGGTCGAAGCCCCAGGGCAAGCGTGACCCGCTGCGGCTGCACAAGTCGTTCACGGCGGCCGGACGCGGCGTCTCCCTGCTGATCGGCTGCAACACCTTCCCCACGTGGAACGGCTATCCGGGCCTCTTCGCCTCCCTGGCGACCGGCAACCCCGTACTGGTCAAGCCGCACCCGCGGGCCGTTCTCCCCCTGGCGCTCACCGTCCAGTTGGCGCGCGAGGTGCTTGCCGAGGCGGGCTTCGACCCGAACCTCGTCGCCCTGGCGACGGACCGGCCCGGCGAGGGCATCGCCAAGGACCTCGCCGTCCGCCCCGAAATCAAGATCATCGACTACACGGGTTCCACCGCCTTCGGTGACTGGCTGGAGGCAAACGCCCGACAGGCGCAGGTCTACACAGAGAAGGCCGGGGTCAACACGATCGTCCTGGACTCCACCGACAACTACCGGGGCATGCTTTCCAACCTGGCCTTCTCGCTCTCCCTCTACAGCGGCCAGATGTGCACCACCCCGCAGAATCTGCTCATCCCGCGTGACGGAATCACGACCGACGCGGGCGCCAAGTCCTACGAGGACGTGGTGGCGGACCTCGCCGAGGCGGTGAACGGCCTCCTCGGTGACGACGCCCGGGCCAACGGGCTGCTCGGCGCCCTGGTGAATCCGGACGTGAAGGCGCGGCTTGAAGGAGCCGCGGCCCTGGGCGACGTCGCGCTCGCCTCTCGGCCGGTGGCCAACCCCGACTTCCCCGACGCCGTGGTCCGCACCCCGGTCCTCGTGAAACTCGACGGGACGAAGCCGGACGACGGGGCGGCCTACCTTTCGGAGTGCTTCGGCCCGGTCTCGTTCGCGGTCGCCGTCGACTCGGCCGAAGACGCTCTCAATCTGCTGCGCCGCACGATCCGCGAGAAGGGCGCCATGACCGTCGGCGCGTACACCACCTCCCCCGAGGTGGAACGCGCGGTGGAGGACGTCTGCTTCGACGAATCGGCTCAGCTCTCGCTGAATCTCACCGGCGGCGTGTTCGTCAACCAGACGGCGGCCTTCTCGGACTTCCACGGTTCGGGAGGCAATCCGGCGGCCAACGCGGCTCTCTGCGACGGGGCTTTCGTGTCCAACCGTTTCCGGGTGGTGGAGGTCCGCCGCCAGGCCTGAACGAGCCTCACGTGCAAGGCCCGGGGTCGTGCGGTCCGTGGGCGTCCGGTGGAGCGGAGATCCGCTCCACCGGTCAGCCGCCGCGCGGGTCCGGAATATCCGCGTACCGCTGCACCCAGGCATGCATGGCGATGGCAGCCGCCGCGCCGGCGTTGATCGAGCGCGTCGAGCCGAACTGGGCGATCGAGCACACCATCGAGGCGTGCTTGCGCGCTTCCTCCGTCAGCCCCGGCCCTTCCTGCCCGAACAGCAGCACGCACCGCCGTGGCAGCTCCGTCCGCTCCAGCGGCACGGCCCCCGGAAGATTGTCGATCCCGATGATCGGCAGCCCCTCGGCCGCGGCCCAGGCAGTCAGGTCCGCCGTGTCGGGGTGGTGCCTCACGTGCTGGTAGCGGTCGGTGACCATGGCACCCCGCCGGTTCCAGCGCCGCCGCCCCACGATGTGGATCTCCTTCGCGAGGAAGGCGTTGGCGGTGCGCACCACCGAACCGATGTTGAAGTCATGACCCCAGTTCTCCACCGCCACATGGAAGTCGTGGCGCCGTAGGTCGAGATCGGCGACGATCGCCTCCCTCGTCCAGTACCTGTAGGCGTCACCCACATTGCGCCGGTCACCGTGGGCGAGGAGCTCGGGGTCATAGCGATCCCCCTCGGGCCAGGGCAGCGGGTGCGGCCCGACACCGACCACGGCGCCGTACCCGTCGTCGTACTGGATCGGTTCCGCGGACGGATCGGGCGCGGCTGTCGCCTGGGGCTCTTCTGTACTGCCGGTCTCGCTGGTCACCCGACGAGCGTATGGCCACCGCCGCCGCCGCCGCGCGGGGCCTCCTCGTCCGCCGGCGCCGCTCGTCGCTGCCCGGGAAGCCGGAGTGCGCCCGCCGCCCGGGAGACCAGGCGTTGCCGGACCAGCCAACCCTTCTGTCCCAGCCACACCAGGAAGACCGTCGGCAGGAAGACGGCGTCCGCGGCGATCATCGCCATGGAGAAGAAAGGCAGCCCCAGCAGCACGGCGATCCCGGCGTGCTCACCGATCATGAGGACCAGCAGGACGTTCTTGACCCGCCGGTTGAACAGCGTGAACGGGAAGGCGACCTGCACGATGACCGTGGCGTACGTCAACACCATGACCGCCAGGGCGCTGGAGGCCAGCAGCCCTGAGAGGCCCGGCCACGGGGCGAAGTAGTCCAGCTTGAGCGGGTAGTAGATGGCGGTGCCGTCCTGCCAGCGGGACCCCTGGATCTTGTACCAGCCGGCGGTCGCGTAGACGAGACACACCTCGGCCATGATCACGAGAAGAGCGGCGTTGTGGGCCAGGTTGGCCAGGACGTCGAGGAGTACACGCAGCTCATGACCCGGCGCATGCCGGTTCAGAGCCCACCAGGCACCGTTCCCCAGCCACAGCACCCACAGGAGGGACGGCAGCCACCATGTGCCGCCTAGGCCTCCCATGAAAGTGGCAGGCAGCAGGACACAGCCGAGCACCGCCCACAGGACCGGCCCGACGACGTCACGGGGCGGCCGGGCTCCCTCCTCACGGCACAGGGCGCTCCGCGACACACGGCGCGCGTCCAGGGACCAGACCCGCGCGCAGCGCGTCAGCACCAGATAGACGGCCATCAGGTGGATGACGTTGTCGCCGCCGTCGCCCATGAAGATGCTGCGGTTCTGCAGGGAGAGCACACCGGCCATGAACAGAACAGATGTGGCCCTGGTCCGCCAGCCGGTCATCAGCAGCGCGGCCGATACCAGGGTGATCGCGTACACGGTCTCGAACCAGATCGTGCCGTCCGACCACATCAGGACGGTGAAGGAATCGTTGTTGCTGATGAGACGGCGCGCCATGCCCCAGCTCCACGGGCCGTCGGGCCCGTACAGCTCGTGGCGGTGCGGCAGCTCCCGCAGCAGGAACAGGAGGTAGGTGGCGGAGACACCGATTCTGACGACGGCGCTCTGGTAGGCGCCGAGGGGCGAGGCGGTGACGCGCTGAACGGCGCGCGCAAGCGAACGGCCGACGGTACCGGCGCTCTCGTGGACCGGGGACGGGGCGCTCACTTCTCCGCCTTCCGGAGCTGCGAAGCCTGGTCCGCCGAGGCCGTCCCGGGGAGGTCGGAGGGAGTGACGGTCCACCACGGGAGTGCCCTGTAATCCGTCTTGGTACTGATCTTCTCGTTGCTCCACTCCGGGGCCGCGACGGAACGCACGCCGGACCGGACCTGGATACGCTCGACGGCTCCGCCGTAACCGTGCTCGGCGAGGCGCAGCATGACGATGCGGCGGATGTAGCGCTCGGACAGCTCGCCCCTCAGGCCGTTGGGGCGGTTCTCGCTGTCGTGGGAGCCGGTGTAGAAGTCCCAGGCACGGCGGAGCTCGTTCTGGTCGACATGGCTGGGGAGGACGTTTCCGCGTATCGCCTCGCCGTCCTCACGCGAGAGATCGATCCAGCGGGTGATGCTGCTGCCGTCCGCGCCGTTGTCCTCCAGCTCCGCCCGTACGTGTACGGAGATGTTCTGCTGGAGCGGATTGGGGGCGAAGAGCTTCCAGTTCTGCTCGAACTCGGGGAAGACCCAGTCGTCGACCACCTCGCCGTGCTGCTTCGTCAGTGTGTTGGACGGCGCGACGTGCAGAAAGATCATGGCAACGTGTGCGCAGGCCAGCACCCCTATGAGGGCCACCGCGATCGCCGCGGCGATCTGATAAGGAGGGGAGAGCGCGGCCACACCACCGTCCGGCCTGCGTCCGGCGGGCGCGGAGCCGGTGTCCGGGCGCCCGGCGGCGACCGGTTTTCGGGAGTGGTCCGCCCCGGCCTCCGGTATCCCCCCAGGTGCGGACTCCGTTCCCTCGTCCGCTTCCGGACGGTCCGTCACACCGGGCCAGGCGAGCTTCTTCTCGGTTCCGCTGCGCCCACCGTGGTCCGCGTCCATCCCGCCCCGATCACCGTCGATCACCACTCAGTTATCCACAGGGTTGACACCCTACGGGCCTCCGGCTCACCATTGAAGTCCAGGAACCGAACGATCGGTCGGTAGGGAGCCCGGGATGGCGGCAGTGACTGCGGACCAGACGACGCAGGGGACAGCAGGCACGGCGGAGCAGGCGGAAGCGGCGCACCTCGCGGCATTCGACGCCGCGGTGGCGGCGGACGACCGGATCGAGCCCCGTGACTGGATGCCGGAGGCGTACCGGGCCTCGCTGGTCCGCCAGATGGCCCAGCACGCCCATTCCGAGATCATCGGCATGCAGCCGGAAGCCAACTGGATCTCCAGGGCGCCCTCGCTGCGCCGCAAGGCCATCCTGATGGCGAAGGTGCAGGACGAGGCCGGGCACGGCCTCTATCTCTACAGCGCGGCGGAGACGCTCGGCACCAGCCGCGAGGAGCTGCTCGACAAACTGCACGCCGGCCGTCAGCGCTATTCGTCCATCTTCAACTACCCGACGCTGACCTGGGCGGACGTGGGCGCGATCGGCTGGCTCGTCGACGGCGCCGCGATCACCAACCAGGTGCCGCTCTGTCGCTGCTCCTACGGCCCGTACGCGCGTGCGATGGTCCGCATCTGCAAGGAGGAGTCCTTCCACCAGCGGCAGGGTTATGAGCTGCTGCTCGCCCTCAGCCACGGCACCCCCGCCCAGCACGAGATGGCGCAGGACGCGGTGAACCGCTGGTGGTGGCCCTCCCTGATGATGTTCGGCCCGCCCGACGACGCCTCGGCGCACTCGGCACAGTCGATGGCCTGGAAGATCAAACGGCACTCCAACGACGAGCTGCGCCGGCGCTTCGTCGACATCTGCGTCCCGCAGGCGCAGGTGCTGGGCCTCACCCTCCCCGACCCCGACATCCGGTGGAACGAGGAGCTCGGGCAGCACGACTACGGGGCGATCGACTGGACGGAGTTCCAGGAGGTCCTCAAGGGCAACGGCCCTTGCAACGAACAGCGGCTCACCCAGCGCCGCAAGGCCCACGAAGAGGGCGCCTGGGTCCGCGACGCGGCAGCAGCATACGCAGACAAGCACTCGGCACGGTCCGGCTCAGCCGGAGCAACCGCCCAGCCCGTGGAGGCGACCGCATGAGCAGCTCGACCGACTGGCCCCTGTGGGAGGTGTTCGTGCGTTCCCGGCGCGGGCTGTCCCACACCCACGCGGGCAGCCTGCACGCACCGGACGCCGAAATGGCCCTGCGTAACGCGCGCGATCTGTACACGCGCCGCTCGGAAGGCGTCTCCCTCTGGGTGGTCCCCTCGACGGAGATCACCGCCTCCTCGCCCGACGAGAAGGACTCGTTCTTCGAGCCCGCCGGGGACAAGCCCTACCGCCACCCCACGTTCTACGAGATCCCGGAAGGGGTGAAGCACCTGTGACCGCGGCTCTCGCCTTGGGCGACGACGCACTGGTGCTCTCGCACCGGCTGGGGGAGTGGGCGGGCCACGCCCCCGTCCTGGAGGAGGACGTGGCTCTGGCCAACATCGCCCTGGACCTGCTGGGGCAAGCCAGGATGCTGCTCTCGTTCGTGGGGGACGAGGACCAGCTGGCCTACCTCCGTGAGGAGCGGGCCTTCCGCAACGTCCAACTGGTCGAGCAGCCGAACGGCGACTTCGCCCACACCATGGCCCGCCAGCTCTACTTCTCCGTCTACCAGCATCTGCTGTACGAGGAGCTGGCCGCGGGCGAGGGTGAGTTCGCGGATCTCGCGGCCAAGGCCGTCAAGGAAGTCGCCTACCACCGGGACCATGCGGAGCAGTGGGTCCTGCGACTCGGCGACGGCACCACGGAGAGCCATGAGCGCATGCAGCTCGCGCTGGACGCGCTGTGGCGGTTCACCGGCGAGCTGTTCGAGCCCGTCGACGGAGTCGACGTCGACCGGCATGTCCTGCGCGACGGCTGGCTCGCAGCAGTCACCTCCGTGGTGGAGCGGGCCACCCTGGCGGTCCCGTCAGGGCCGCAGTCCGGGGCGTGGGCGGCCGGAGCGGGCCGGCAGGGCCTCCACACGGAGCCGTTCGGGCGGATGCTCGCAGAGATGCAGCACCTCCACCGCAGCCACCCGGGGGCGTCATGGTGACCACCGAGACCCCGCTGGAGGCGGAGCTCCACCGGTTGGCGGGCTCCGTGCCCGATCCGGAGCTGCCGGTGCTCACTCTGGACGAGCTCGGGGTGCTCCGGGGGGTACGGGTGAACGGGCCGGACAAGGTCACGGTGCGTCTCACTCCGACGTACACAGGCTGCCCCGCCATCGAAACGATGTCGGCCGACATCGAGCGTGTGCTGCTCGACCACGGCGTGGCCGAGGTGTCCGTGGTCACGGTCCTGTCCCCTGCCTGGTCGACGGACGACATCAGCGACGAAGGGCGCCGCAAGCTCGCCGCGTTCGGCATAGCACCACCACGTCCGCACAACGGTCCGGGCGGGCCGGTGCCTCTGACTCTCTCGGTGCGCTGTCCGCACTGCGGATCAACGGACACGGAGTTGTTGAGCCGGTTCTCCTCCACCGCGTGCAAGGCGCTGCGTCGCTGTGTGAACTGCCGCGAACCGTTCGACCACTTCAAGGAGTTGTAGATGTTCCATCTGCTCCGGGTCAGCATGATCGAGCGGATCACGGACGACGCGGTGGCCGTCACCTTCGCCGTGCCGTCCGAACTGCGCGAGACCTTCCGCCACACTCCCGGCCAGCACCTGAATGTGCGCTACAGCGTCGGCGGCGAGGAGATCCGACGGTCGTACTCGATTTGCGCACCTGCCGCCGAGCAACCTGGTGACCCTGTGCTGCGGGTGGGCATCCGCATGGTCGACGGAGGGGCGTTCTCGACATACGCACTCAAGGAGCTGGCCGTCGGGGACCAGGTGGAGGCGATGGCTCCGATGGGCCGGTTCGTCCTCGCCCCGCGCCCCGGCCACTTCGCGGCCATCGTCGGCGGCAGTGGCATCACGCCCGTGCTGTCGATGGCATCGACACTGCTGGCGCGGGAACCCTTGGCGCGCTTCTGTCTGATCCGCAGCGACCGGACGGCCTCGTCGACGATGTTCCTCGACGAGGTGGCGGACCTCAAGGACCGCTATCCGGACCGTTTCCAACTGGTGACGGCGCTGTCCCGGGAGGAACAGGCTGCCGGACTCCCCTCGGGCCGGCTGGACCACGAGCGGCTCACCGCGCTGCTGCCCGCGCTGTTGCCGGTAGCCGACGTGGACGGCTGGTTCCTCTGCGGGCCGCTCGGCCTGGTGCGGGGGGCGGAGGGCGCGCTGCGCGCACTCGGCGCCGACCGGTCACGCATCCACCAGGAAATCTTCCACGTCGCCGACGAGGGGACAGCCGCGCCGACGGCGGCCCGGGTCGCCGCACCGTCGGAGAGCCGGCTCACGGCGACACTCGACGGGCGGTCGGGGAGCTGGCCGGTCCAGGACGGCGAATCACTGCTGGACACGGTGCTGCGAAGCCGCTCGGACGCTCCGTATGCCTGCAAGGGAGGAGTGTGCGGGACCTGCAGGGCCTTCCTTGTCTCCGGCGAAGTCCGGATGGACCGCAATTTCGCGCTCGAACCGGAGGAGACCGGAGCCGGTTTCGTCCTGGCGTGCCAGTCCCATCCCGTCACCCCCGAAGTCGAGATCGACTTCGACCGCTGACGGCCGCAAGACGCCCGCCCTGCCAGAACAACCCCTCGTGCCCGGCGCACGGGCACCGGCCGGTGCCGGACTGGGGTGCATGGGGAGAGTTCGCCGTACCGGCCTGGTACGGCAAGGGCCGTACGG
>NZ_JBEXYB010000055.1:0-36112 GCF_040630715.1 Streptomyces sp. NPDC005752 | reverse complement strand
ATACCGTACGAGGGTGCCCCGCACGGCCTGTTCGCCACCCACGCCGAGCGGCTCAACGAGGATCTGCTGGCCTTCGTCAAGGAGCCGCGACACATGTTCTGTGTCGCGGCCCGCGGCTCTTGTTCGATGCGGTGGTCTGCGGTCAGGCAGACTTCCTGCTGTCACGCGGGTGCACGGCGATGTTCATGGCTCCGGAGCGAAGGACGGCCAGCCTCTCGGCCAGTACCTCTTCCAGCTCCTCGCGGGTGCGCCGCTCCATGAGCATGTCCCAGTGCGTACGCGCAGGCTTGCCCTTCTTCTCCTCGGGGCCATCCCCGTCCACCAGGAGTGCCGTGGCGCCGCACGCCTTGCACTCCCACTCCGCCGGAATTTCCGCCTCTACCGAGAACGGCATCTCAAATCGATGGCCGTTCGGGCATGCGTACTCCACCGCCTGGCGCGGGGCCAGATCGATGCCGCGGTCCGTCTCGTAGCTGGTAACCACGAGTCGCGTACCGCGGAGAGCTCGCTCACTCATGAATCGTGCCTCCCGGGCTTGTCGCCCACAGGACAGGTGTCGCTGTCGTCGTCATCCGGTCAACGTCCGGTCGGCGGCAAAGATTCCCGTTGCCGGTCATGCGTCGCCCGTCGTGCCGTTGCTTGGTCTGGGTTCATTACCCACCGGTGCCCGGTTTGTCACCTCTGGTCGAAGTTGTCACCCGAGGGTTCGACTTCTTCCACTCGCAGTAACGGTCCTCCGGACAGGCCAAAGACGTATACTACCGGCCTTTGAGTTCAACGTCTAAATCCGCTCCGGAACGGGATTGCCCGCAGCGGCCACGGCGGCCCGTACGGGCACCCTCGCGAGCAGCACCGCACCGAGCGCGAAGAAGAGCACCAGGGACAGGATCGCGTCCCGGTAACTGCCGGTGAGCTGGTAGCCGATACCGAAGACCAGGGGCCCCAGCCAGCTCAGTCCCCGGTCGCTCATCTCGTAGGCGGAGAAGTACTCCGCCTCCTTCCCGCGCGGTACGAGGTGCGAGAACAACGACCGTGAAAGGGCCTGGCTGCCGCCCATCACCAGGCCGATCGCCGCCGCCAGGGTGTAGAAGAACACCGGCGCGCCGGCGGGCAGCACGTACGCCGCGGCGAGGATCAGGGTCCAGACCGCCAGGGAGCCGAGAATCGTGTGCTTCGCGCCGTACAGCCGGGCGAGTCGGCCCATCCCCAGTGCTCCCGCGACCGCGAGGACCTGCACGAGCAGCACCGCGGTGATGAGGGTCGTCTGGTCGAGGCCCAGTTCCTCGGAGCCGTACAGCGAGGCCTGGGAGATCACCGTCTGGATGCCGTCGTTGTAGACCAGATAGGCGAGCAGGAAGGCGAGGGTGAGCGGGTGGCGGCGCATGTCGCGCAGCGTCGCCATCAGCTGCCGCCAGCCCGAGCCCACCGCACCGTCGCCGCCGGGCGCCACCCGGCGGTCGCGCAGCCGCCGCAGCGGCACGAGGGCGAAGGCTCCCCACCAGACGCCGGCCGAGGCGATGCAGATCCGCACCGCGTCGGACTCGGACAGCCCGAAGGAGTCGTGGCCCGTGTAGAGGGCCAGGTTCAGGACGAGGACGAGCGCGCCCGAGGTGTACCCGAAGGCCCAGCCGCGCGAGGAGACCGCGTCACGCTCCTCGGGGGTCGCGATCTGGGGCAGGTACGCGTTGTACAGGGCCATCGACACGGAGATCGACGCGTTCGCCACGATCAGCAGGAAGACCCCCAGCAGATAGCGGTGGCCTTCCAGGAAGAACATGCAGGCGGTCGCCGTCGCGCCCGTGTACGCGGCCGCCGCGAGCAGGGGCTTCTTGCGTCCTGTGCGGTCCGCCGCGGCACCGACGACCGGCATCACGAGCACGGCCACGATGATGGACACCGACACGGTGTACGCGAACAGCGAGCCGGCCCGCACGGGTATGCCCAGCGGGTGCACATACCCGTCCGGGTCGGCGGCGGCCTTGGCTATCGACGTCAGATAGGGGCCCAGGAAGACTGTGACGACGCTGGTGGAGTACACGGAGCAGGCGAAGTCGTAGAAGTACCAGCCGCGTTGCTCCCGCCTGCGGCCGGCGGCCTCGGTCGGCTGTCCGGACGGATCCGCCGTTCCTGCGGTACCGGTGCTCACGCCGCGCCCCCTCGTTCGTCCCGTGCGGACGCGGCTGGTCCCGGTGTCAGGCCCAGGCCCCCCGGTCGCTCAGCACCGTGCGCAGCGTCTCGATGTGATCGGTCATGATGCCATCCACCCCGAGGTCCAGGAGCGCCGCCATCCGTTCGGCTTCGTTGACCGTCCAGACATGGACCTGCAGTCCCCGGGCGTGCGCCGTACGGACGAAGCGCCGGTCGACGACGCGGATGCCGTTCTGGCTCTCCGGGACCTGCGCGCAGACCGCACCCGCCCGGAGGGCCGCCGGGATGCCGTACGAGCGCAACCGCAGGCCGAGCACCCCTCGCACCCCGTACGAGGTGGCCAGGCGCGGGCCCGCCATACGGTGCGCCCTGGCCACGCGCGCCTCCGAGAACGACCCCACGCAGACCCGGTCCCAGGCGTCGGTCCTGCGGATCAGGTCGACGAGCGGGACGAGGGCGGGCTCCGCCTTGAGGTCCACGTTCCAGCGGGCGTCGGGGAACTCCTCCAGCAGCTCCTCGAAGAGCGGCAGCGGCTCGCGGCCCGCCACCCTCGCCCGGCGCACCTCGCTCCAGGGCAGCTTCGCTATCCGCCCGTGGGAGTCCGTCACCCGGTCCAGGGTCGCGTCGTGGAAGGCGACCAGGCGGCCGTCCGCCGTGGCGTGCACATCGGTCTCGAAGTAGCGGTAGCCGGTTCCGGCCGCACGCCGGAACGCGGCCGCCGTGTTCTCGACGCCGTCCGCCGCCCCGCCGCGATGGGCGAAGGGAATCGTGGAAGGGTGGTCCAGGTAGGGGTGGCGCCCCGAATTCGCTGCGGTCACCGCGGAAGTATCGCTCCTGGCGGTGTCCGGCCCGAAACGGCCACGGTGCGCGGGTCCGGCGCCGACAGGTCGAACAGCCGCAGGAAGAGCTGGGCGAGGGGGCCGATGGCCAGGGCGTACAGGACCGTGCCGACGCCGAGCGCCCCGCCGAGCAGGAAGCCGGTGACGACCACGGCCACCTCGATCGCGGTACGCACCAGCCTGATGGAACGGCCCGTGAGCCGGTACAGTCCCGTCATCAGACCGTCGCGCGGCCCCGGGCCGAAGCGCGCGGAGATGTACAGGCCCGTCGCGGCGCCGTTGAGTACGATGCCCGCTGCCATCACCGGGATCTGTGCCCCGAGGCCGTGTACGTCCGGTACGAGGGCGAGCGTGCCGTCCATGGTGACCCCGACGGCGAAGACGTTGGAGACGGTGCCGAGCCCCGGGCGCTGTCTGATCGGGATCCACAGGAGCAGCACCACCGCTCCGACGATGATCGAGACGACCCCGATGGAGATGCCGGTCCGCTCGGCGAGCCCCTGGTGCAGAACCCCCCACGGCTCGAGTCCGAGCCCGGCGCGGACCAGGAGTGCGGAGCTCGCCCCGTACAGCGCCAGACCCACGTACAGATGGATCAGCCGCCGGGTGAGCCGGATGCTGCTCCGGGCGGTGGAATCGGACAAGTGGTGCCCCCTGAGTGGTATCGGTGGACTGCTTCATGTCACTCTGTGGCAGGGGATTGGCTGCCAACTATGGCCAATCCTGGGAAGGTGGACTGATTTCCATGGCACAGTGGACCTCGACCGTCGGGGCGGCGCAACTCGCCCGCCAGCTCCAGGGCCAGCAGACGCGCCCCCTGGCGCCCGGCGCCCGCAAGCCGCCCGCCTACCGTGCCCTCGCCGACGGCGTGCGCCTGCTCGTGCTCGAGGGACGGGTCCCGGTTGCCGCACGGCTCCCCGCCGAACGCGAACTCGCGCTTGCCCTGTCCCTCAGCAGGACCACCGTCGCCGCCGCCTACGAGGCGCTGCGGGCGGAGGGTTTCCTGGAGTCGCGCCGCGGAGCGGGGAGCTGGACCGCGGTCCCGGCGGGGAACCCGCTACCGGCCCGCGGGCTGGAACCGCTGCCTCCGGAGTCGCTCGGTTCGATGATCGACCTGGGATGCGCCTCGCTGCCCGCCCCGGAGCCGTGGCTGACACGGGCCGTCCAGGGCGCGCTGGAGGAACTGCCGCCCTACGCCCACACGCACGGCGACTACCCGGCCGGCCTTCCCGCGCTGCGGCAGATGATCGCGGACCGGTACACCGGCTGCGGCATTCCCACGATGCCCGAACAGATCATGGTCACCACGGGGGCGATGGGTGCCATCGACGCCATCTGCCATCTCTTCGCCGGACGCGGTGAGCGCATCGCCGTGGAGTCCCCGAGCTACGCCAACATCCTCCAGCTCATGCGGGAGGCGGGTGCCAGGCTGGTGCCCGTGGCGATGGAGGACGGCCTCGGCGGCTGGGACATGAACCGCTGGCGCCAGGTCCTGCGGGATGCCGCACCGAGGCTGGCCTACGTCGTCGCCGACTTCCACAACCCCACCGGGGCCCTGGCCGACGAGCAGCAGCGCCGCGCCCTGGTCGAGGCGGCCCGCTCGGCGGGCACGGTCCTGGTCGTCGACGAGACCATGCACGAGCTGCGTCTGGACGCGGACGTCGAGATGCCCCGCAGGGTCTGCGCGTTCGATCCCGCGGGCAGCACCGTCCTGACCGTGGGATCGGCGAGCAAGGCATTCTGGGCGGGCATGCGCATCGGCTGGGTGCGGGCGGCTCCGGACGTCATCCGCAGTCTGGTCGCGGCACGCGCCTACGCGGACATGGGCACGCCGGTGCTGGAACAGCTCGCCATCAACTGGCTGCTGCGAAGCGGCGGCTGGGAGCAGGCCGTGACCGTCCGGCGTGAACAGGCCCGGGAGAACAGGGACGACCTGGTGCGGGCGCTGCGCCGGGAACTCCCGGAGTGGGAGTTCGAGGTGCCGAGCGGCGGACTCACCCTGTGGGTGCGCACCGGCGGGCTCTCCGGCTCGCGGCTGGCCGTGGCGGGCGAGAGGGTCGGCGTCCGTGTCCCGTCGGGACCCAGATTCGGCGTGGACGGGGCCTTCGAGGGCTACGTCCGGCTGCCGTTCACCGTGGGCGGCCCGCTGGCGGACGAGGCGGCCCTCCGGCTCGCCGCGGCCGCCGGGCTGGTCGGGTCCGGCGGGGGCGGGGGAGAGGCGCCCCGGACCTTCGTCGCCTGAGACGCCCCGGGTTCGAGGGACCCGGGGACCCGGACCTCACCCCTCCGCGACGGCCGGCGTCCCGATCAACTGGTCCGTGTGCACGGGGACGGGCGCGGCGACCGCCTCCGGAGCGACCGCCTCCGGAGCGGCCTGCTCCACCGCGGGCGCTCCGCCCGGCAGCAGGTCGAGCACCGCCTGCCGGTGCGATTCGCTCGTGGCGTCGTCGTACGGGTCCGGGGTGGCCGGTACCTGGAGACGCAGGACCGGTCCGGTGCCCAGCCTGGCGTAGCCGCGGCCCGGCGGGACGTCCGGGGTGGGTGTGGTGTGCGGCCGGGTGCCCAGGACCGCCTCGACCTGCTCGCGGTCCGCCGGGCCCAGGACGGTGCGGGCCCTGGTGTGGGTCCGTACGGTCTCGGTGAGGGCGTCCAGGCTGTCGAGCTGGTCCGCGACGACCACCGTCACCCCGGCCGCGCGGCCGTGCCGCAACGGAACCTGCAGCAGCTCCTGAGGGTCCTGCCTGCCGTCGGCGGCCGCCAGGTGCCCCAGAGCGCTCGGGCGGTCCAGCAGGATCCAGAGGGGGCGCCTGACGTCCTCGGGCTCGGGGTGACCGGCCTGGCGGGCCCGGTTGGCGGCGATGAGCCGCCGCTCGGTCTCGTGAGCCGCCCACTCGAGTGTCGCCAGGGCGCCGGCCAGGCCGCACTCCACCGCCAGCACGCCGTCCCGGCCGGTCAGAAAGCCGTACTCGCCGGTGCCCGCGCCGTCCACGACGAGGACGTCACCGTGCTGGAGGGCCTGGAGCGCGAGGGAACGCACCAGGGTCGTGCTGCCGCTGCCGGGGTGCCCGGCGATCAGCAGATGGGGTTCCGTCGAACGGGCGCCGGTCCGCCAGATCACCGGAGAGGCGTCCCGCGTCCCGTCGCCGTCCTCGACCGGCACGGTGCGGGGGACGGCACCGGCGTCCGTGAAACCCAGCACGGTCTCGCCCGGGGCGGTGACGAACCGCTGGGCGGCGATGGTGGTGGGGAGCGCCGCGAGAACGGTCATGAGGAGGTGGTTGCTCTCCTCGTCCCAGGTGAAGTGGTACTCGCGGCCCCGGCCCGACTTGGCGTGGAGCACCTGCTCGACCCGCGCGCGGGACGCGGGGTCGCCGTCGGTGAAGTACGCCGGGTAGTGCACCTGGAGCCGGGTGAGGCGCCCGTCGCCGTCGAAGGCGTACGACGTACCGAAGGCCTTCTCCCAGTCGCCGCCGTGGGAGAACAGCGGACCGGGGTCGTCGGCCACGGAGAAGTGCGGCACCAACGCCTCGTAGAGCGCCTGGAGCCGTGCGGTCCCGTCCTCGTCCGGGCCGGTCTTCACGGCGGTGTTGTCGCGCCCCCGCCATGCGGCAGCGCCCATCACCGAGATCAGGGCCAGCAGCGGCCCATAGGGGATGAGCGCCACCACCAGTACGCAGGCCGCGACGAGGAACAGCACGTGTCCGCGCCGGCCCCTGGGCGTCGCGGCCCACTTCTGCCGTCCCGCTCCCGCCAGCAGCCGCAGCCCGCGGGTGACCGTGATCAGCGGATGGAGAACATCGGTGGCGTTGTCGGCGGCCGTGCGCGCGATCTCGCGGCTGCGGGTGATCGAAGCGCTGCCGCGCTGAAGAATGCGGGGGAGTGGTCGCCGGGCCACGTCGGTCTCCTGTGGAGGTGGGAGCGGTTTTCGGGGCGTCAGAACTTGATCCCGCCCAGCATGCTGGCGAGGCTCGCCCCACCGGCGGTGATGCTCGGTGCGATGGCCGTGCCGGCCAGGTAGAAGCCGAACAGGGCGCAGATGAGGCCGTGGGACGCCTTGAGCCCGTCCTTCTTGAAGAACAGGAAGACGATGATGCCGAGCAGTACCACGCCCGAGATGGAGAGGATCATGAGCGGTTCTCCTGGTTGAGGGGACAGTCACCATGAGTACTTCCAGGATCACAACATATATCTATACGATAAAAGGTGTAAATGAGTGAAAATCGCTCGATTTCACTCGACCGGTGGCTCAGAAGTGGTCACCCAGGCGCCTCCGGGAGCCGGACGGGCCAAGCCCTCCGCCGGAAGGCGAGGCCGACGCCGTGATCTTCCGCCGTTCCGGGGGCAGGCTGAGGAATGCCCCGGAGCAGTACCCTGTCGATTTACTCGTACGGTCCCCCGCCGTACCCCCCACCAGGTCGGCAACGGCGACAGAGGCAACGAAAGGCGGTCGGTCCGATGAGTGAGACACCCGATCCCGAGGTGATCGAGCTGGCGACCAAGGTCTTCGACCTGGCCCGCCGGGGTGAGACCGACGCGCTCGCCGCCTACGTCGACGCGGGCGTCCCCGCGAACCTCACCAACGACCGGGGTGACTCCCTGCTCATGCTCGCCGCCTACCACGGGCACGCCCCCGCCGTCGTCGCGCTCGCGGGCCGCGGTGCCGACCCGGACCGGGCCAACGACCGGGGCCAGACGCCCTTGGCGGGAGCCGTCTTCAAGGGCGAACGTGAAGTCATCGACGCCCTGCTCGCCGCGGGGGCCGATCCGGCCGCCGGAACACCCTCCGCCGTGGACACGGCACGCATGTTCGGCAAGGACGACCTGCTGGAACTCTTCGGTGCGCGCTGAGACACCGTCCGGGCCGCCGGCCGGCCGGTGCGCCGTAAATGTGGTCGCGTCGGCGAAATGGGTGGGCCATCATGACGGCGCGGGTCCGTTTCGGGCCACCGACGAGAGGCAGAGGAAGATGAGCACCAGGCATAAGGCGGCGGTCGGCCGATCATGTTGCTGCGTGGCCTAGGGGATGTCACCCCGGCACACCCCCCAGCACAGTCCCGGTTGCGTCGACAGCTTGATGTGAGGCTTTCCCCATGTTCGATCCGTTCATAGCGCCGAGCGGCACTCTGCTCGGCCTGCTGCAGAGGGGCCGCGGCGACGGCACGCTCCACGCGCTCGCCGCCCCCCGCCCCGAGGCCCTCGCGGCCCTCAACCACTGCGTCCTGAGCGATCCACGTCACGACTGGCACGTCGAGAACCGCTCCCTCTACTACGCGCGCCTCTACCTCGATCTCGACGGCGGAACCGAGGAGATCGAGCGGCACCTGTGGGACGCGGAGGACCACCTCGACACCGACGACTCGCGCACGGGTCTCGCGCTCGCCGTGCTCGGGCACCTCGCCTCCTACGGACGTGACGACGCCCTCGTGCTCCTGCGCCGGTACGCCGCGACCGGGGCGAACTGGGCCTGGGCACTGGACGAGCTGGCCCTGCGCGACGACGACGCCGGACTGCGCTCCCTGGCCGAGGCCGTGCTCGACCGGTTCCCCGCCACCGCGGACGGCGCCGCCGACCTGGCGGCCGCCGTCCGGGACGCCTTCGAGCCCCGCCCGTGGCGGCTCTGGGCCGACGACCCGCGCGAAGCGGTCGGAGCCCGGGTCAGGGCGGCCGGTGAGCAGGGTTCCTTCGACCGTTGGCAGCGTCAGATGAGGCCCGGCGGTCCGCGACCCGGCTGGAGCGTCCAGGCCGTCTTCGACTGGGCGCAGGAAGGACTGGAGCGCGGCAGCGCGCTCCACGTCCCCGCGGCCCGCTGCCTCTCCGCCGTCGCCGGGGCCGGGGACCGCCCCCTGATCATCGAGGCCGCCCGCAGCGGCTCCGACGGTGCGCGCTGTGCGGCACTCCACTACCTGGTGGAGGCCCGGGATCCCGCGGTACTCGACCTGGTCGAGCGGGCCGCCGTCGGCCCGTCCCGCACCGTCGCCGAAGCGGCCGTGGCCGCCTTCGAGCGCATGTGCGGCGAAGCGGCCGTCGAGCGGGCCCGGGGCTGGGCGCACCGGCCCGACGCCCTCGGAGCCTCGGCCGCCGGAGTCCTGGCGTGCCGCGGCGACGTACAGGACGCCCCGCTCGTGCTCGCCGCGCTGCGCGAGGCGGTCAGGGGCGAGGGGCCCGACGCCCAGCGTCTGTGGGACCTCGTCGACGGCGCCGGCCGCCTCGGCATCGCCTGTGCCGCACCCGTGCTGCGCCACGTGTACCGCGAGACGTCCTCCTCGCACCTACGGGGCAGGGCCGCCCGGGCGCTGGCCGCCACCGATCCGTCCTTCCCCAGCGGATTCGCGGTCGAATGCCTCTGGGACTGCGAGGAGACCACCCGGGAGCTCGCCGCACACCACGCCGAGACCGGGGACATCCGGGTCGCCGAACGGCTGAGGCGGCTCGCCGCCGACCCGGCCGAGGAGGCCGAGGTCCAGACCGCCGTACGCAGCAGGATCGGACCGGACGCGACCGCCCTCTGAACCGGCGCCCGGAGGCCGGATGCCACAGACGGGCCTCCCGCCCCGGCCGCCGGCCCTCGCGACGGCCGAGGCCGGCCACCGGGCTCGTGGCACGGGCGGACGGCTCGACGAGCGGCCGCCGACGGGGACGCCGGCGGATCTGCCCCGTACGCCGTCTCTGCGAGGGTTCGTCCCCCGCGCCAGAATGGAGGGATGACCGGGCGCTGGGAGTTCTGGATCGACCGCGGCGGCACCTTCACGGACGTGGTGGGGCGTGACCCCGACGGCCGGCTGATCTCCCGCAAACTGCTGTCGCACGACCCCGGCCGCTACCGCGACGCGGCCGTCGCCGGCATCCGGCTGCTGCTCGGTCTCGGCCCGCACGACCCGGTCCCCGCCGACCGCGTCGCGGGCGTCAAGATGGGCACCACCGTCGCCACCAACGCCCTCCTGGAGCGTCGGGGGGAGCCGACCGTGCTGGTCATCACCGAAGGCTTCCGGGACGCCCTGCTGATCGCCTACCAGAACCGGCCGCGCCTCTTCGACCGCCGCATCCTGCTTCCCGAGGCCGTGTACGACCGGGTCATCGAGGTCCCCGAACGTACGGACGCCAGGGGAGAGGTCGTGAAACCCCTCGACCGCACCGTGGTGTCGGAGCGGCTGAGGGCGGCCGCGCAGGACGGGATCCGCAGCGCCGCCGTCGTCCTCATGCACGGCTACCGTCATCCGGACCACGAGCGAGCCGTCGCCGAGGAAGCCGCGGAGGCGGGCTTCACCCAGGTCAGCTGCTCGCACGAGGTCAGCCCGCTCATCAAGCTCGTGCCGCGCGGCGACACGACCGTCGTCGACGCCTACCTGTCGCCGATCCTGCGCCGGTACGTCGAGGAGGTGGCAGGCGAACTCGCCGGCATCCGCCTCATGTTCATGCAGTCCAACGGTGGGCTGCGCGAGGCCGCGCACTTCCGGGGCAAGGACGCGGTGCTCTCCGGCCCGGCGGGAGGCGTCGTCGGCATGGTGCGTACGTCAGGGCAGGCCGGCCACGACCGGGTCATCGGGTTCGACATGGGGGGCACCTCGACCGATGTCTCCCACTACGCGGGCGAGTTCGAACGTGAACTGGGCACCCAGGTGGCAGGGGTACGGATGAGCGCCCCCATGATGAGCATCCACACCGTCGCCGCCGGCGGCGGGTCCGTCCTGCACTTCGACGGGCGGCGCTACCGGGTCGGCCCCGACTCGGCCGGAGCGGACCCCGGCCCCGCCTGCTACCGCAGGGGCGGGCCTCTCACGGTCACCGACGCCAACGTGATGCTCGGCCGCGTCCTTCCGGAGCACTTCCCCGCCGTCTTCGGCCCTGCGGGCGACCAGCCGCTGGACGCCGGTCTCGTGGCGGAGCGCTTCGGGGCACTGGCCGAAGAGGTGTCGACCGCCACGGGAAGCGGGCGCACGCCCGCGCAGGTGGCCGCGGGGTTCCTGGAGATCGCCGTGCTGAACATGGCGAACGCCGTCAAGAAGATCTCCGTCCAGCGCGGCCACGACATCACCCGCTACGCGCTCACCGGCTTCGGCGGCGCCGGAGGGCAGCACGTCTGCGCCGTCGCCGACGCCCTGGGCATCGACACCGTCCTCGTACCACCGCTCGCCGGGGTCCTCTCCGCGTACGGGATCGGTCTGGCCGACGCCACCGCGATGCGCGAACAGTCCGTCGAGGCCGCACTGGACGAGGAGACCGGGAACAGGGTCCGCGGTCTCTGCGAGGACCTGGCGGAACGCACCCGTGCCGAACTCCGGGCCGACGGCATCCCCGACAGCGCCATCGGCACCCGGGCGCGGATCCTCCTGCGCTACGCCGGGACGGACGCCGCCCTGCCCGTCGCCCACGGGACGGTCACCGCCATGGCGGAGGAGTTCACCGGCGTCCACCGGGCGCGGTACGGGTTCGCCATGGACAAGCCCCTGGTCGTCGAGACCGTCTCCGTCGAGGCCACCGGAACGGCCGGCCCGCACACCCTGCCCCGAACCGGTGCGCGTGCGGGACAGGGACCACGCAGGGCGCTGGGAAGCGTGCGGATGTTCGCCGGGGGAGCATGGCGGGACGCGGGGCTGTACCGCCGAGGGACGCTGCGTACGGGGGACACCGTGACCGGCCCGGCCGTCGTCGCCGAGGACGACGCCACCACCGTCGTCGACCCCGGCTGGCGGGCCACGGCAGCAGAGTCCGGACACCTCGTGCTGTGCAGGGCCGAGCCGCGACCCGGGCGCACCGCCGTCGGCACCCGGGTGGACCCCGTCATGCTCGAAGTGTTCAACAACCTGTTCATGTCGATCGCCGAACAGATGGGCGTACGGCTGCAGAACACGGCGCACTCCGTCAACATCAAGGAGCGGCTGGACTTCTCGTGCGCACTGTTCGACGCCGACGGCGGTCTCGTGGCCAACGCCCCCCACATCCCCGTCCACCTGGGTTCCATGGGGGAGTCCATCAAAGAGGTGCTGCGGCGCAACGAGGGCTCCCGGCGGCCCGGTGACGTGTACGCCATCAACGATCCGTACCACGGCGGTACACACCTGCCGGATGTGACCGTCGTGACGCCGGTGTTCGACGAGCCCACGCACGGGGAGGAGGGCCGGCTGCGCTTCCTGGTGGCTTCGCGCGGCCACCACGCGGAGATCGGTGGCATCACCCCGGGCTCCATGCCCGCCTTCAGCCGAACGGTCGACGAGGAGGGCGTCCTGTTCGACAACTGGCTGCTGGTGCGCGACGGAACGCTCCGGGAGGCGGAGACCAGGAACCTGCTCGCCACCGCCGCCCACCCCTCGCGTGATCCGGACACCAACCTCGCCGACCTGCGCGCCCAGATCGCCGCCAACGAGAAGGGCATCGCGGAACTGCGCCGCATGACAGGCGAGTTCGGACAGGACGTCGTCGAGGCGTACATGGGGCACGTCCAGGACAACGCCGAGGAGTCCGTCCGCCGGATCGTGACCGGGCTCCGTGACGGCTCCTGCCGCTACGAGACGGACAACGGCGCCGTGATCGAGGTGAGCGTGACCGTGGACCGCGACGCCCGCAGGGCCGTCCTCGACTTCGAGGGCACCTCCCCGCAGCAGACCGGCAACTTCAACGCCCCGAAGTCCGTGGTCATGGCCGCCGTCCTGTATGTGTTCCGGACACTCGTCGAGGACGACATCCCGCTCAACAGCGGTTGTCTGAAGCCCCTGGACATCCGCGTCCCGGACGGATCGATGCTGGCCCCCGCCCACCCGGCGGCCACCGTCGCAGGCAACGTCGAGACCTCCCAGGCCGTCACGGGCGCCCTCTACGCGGCCCTGGGCGTCCAGGCCGAGGGGTCCGGCACCATGAACAACCTCACCTTCGGCAACGACCACGTCCAGTACTACGAGACCGTCGCGAGCGGCTCCGGCGCGGGTGACGGCTTCGACGGGGCTGACGCGGTGCAGACCCACATGACCAACTCCCGGCTCACCGACCCCGAGATCCTCGAGTGGCGCTACCCGGTGCTGCTGGAGAGCTTCGGCGTACGCGAGGGCAGCGGGGGCCAGGGCCGGTGGCACGGAGGCCGCGGGGTGGAACGCAGGATCCGTTTCCTCGAACCCGTCACCGTGGCCCTTCTGTCGGGACACCGCCGGGTACCTCCCTACGGCATGGCGGGAGGCGGTCCCGGAGCTCTCGGCGAGCAATACGTCGAACGGGCGCGTGGATCGTCGGTGATCCCGCTCCGGGGCTGCGACACCGCCGAGCTGGACGCCGGGGACGTCCTGGTGCTGCGCACCCCGGGAGGGGGAGGTTACGGGCAGCCGTGACCGGTCGCTTCTGCGCCGTTTCGACCGATGTCGGTGCGAGGACCTAATCTGTGCACCGTGACTTCGACCGCCGACACCCAGACCGCTGCGCCCCAGCTCAGCGCGGGACCGAGGCCCGCTCCGGGACCCGCCGCAGACGAGGGGCTATCGCGTCGGCTGCGCGCGCTCGCCTGCACCGCCCCGCTGCACGACCTGGACGTGCGCAAGGCCAATCTGGCAGGCGAGTACACGGTCTACGCGATGGCCGAAGTCGCTCTCGCCGCGATCGACCTGGTCACGCTCAACATGGACTTCGACACCGGCGCCGACCACGACCAGATAGTGGCCAGACTCCTCCCGCGGGTCGCCGCCCAGGCACCGCGCCGGCCCGTCACCGAGCACGAACGCGTCGCGCGCTGGGTCCTGGAGAACCTGATCAACGTCGGGAGCGTGGACCGTGGTTTCCGCGCCGTGTACGGCACCTTCGGGCCCGACGGCGTCTACGTCCGCAGGGACTACGACTTCAAGCTCATCGAGGAAGTCCCCGGCCACGGCGGCACCGTCTACCTCCGTGCCACCGACGAGGCGGTCAACGTCCTGGTCGGCGCCCTGGACACGGACGTGACCAGCGCCCAGATCGCCGCCGAGGTGAAGCTGGAGGTCCTGATCAGCAGGGGCCGCCTCGCGGACGCGCAGCTCGCCGCCGAACAGGCGCGCTACCGCACCGTGCAGTACGCCGAGACGCTCCGCCGGACGCTGGAGGCCACCCGCCGCAACGTCCGCGCCGTCGACTGGCTCAACGCCGTACCCGACATGATCACCGAGGCGCTCGACCACGTCGCCGACCGCTACCGCCACGAGAACGCGATCCTCACCAACATCCGCAAGGCCAGGGACGAGGCGGAGGAACCCGAGCACAAGCGCCGCGCCGCCGAGCTCGTCGACATCGTCAAGGACTGCATCCGCCGCCACACCCAGCTCCAGTCCAGGCTGCTGGAGGCGGGCCCCCTCTTCCGCGCCGAGCAGGACCGGCAGTCCTTCGCCACGCCCACCGCGCGGTCGGGCCTCGACCTCTACGGCCAGCTCGTCGTCCCCCTGCTGCCGCTTCCCGTGGAACAGGCCACCAGGGCCACCGACGCCTTCTTCTCCCAGGGCACCGGCCTGCGCACCCCCACCTCGGTCCGGGTCGGCGACCTCGTCGACCTGCTGCTGATGCCCCCGGTGGAGCGCGAGCACCTGGGCGCCGAGATGCCCGAGCCGGACCTCATCGCAACGCCGGACGACAGCCGGTTCAGCGAGGAGCAGCTCGGACACGCCATGCAGCTGCTCGACCTGGAGCACGACGCCCCGCGCCGGCTCTCCGGACTCCTCGCCGAGGCCCGGCTGCGCGATCCCGAGCTGCCCTATCTGGTCGCCCTGCTCGCCGTCCACGCGGCGAGCCCCCCGGTCGGCACGGCCTACCGACAGGGCGAGCGCCGACTGCTGTTCGCCGTCGACGACGGCACGCAGCTCGAGGACCACGAGTTCGGGGGAGCCGACCTGATAGTGGGCATGGCCCTGCTGGACGCCGCAGGCATGGCCGCGGACCGCAAGGACGCCTCGTGAGCCTTCCCGGCCCGGCCACCCACCCACTGCCGCGCGAGAGCGGCACCCGTACCGAGGAGTCACCGAGTTGAGCGAGCAGCACGCCGAGCACACCGACGCGTGGGGAGACCGGTCTCTCACGCACGCGGCCGACGCCGCCCGGCCGGCCGCTCCCCCCGCTGTCACTCCCGCCGACGCGGCCGACGCGGCCCGGCTGGTCTCCTTCGGGCTGCAGCCGAAGCTGATGCCCGCCCGCGACGCCGAGTACACCGAACTGCTCCGCCGCTACCGGGAGGAGCCCGCCTTCGCCCGGCTCGCCGACGCCGTGGCCACCGGCCTCGGACTCGTCGTCCTGGAGGTCTCCACCCGCGCGGGGATGGCCGTGACCGCCGGCGAGGACTCGGTCTTCGCCGTACGCATGGGCGACTACGCCCGTCGCGCGTCCACCGACGCCGCCGACCGTTTCCTGCACGGACTCGCCCACCTCGCCGTGGCCGCCATGGCCTTCCCCCGGCCCGAGGACCTCGCCGACGACTCCTACATCGGCCGCATCACGGTCAACGGAGTCGACGCGTTCGTCCGCCAGGCCTGCCGGCGCCTGGAGGAGCGCGCCGAGGAGCAGGGCGACAACACCGACCCCGCGACCGGCGCCCCCGGCCTGGAATCGGGCTGGCGCGTCTACGCCCGCCGCAGCTCGACCGGAGCCACCAAGGACGCCCGCAGGCTCGCCGGATCCACCACCGGCATCATCGGCAAGGCCGTCGCCTTCCTCACCGACTCCGGCTTCCTCCAGCGAACCGGGGACGACGCGGGCGGTGCCTACCGCACCACGGCCCGCTACCAGCTCCAGGTACGTGACATGGCGGGCAGCGCCGCCCTGGCGGAGCTGCTGGAACTCGGCGTCGTCCCGGTCACGGACGGCTCGGCCACCCTGCTGCCCCCGCCCGACACCGAAGGCCTGGAACTGGCCGCCGACGCGGGCCTGCCCTTCCACTCCTGAACCACCCCCCGAACCAGCCGCCCCGCCCACCGCCTGAACGACGAGAGTCCGCCGCCATGTACGAGTTGTCCCGGGTCCGCCTCTACTCCATCGGGCCCGCCGGTGCGCGCTACGCCGACACCGTGCTCGACCTGCGTGGAGTCGGCAAACCCGTCCCCAGGCCCGCGCCGGCCCAGGCGGAGTTCTTCGAGGACGAGCCGGTCGGCCCCCCGCGCCGCCCGGCGCCCGCAGGCGTGCTCTTCCTGGAGAACGGCGGCGGCAAGTCGGTCCTGCTCAAACTGATCTTCTCGGTGATGCTGCCCGGACACCGCAACACCCTGGGCGGCGCCAGCTCCGGTGTGCTGCGCAAGTTCCTGCTCGCCGACGACTGCGGACACGTCGCCCTGGAGTGGCAGCACACGCTCACCGGTGAATGCGTCGTCGTCGGCAAGGTCAGCGAATGGCGTGGCCGCCAGGTCTCCAACGACCCCCGCAAGTTCGCCGAAGCCTGGTACTCCTTCCGCCCCGGGCCCGGTCTCAGCCTCGACAGCCTTCCCGTCGCGGAGGCGACGACGGTGGGCCGTCCCGTCGAAGGCGTATCCGGCGCCCGGGGCCGGCGCCGCACCATGAAGGGCTTCCGCGACGCCCTCACGGACGCCGGCAAGTTCTACCCGCACCTCGACGTGCACTGGGAAGAGATCCACGACCGCTGGAACGAACACCTCGGTGACCTCGGGCTCGACCCCGAACTCTTCCGTTACCAGAGGGAGATGAACGCCGACGAGGGCGAGGCCGCCGGACTCTTCGCCGTCAAGAAGGACTCCGACTTCACCGACCTGCTGCTGCGGGCCGTCACCGACACCCGTGACACGGACGGCCTCGCCGACCTCGTCAGCGGCTTCGGCAACAAGCTCGGACGCCGCGCCGAGCTCACCGCCGAACGCGACTTCACCGCCGGCTCCGTCGACCTGCTGGGCCGGATCGTCGAAGCGACCACGGCCAGGGCCCGCAGCCGCGACGTCCACGCCGGTGCCGAGCGTCGCACCCGCACCCTCGCACGCCGGCTCTCCGGGCGTGCCGCCGAGGAGCGCGGCCGGACCGGGGAACTCGCCCAGCAGGTCACGGCCGCCGCCCACACCGTCACCGAGGCCGAGGCCACCCGGGGCGACCGGGACCTGATCGCGGCCGAACTGGCCTACCGGCACGCCTCCCTGGCCCTGACCGCCGCAGAGAAGAGTGCGGCGGCCCAGCGTCGCGAGCTGGTCGAGGCGCGCACCCTGCACTCTGCCTGGCAGGCCGCCGAAGCGGTCCTCCGCCACCGGGCCGCCGCCGACAGCTCGGCCCGCGTCGCCGTCGCCATCCGGGAGGCCGAGCGGGACGCCGCCCCCGCTCTCGCCGCACGCGCCACGGCCGCCGCCGACCTCGTACGCGCCCTGCACACCGCCGCCGAGGCGGGGGAGCGGGTGGCGGACGAGGAGGAGGAGCGCTCCGCGACCCTCCAGTCCACCGGGGAAACGGCGCACCGGGACGCCACCACCGCGGCGACCGAGGCCCAGCGCGCCCGGAGCGAGGCGGGCCACCTGCGCCAGCGCCTCGCCGAGGTCGAGCAGGAGACCGCCGAAGCCGTACGGGCCGGGTGGCTCGACGACACCGCGCCGGACGCCGACCCTGCCCGCGCGGCCCTCGCCGCGAACGACGCGGAGAAGGCCGCCGTCGCCGCCTGGGACACCGCGCGGGAAGCCGCCCGTGCCACCGCGGACCAGGCACGGGAAGCCGGGGCCGCGGAGAGCCGCACCGAGCTCGCGGCGGCCCGTGCCGCCGACGCCGCCCAGGCCGCCGAACAGTCCTACGAGGCCGAGCGCAGGGCCGCGGAGTCGATCGCCGCCGACCCCCGTCTCACCGACCTGCTGGGCCTGCCCACGGCAGCCGGCGTCCCACGCCCCCGCCGCCCCGGCCCCGGGACGGACGAGACCGGCGCGGACGAACCGGTCGCAGGCGACGGGCAGTCCCTCACCGCCGAGGAGTTCGACAACAGCGCCGACGAGCTGCGCGAGCTACTCGACCAGGGGGTCGCCGCCGCCGAACGCAGGCTTTTCGACCTGCGCACCGCCGCCGCCGACGACTCCCGCATCCTCGGCGCCCTCGGGGACGGCGGACTGCTGCCTCCGGGCCCCGACGTCCTCGCCACCGTCGAGTACCTCGGAGAGCACGGCATCCCCGCCCTGCCCGGCTGGCGCTACCTCGCCCAGGCTGTGGACCCCGCCGACCACGCGGCGGTCCTGGCCGCTCGGCCCGAGCTCGTCGACGGTGTCGTCATCACCGACCCCGGCGCGCACACCCGCGCCCGCGAGGTCTTGGCCGCCGCAGCACTGCTGCCCCGCTCGGCCGTGGCCGTCGGTACCACCGCGGCCCTCCTCGCCCCCGTACCGGTGCCGGGCGGCGCGGGCGCCGAGGACGTCTTCCTCGTCCCGCCGAACCCCGCGATGCACGACGAACACGCCGCCGACGAGGAGCGCCAGGCACTCAGGGCCCGTGCCGCGGCGCGCGACGAGGACATCAGGTCGCTCGCCGCCCGGCTCGCCGCCGACCGCTCCCTCGCCGCGCGTATCGGGTCCTGGCGCGCCGACTGCCCGCCCGGCATGCTCGCCGAGCTCGGCGAGGCCGCCCGGACCGCCCGATCCGTCGCGGAAACAGCGGAGGCCGCACTCGCCGAGGCCCGCGCCGTGCGCGCGGAGGCCGACGAGGCGGCCGCGGACGCCTCGCGTGTCCGTGACGATCGGCAGGAGGCGGCGCAGCGCGCCCGCCGCGCGGCGGACGCGCTCGCCGGACTCGCCCACCGCCTCCGGGACCGGGCGGGCTGGCAGGCGCGGCTGCGTGAACTCACCGACGAGGCAGCCGAGTCCGAGGCCCGCGCCACGGAATGCCTGGAGCGGGCACGCGCCGCCGACGAGGACCGCCGGGCCGCCCAGCGTGCCGCGGACGACGCCCACCGCACCGCCCGTGCCCTGCGCGCCGAGCGCGCGGAGATCGCCGGAGCCCCCGAAACCCTCCCGGAGCCCGATCTCTCCACCGCGCGCACCTCCCTGCCCGCCCTGCGCGAGGCGTACAGGGCGGCCTCCCGGCTCTACGAGAAGGTCGGCGTCGGCGCCGACCTCCGCGCCGAACAGGCACGCGCCGAAAATGACGAGAGCGCCGCCCTGGCCGAACTCGACCGCCTCACCAACAAGGTCCGCACCCGTGCCGCCCAGCTCCTCGAGGGCACCGACGGAGCCGACGGGCCTTCCCGTCAGGCGGCAGCCGCCCGCGCTGAATCCCACGTACAGCTCCTGGAGACCCGGGCGTCCGCGGCCAGCGAACAGCTGGGCCGGCTGCGCGGCGAAGCCGAACGCCTCGCCCCCGAGGACGAGGCACCCCACCACACCGACCTCCCCGACAACCTGGCCCCGGCCGACGCAGACCAGGCCCAGACCCTCCTTCGGACCGCCACGGCCGAACTGGCCTCCGCCACGGAGGCACTGGAGACCGCACGCGCCGCCCACGTCGAACTGCTGCGCGCGCACCGCACCGCCGAGGACTCCGCGAGCGGTTTCGACGAGACCGCCGCCCTCCTGCGCGATCTGCTCAGGGAACACGGCCCGGAGGACGAGGCCGACACCCCCGACCCGTACCCGGGCACCCTGGAGGAGGCGAGGCAGTCCGCCGCCGAGGCACGCCGCTCGCTGCGCGGCTGCGCCACCGACCTGTCGGCCGCGGAGGGTTCCGTGAGGGAGGCGAGCGACGTCCTCGTACGGCACGCCAACGCCACCCGCTACGAACAGGTCCGCACCCCGGCCCGGATGCAGATCAGGGAACTCCCGGCAGCGGCCCTGCCCGACCACGCGGAGAAATGGGCCGCCGCCTTCGCGCCCAGGCTGCGCGTGCTCACCGACGAGCTCGCCCAGCTGGAGCGCAACCGTGACTCCATCGTCGACCGGCTCCGCGGCCTCGTGGAGTCGGCCCTCACGACGCTCCGCTCCGCGCAGCGTCTCTCCCAGCTGCCCGAAGGACTGGGGGAGTGGTCCGGCCAGGAGTTCCTCCGGATCCGTTTCGAGGAACCCGACCAGGCCACGCTCACCGAGAGGCTCGGCGAGGTCATCGACGAGGCCACGCACGCGGCCCTCAAGAAGAACTCCGACCTGCGCAGGGACGGCATGTCCCTCCTGCTGCGCGGCGTACAGGCGGCACTGCAGCCCAAGGGCATCGCCGTGGAGATCCTCAAGCCGGACGCGGTGCTCCGCGCCGAGCGCGTCCCGGTCGGACAGATGGGCGACGTCTTCTCCGGTGGCCAACTGCTCACCGCCGCGATCGCGCTGTACTGCACGATGGCGGCCCTGCGCAGCAACGACAGGGGCCGGGACCGGCACCGGCACGCGGGCACACTCTTCCTCGACAACCCCATCGGACGCGCCAACGCCACGTACCTGCTCGAGCTCCAGCGCGCGGTCTCCGACGCTTTGGGGGTCCAACTGCTGTACACCACCGGGTTGTTCGACACCACGGCGCTCGCCGAGTTCCCGCTCGTCATCCGCCTCCGCAACGACGCGGACCTTCGGGCGGGGCTGAAGTACATCAGCGTGGAGGAGCACCTCAGGCCAGGGCTGCCGCAGCAGGACCCCGAGGGCGAGACCGTCCATGGCGAGATCATCGCGACCCGCATGTTCAAGCGGACCGACGAGACGCGCGGCGGTGCGGCGGTCCCGGAGATGCGTGGAGAGATGACGGACACGACCACGCAGCCGGCACCGTCCTCGGAGAAGCGATAGCGCGGGCGCTCAGGCCCGCGAGAGCCGGCCTTCGCTCCGGCGTCGTATCCGGGATTCCCCGCGTGCCCGGGACCGGGCGGCGCGCCTGGCCACCCGCCGCTCCCGCCGCATGCGGCGTGCCGTGCTGCTCGGTACGGACACCACGCCGTGGCGCTGGTTCCACACCTGCCGGGTCACCCACACGTCCAGCACCGACCACGTCGCCACCACCGTGCCCGCGACCCCGCCCAGCACCATCGGGAAGGCGAGCCAGGAACCGGCCAGCGTGCACAGGAAGGCCACCACGGCCTGAATGATGGTGAGCGACATGATGATCACGGCGCGCACGGCGGCGGTCCGCACCGGGTCCGGCATCCTCCGCCGTGTCGCGGGTTCCTCCACCCACAGCTGCCGCGGAATACGGGCACCGGGCGCCGGCGTGTCCGCCGGTGACGCACCGGCCGCCCGTGTGCCCGCCGTCGGCGGACCGGCGGGCGGCGACGCCGTCGCGCCCCGGCGCTCATCCGTGTCCAAGAACCTCAACTCCCCACCACTGTCCGACCCAAGGGTGGCATGGCTGCCCGGCCGGCCGCCGTTCTACGCGAACGGAGCCGCTCACCTGTCGCACATACCCCCGCGAGGTTCTTCTGCCCCGTACGTCTGGACGAACGCCAGGTCACGAAGATTCCCGTCGGTGGGTCCCAACCGGCCCCGAAAGGTCTCGGAACGTCAAGTTCCAGCCAACTGCGCTGTGAGAATACATCGCGTCCGGCCAGGGGATCTCTGTCGCTTTCGCGAAATTCTTCGCCGGTAATACCAGGACAACTGGTGAGCAACTCAAGGCAGATCGGCCGGAAAACGTCCGGACATGTCTTCGAGTTACCGGTGGGTCAGTAGTAGGCTCGCGCCGTTTGTTGACGGAACTCCGGCCGACGCCCCGTGGACCGCCGCACAGACACCCGAACGATCAGGAAGGCCGGGCAACCGGAACGACCGGGAACACCGGCACAACCACCCCGCGGTGCGGGGCCGAGCTGGGGGAGGCCATGCGCTTTCGCGGGAAGTCCATCCGCAGGAAGATCGTGGCGTTGCTCCTGGTGCCGCTCGCCTCACTCACGGGCCTCTGGGTGTTCGCCACCTACGTCACCGGCCGTGAAGCCACCGAGCTGATGGGCGCGAGCGCCATCGTGGAGCAGGTGGGCCATCCGCTGGAAGACACGATCCGCGCCGTCCAGGGCGAACGCCGCCAGACACTCGTCTTCCTCGCCGATCCCCGGGCCTCGGACGCCCTTCCCCTCCTGCGCCGCCAGCGCGCCGCGACCGACCGGGTCGTGGCCGACGTCAGGCAGAGCGCTGAGAGCAAGGACATCCGGGACAGGCTCAGCCCGGAGTCGGAGGCCCTTCTCGACTCCATCCTCAGCGAGGTCGACGGCTTGGACGCACTGCGTGCCTCCGTCGAGAAACGGACCGTCGACCGGACGAGGGCCCTCGACTTCTACAACGGACTCGTCGACCCCTGCTACCGCTTCCTGAACGGTCTCCACACGATGGAGAACGTATCGATGGACAAGCAGGTCCGGGCCCTCGTCGGCATCTCCCGTGCCCGCGAGATGCTCTCGCGTGAAGACGCCCTGATCGCTTCGGGCCTCATCGCGGGACGACTCGGCGCCCCCGAACTGCGCGTGGTCTCCGACCTCGCCGCCAAGCGCACGCTCCTGTACGAGGTCAACCTCGAGCTCCTGCCGGGGAGCGAGCGCGGGCGCATGGAGCAGTACTGGCGCAGCCCTGACACCGAGCCCCTCCGCACGGCCGAGCAGAAGCTCATCGCCGCAGGGCCGATCACGAAGCCGGGCACTGTCGACGCCGCGCGCTGGGAGGAGGTGGCACCGCCCGTCCTCGAGCACCTGGCCAACGACGGCACCGAGATGGCCAACCGCTTCCAGGACCGCGCGGAACCCGCCGGCTACCGCGTCCTGATCCGCGCGGGCGTCGCCGGCGTCCTGGGATTCGCCGCCCTGCTGGTGTCCGTCTTCGTCTCCGTACGCGTGGGACGCGAACTCGTCCGCGACCTCTCCCGGCTGCGCAAGGACGCCCACGAGGTGTCCGGGGTCCGGCTGCCGAGCGTGATGCGCCGACTGGCCGCGGGCGAGCAGGTCGACGTGGAGACCGAGGCGCCCCACCTCAGCTACGAGCGCGACGAGATCGGCCAGGTGGGGCAGGCACTCAACACCCTTCAACGGGCCGCCGTCGAGGCCGCCGTCAAGCAGGCGGACATGCGGCGCGGCGTCTCCGAGGTCTTCGTCAACCTCGCACGCCGCAACCAGGTGCTCCTGCACCGTCAGCTGACGCTCCTGGACACCATGGAGCGGCGCACGGAGAACAGCGACGAACTCGCCGACCTCTTCCGCCTCGACCACCTCACCACCCGCATGCGCCGCCACGCGGAGGGCCTCGTGATCCTCTCCGGAGCGGCCCCGTCCCGCCAGTGGCGCAAGCCGATCCAGCTGATGGACGTGGTGCGGGCGGCGGTCGCGGAGGTGGAGGACTACGAGCGGATCGAGGTCCGGCGTCTGCCCCGCATCGGCGTGGGCGGCCCGGCCGTCGCGGACCTCACCCACCTGATCGCGGAACTGCTGGAGAACGCCACGGTGTTCTCGCCCCCGCACACCGCGGTCCAGGTGCACGGCGAACGCGTGGCCAACGGCTTCACCCTGGAGATCCACGACCGTGGCCTCGGCATGGTGCCGGAAGTCCTTCTGGACGCCAACCTGAGGCTCGCCGAGACGCCCGACTTCGAGCTCTCCGACACCGACCGGCTGGGCCTCTTCGTCGTCAGCCGGCTCGCCCAGCGGCAGAACGTCAGGGTGTCCCTGCAGACCTCACCGTACGGAGGGACGACCGCGGTCGTCTTCATCCCGGCGCAGCTGCTCACCGACGCCCCCGACACCCACGGCACCGGCTTCCGCCTCGACCGCCGGGCCGAGAAGGCGATCGGCAGCGGCCGGCCCGGCAGGGACACGCCCGACAGCGCCAAGGCCCGCAGGGACGGGGCGGCGGACGCCGGCATCCCGGGCAGGCCGCCCGGACTCGCCCCGGTTCCCACGGGCCTCACCGACCCGTCCATGCTGGACGGCCCCGTCGAACTCGAAGGCCCGGTGGGCACACTCGGGTTCACCGACCCGGCTCTCGACCGGGACCTCGACCCGGCGCTCGGCCCCGTGCTCGACGGCGTATCCGACCTCGAGGACACCGAGAGCGAGCGCGGCGGCATCTTCCGCGCCCGCGATCTACGCAGGCAGGACGACCGGGAGCAGCACCAGCAGGCCTTCGACGCGTCGGGCGGCCGCTCCGCGGACGTCCGGCCGATGCGCCCCGCAGGGCCCGTCCCGCTGCCCCGCCGCAAGACGCCGACCCTCGTCGCCGAGCACGGCCGGCGGATCGGGGCCGGAGGCCGTTCCCGTCCGGGCGCGTCCGACCGCTTCGCTCCCGCCGCCGGCTCCGAGACGGCCACCGCGGAGTCCGGCCCCGGCAGTTCCCCGGCAGGTGGGGCCCCGGCGCGGCCCGCGTCCCGGCCGGCGACTTCGGATACGGTGGGCGGCCTCCCGCGCAGGGTCCGGCAGGCCAGCCTCGCCCCACAGCTCCGGGAGGAATCCGCAGGGCGGCTTTCCGGGCACACCCCCGCCACCACCGACGACGACCTCGAACGTGACGCGGACGAAGTACGCAATCGCATGGCTTCGCTTCAACGTGGCTGGCAGCGCGGCCGTCGGCAGAACGCCGACGACGCGACAGGCCCCGGCGAGACAGCACCAGGAACCACTCCGGGAGGGGACGGTCGATGACCGCACCGAACGCCGCAGCACACAACACCACACGCCAGGGATCGGGCGAACTCAACTGGCTCCTCGACGAACTGGTCGAGCGTGTCGCGAGCATCCGGAAGGCGCTGGTGCTCTCCAGCGACGGCCTCGCGACGGGCACGTCCCAGGACCTGACCCGCGAGGACAGCGAACACCTGGCAGCCGTGGCCTCCGGTTTCCACAGCCTCGCCAAGGGCGTGGGCCGGCACTTCGACGCCGGCCGGGTCCGGCAGACGGTGGTCGAGCTCGACGAGGCCTTCCTGTTCGTCACGGCGGCCGGTGACGGCAGCTGTCTCGCCGTCCTGGCCGACTCCGACTCCGACGTCGGGCAGGTGGCGTACGAGATGACTCTGATGGTCAAGCGCGTGGGGGCGCACCTGGCCAATGCCCCCCGTACCACCGGTCTGCCCGCCGGAGGGTGAGGCGGGGGGATGAGCGCAGACTCCGTCCGGGACACCGCGCCCGGATCACCGTTCGCTCCCGAAGGAGCGGGCTCCTCCCGCTGGTACGACGCCGAAGCGGGGCCGGTGGTCCGGCCCTACGCGATGACCCGCGGACGAACCAGCAGCGCGTCCCGCCATCGTCTCGACCTGATCGCGATCGTCATCCCCGAACCCGCGGCCGACGATCCCGGCCGGGATCAGACGCTCTCCCCGGAGCACGTGGAGATCGTCGAACTGTGCAGCGACATGCCCCAGTCGATCGCCGAACTCGCCTCCGGACTGGATCTCCCCGTCGGGGTGGTCCGTGTCCTGGTCGGTGACCTCGTCGACGACGAACTGGTGCACGTCACCCGTCCCGTTCCGCCGGCCGAGCTGCCGGACGAGAGCCTTCTCCGCGAGGTGATCAATGGCCTTCGGGCGCTCTAGCCGCAGAAAGCGGCACGTCGAGCCCGTCACCCTCAAAATCCTGGTGGCCGGCGGATTCGGCGTGGGCAAGACGACTCTGGTGGGTGCGGTCAGCGAGATCAGACCCCTTCGCACGGAGGAGCGGCTGAGCGAGGCGGGCCGCCCCGTAGACGACGTGGCGGGGGTCGAGTCCAAGAGCACCACCACGGTGGCCATGGACTTCGGCCGGATCACCCTGCGCGAGGACCTGGTCCTCTATCTGTTCGGGACCCCCGGGCAGGACCGCTTCTGGTTCCTCTGGGACGAGCTCGCCCAGGGTGCCCTGGGCGCGGTCGTCCTCGCGGACACCCGGCGGCTGGAGGACTGCTTCGCGGCGGTCGACTACTTCGAACGCCGGAAAATCCCCTTCACGGTCGCCGTCAACCTCTTCGAAGGCGCGGAGGAGTTCCCTACCGAAACGGTACGGGCGGCACTCGACCTCGACCCCGAGGTGCCGGTGCTGCTCTGCGACGCCCGCGACCGGGCGTCCGTCCGCGATGTGCTCGTCGCGGTCGTGGAGTACGCCATGGTGCGTGCCGACCGGCTCCGCGAACCAGCCAAGACCTGAGGGCCGCCGTGACGCGGCCCGTACCCCCGCCGACCGGGGTACGGACCGCGCGTACGGTGCGGGGGGCAGCGGGCGTGGAAGGAGTCTTCACCCGCGGTGACGGCCCGTCAACCCTGCGCGCGCTCCCGGGAACCCGGGTTCTCCGCCAGCCACTCGGCCGCGATTGCGGCCAGTTCCCCGTCCCGTCCGGCGAGCATCATCCGGATCATCTGCACATCGCCGCGCAGCGACCACGCGGGATGGCCGAACGTCGCGGGATTGTTCTTCTCGATGAGGAAATGCGCCGGCCACGCACTGCCGTATCCGATCAGGGGCAACGCCAGGGCGTAGCGCTTACGTCCCCGTGCCAGACCGTAGACGCTGACCGCCAGGCCGGTCAGTGTGCCGGTCAGATGGACCCACCGGGTAGCCGTCCTGGAGTGCATGGCCACGTAGTAGGGCCAGAACTCTTCATACGAACCGAACGTCTGCTGTGACATGAGGGCACCGTAACGGCCGAACCGGCAACCGGATACGGCAGTTCCGCGTCCGAAAGGGAGAGCGGGCGGCCGGAGCACACGGGGGTGGCCCCGGCCGCCCGTTCGGTGTCTGCGCCGTCAGTGCCCCGCGACGGAGCGCCTGGCCACCGGGAAGTCGAAGTAGGTGTCCGGGAAGAGCTCGGGCTTGAAGGTGAAGTGCCACCACTCCTCCGCCAGGTTCACGAACCCCAGGCCGGTGAGCGTCTCCTTGAGGAACTGCCGGTGGGCGCGCTGCGCGCCCTGCACCCGGGGGTCGTCCGTGTGCGACAGGGTGTCGAAGCAGTCGTACCCGGTACCCATGTCCACCGAGTTGTCGGGGAAGCGCTCGTCCTGCGACGCATGGCAGGCGGTGAGCTCCTCGCCCGGCTCGTACGGCCTCGTCGGCAGGGCCGGCAGCTTCACCAGCGTGAGGTCGACCGTGCTGCCCCGGCTGTGTCCGGATTTCTCCGCGATGTAACCGTCCTCGAACAACCGCGTCTTGTCGACCTCCGGATAGAACTCACCCTTCATGGCCTGGTCGTCGAGATCCTCCGCCCAGCGCACGAAGTGGTCCACGGCGCGCTGCGGCCGGTAGCAGTCGTACACCTTGAGCGAGTACCCCTGACGCAGGAGGCTCCGCTGGGCCGTGCGCAGCGCGAGGGCGGCGGGCCGGGTCAGGATGCAGACGGGCTGCCGGTAGCCGTCCACCGGCTCCCCCATGAAGTTGTGCGCGGTGGTGTAACGCATCTCCGTGATGATCGTCGGGTCGACGGAACGGAGATCGACGAACTCCGGCGGAGCCTTGGGTTCTGGCCTGGCCGCGGCCACCGGGGCGGCGACGGTCACGGCGAGCAGAGCGGCGCCGGCTGCGGCCAGAGCGCGGAGAGAACGAGCAATTCCTGTCATGGGCACACCGTCTATCAGCTTCCGGGCCGCAGGAGAAGAGTGATCGGATACAGTCCGCCCGTGAAGGACTCCCACTGCGGCAGCTGCGGGACCCCGTACGCCGCCGACATCTGGCCGCGCACCTGTACGGCCTGCGGCCACACCGCCTATCGCAACCCGCTGCCCGTAGCCGTCGCCCTGCTGCCCGTCACCGGACCGCACGGCACCGGACTCGTCGTCATCACCCGAACCATCCCTCCGCACACGGGCGGGACGGCGCTGCCCGGCGGCTACATCGACGCGACAGAGGACTGGCGCCACGCCGTCGCACGCGAACTGCGCGAGGAGACCGGAATCCGGGTGGACGAGACGGACGTACGGCTCGCCGACGCCCTCAGCTCGCCGGACGGCCACCTGCTCCTCTTCGGGCTGCTCCCGCCGCGAGCCGCAGCGGAACTCCCGCCCTCCGCACCTACGGACGAGACCTCGGGGTACGACGTGCTGCGCACCCCGGACGAACTCGCCTTCCCCCTGCACACCCGAGCCGTACGCGCCTGGTTCGCCGGCGCCTACGGCTGAGCCGGGCCCGACCACCCCCGCACCCGGACCGGATAGGGAACCAGTTCCTCCTCACCGTCCCGCTCGACGACCACACGCCCCGCCCCGAGGCGCGACGTGTAGCGCTCCACCTCGGCCCGCTCCCACCCGTCGCCCGCGTCCCGCACGACCAGCCCGCCCCCGGTACGCCCGGCGGGCGGAGCCCACACCTCCAGCTCCATGCCTCCGCCCGGGCCCCGTACCGGGATCACCGCACCGGCCCGGGCCAGCACCGGAATCCGTGACAACGGCGCGTCCACCACCACATGGCCCGGCCCCTCGTACGCCTTCCCGCTCGCCGTGTCGTACCACCGCCCCCGCGGCAACCGCACCTGCCTGCGGTCCGCCCCCTCCTCCAGCACGGGAGCGACCAGCAGCGAGTCGCCGAGCAGGAACACGTCCTCGCAGTCCCGCAGCTCCCGGTCCCCGGACGCTCCCCACCACACCGGCCGCACATACGGAGCACCGGTGAGCCGCGCCAGGTGCGCCAGCGTCACGAAGTACGGCAGCAAGCGCTCCCGCTCCGCCAGGATCTGCCCGGCACCCGCGAGGACCTCCGGGCCGAACTCCCACGGCTCCCGGCGTCCCGCCCCGATGGCCGCGTGCGTCCGGAACAACGGCATGTACGCACCCAATTGGAACCAGCGCAGATACAGCTCCGGCGACGGCGACCCGTCGAACCCGCCGACATCGGGCCCCGAGTACGGCACCCCGCAGAGCCCCAGTCCCAGGACCAGGGACAGCGAGGCCCGCAGGCCCGGCCACCCCGTCGCCACGTCACCGGACCAGGTCCCGCCGTACCGCTGCATCCCCGCCCAGCCCGAACGGGAGAACAGGAACGGCCGCTCGTCGGGCCGCAGCCGGCGCAGCCCTTCGTAACCGGCCCTCGCCATCGCCAGGGCGTACACGTTGTGGGCCTCCCGGTGGTCCCCGCCACGGCCCTCCAGGGCGTGCCGTGACGACCGAGGCAGCGACGGATCGCCGAAGGCCGAGAAGGACACCGGCTCGTTCATGTCGTGCCACACACCGGAGAACCCCTGCCCGAGCCGCTCCTCGTACAGCGCGCCCCACCAGTCCCGCACGGGCGGATCGGTGAAATCCGGATAGACGCACTCACCCGGCCACACCTCGCCGAGCACCAAGGAACCCTCCGGATCCCGGACGAACGCACCCTCGTCACCCACCTCGAGGCCGCTCCTGAACACCGCGTTGCCCGCCGACGCCCGCACCGCCGGGTCGACGATCGACACCAGCCGGACGCCTTCCTCACGCAGCTCCTTCGCCAGTCCGGGAAGATCGGGGAACCGCTCCGGGTCGACCGTGAACACCTGATGCGCGTCGTGGTGATCGATGTCCAGATGCAGCACGGACAGCGGCAGCCCCCGATCCCGGTACCCCGTCACGACCCGCCGCACCTCCCGTTCGCTGCCGAACCCCCAGCGCGCGTGCTGCGGCCCCAGAGCCCACGACGGTGGCAGCGCGGGCGCCCCCGTCAGCGCCGTCCAGCCCTGCAGCACCCTGGCCGGCGTACCCACCACCACCCAGCAGCGGAGCGGACCGCCCTCCATCCGCACCTCACAGGTGCCGAGCCGGTCATGCCCCGAGCCGGCACCCTCCTCACCCTCCCGGAGCGTCACCCCGCCCGACCACGTGTTGTCGTGGAACGCCAGATGGGTCCCGGCATCGGAGACCACCATCTGCACCGGCATCGTCAGATACAGCGGATCGTCCGCCGGACCGAAACGCCCGCCCGGATCGGTGTTCCACAGCCGGTAGGTGCCCTCCCTCAGCCTCGGACCGCCCGCACGCCCTCCGAGTCCGAAGAAGCGAGCGTCGGCCGGGACCTCGGACCTCTGCACCCACCGTGCCTCGCCCCCCTCCACCGGTTCCCACCAGCGCGGCGGCAGCTCACGGCGCAGCAGCACCCCGCCGGGCGTACGCAGTTCCACCGCCCCGTGCCGCGACACGACGACCGTCAGCCGCTCCGACACCACCATCCAGCCGCCGTTCGTGTCCGGCTCCAGGCGCGCCCGCGGATCCGGACCCGGCTCCGCTCCCGGAAGCGCGTACGAAGGCAGCGGCCCGGCGGCGTCCCAGGACCAGAACACCGCACCGCCCGCCGCCACCCGGATCCGGAGCTGCGAGCGGGCGAACCGCACCACCCCACCGCCCGGCTCCGGCTCCGCACCGACCAGGAGGCCCGGCACACGCGCCCGCTCGGGACCGCGCGGTGCCAGCGCCCGCGCATCCGCACGCCGGTTCCGCCACGCCGACCTCACCGCGCGCATCCCCTGCACAGAACCAACCGATTTCACCGAGCGCACCAGGTCACGACCATCCATGCGGACCACCCTGCCATTCACCGTGACGGAAGCGTGCTCCGTTCAGCTTCCGTTCACCTGTGGCTCCGCCACACAGTCGGACCCACGACCATGGCCGGGGGACCCTGGTGCGCAGGACGATCACATGGCATGGTCCGTAACGACCGTTAACGCACGCGTCCCAGCCGTGCGTGCGACGCCCACACCGCGTACACCCCGAAAGGCCAGGGAGCCTCCATGACCTCAGCAGCCGGCGAAGCCCCCCTCTGGCAGCCCGGACCCGAGCGCGTCGAGGCCGCAGCCGTGACCCGCTTCCAGCGATGGGCCGCCGAGCACCACGGAGCGCCGGCCGACGGCGGGTACGCGGCCCTGCAGCGCTGGTCGGTCGACGAGCTCGGCACCTTCTGGCAGGCAGTCGCCGACTGGTTCGACGTACGCTTCTCCAGTCCGTACGAGACCGTCATCGGGAACCGCACCATGCCCGGCGCCCAGTGGTTCCCCGGCGCCACCCTCAACTACGCCGAACACGCCCTGCGCACGGCCGACGACCCGCTCCGCGCCGACGCCCCCGCCCTGCTGTACGTCGACGAGACCCACACCCAGGTGTCCGTCAGCTGGAGCGAACTCCGGCGCCAGGTGGGCTCACTGACAGCGGAACTACGCGCCCTCGGTGTCAGGCCCGGCGACCGGGTCAGCGGCTACCTCCCCAACATTCCGCAGGCCGTCGTCGCGTTCCTCGCCACCGCCGCGGTCGGCGGGGTCTGGACCTCCTGCGCCCCCGACTTCGGCGCCCGCAGCGTCCTGGACCGCTTCCAGCAGGTCGAACCCGTCGTCCTGTTCACGGTCGACGGTTACCGCTACGGCGGAAAGGAGCACGACCGCACCGCCGCCGTGGCCGAACTCCGCCGCGAACTCCCGACGCTGCGCGCGGTCGTCCACATCCCGCTCCTCGGCACGGACACACCCGAAGGCGCCCTCGAATGGTCGGCACTCACCGCCTCCGACATCGAGCCGGTCTTCGAGCAGATTCCCTTCGAGCACCCCCTGTGGGTGCTGTACTCCTCCGGCACGACCGGACTTCCGAAGGCGATCGTCCAGTCCCAGGGAGGAATCCTCCTCGAACACTTCAAGCAGATCGGGCTGCACTGCGACCTCGGCCCCGACGACCGTTTCTTCTGGTACACATCCACCGGCTGGATGATGTGGAACTTCCTCGTCTCCGGCCTGCTCACCGGTACCACCGTCGTGCTGTACGACGGCAGCCCCGGCTACCCGGACGTCAGCGCCCAGTGGCGCGTGGCCGAACAGACCGGGGCGACACTCTTCGGCACGTCGGCCGCCTACGTCATGGCCTGCCGCAAAGCGGACGTCCACCCGGGCCGCGACCACGACCTCAGCCGGGTCCGGTGCGTCGCCACCACCGGCTCCCCGCTCCCGCCCGACGGCTTCCGCTGGCTCCACGACGAGGTCGCCGAGGACCTGTGGATCGCGTCGGTGAGCGGCGGCACGGACGTCTGCAGCTGCTTCGCCGGCGCGGTACCCACCCTGCCGGTCCACATCGGCGAACTCCAGGCGCCCTGTCTCGGCACCGATCTCCAGGCCTGGGACCCCGCCGGCAAACCGCTCACCGGTGAGGTCGGCGAGCTCGTCGTGACCGCACCCATGCCCTCCATGCCGGTCCGCTTCTGGAACGATCCCGACGGCAGCCGCTACCACGACAGTTACTTCGACACGTACCCCGGCGTCTGGCGCCACGGAGACTGGATCACCCTCACCGACCGCGGTTCGGTCGTCATCCACGGCCGTTCCGACTCCACCCTCAACAGGCAGGGTGTCCGCATGGGGTCCGCCGACATCTACGAGGCCGTCGAGAGGCTCCCCGAGATCCGAGAGTCCCTCGTCATCGGCCTCGAGGAACCGGACGGCGGCTACTGGATGCCCCTGTTCGTGCACCTCGCCGAGGGCGCCACGCTCGACGACGAACTTCGCGACAGCATCAAACGCACCATCCGCGAGAACCTCTCGCCCCGTCATGTACCGGATGAGGTCATCGCGGTTCCCGGCATCCCGCACACCCTCACAGGCAAGCGGATCGAGGTTCCGGTCAAGCGCCTCCTCCAGGGAACTGCCCTTTCCAAGGCGGTCAACCCGGGCTCCGTCGACAATCTCGAACTCCTCCGCTTCTACGAGGACCTAGGCCGCGAACGCCGCTGATCAGACCGCCGTGCACGCCGTTGTCAGTCCCCCTGATTACGCTGAGTGAGCATCGATCGACAGCGCACAGGGGGACTCATGGCGCACATCAAGCAGACCGACAAGCGCAGCCGAACGCGCTCCGCACCATCCATGCGACGCGCACTGCGCCGCGAAGCACCCAGCACCGTCGGCCTCCTCGTCGACTCCGAGGACTTCGCGGCCATGCGCCACTACCGGAGCTTCCTCTTCGAGGACCACACGGAATACCTGCGGCAGGTCGACGGCCTGCTGCGCGCACGCGCCGCCCAGGGGATGTACACCACCGTCGCCCTCTTCGACCCGGACGACTACGCGGAATTCTGCGGCGAGTCCGGTCTCGATCCCGACGAGCGGGCGAGCCGCAGCCGTTTCACCGCCGAGATCGCGGCTGCCGGCGCCACCGTGGCGTACACCGGCCAACCCATCGACACACTGGTCCCGCTCCTCGTCTCACGAGCCGTCCGCCGCGCGACATGGGAGTACGCCACCGTGCTCCTGGCCGGCCTCGGCGACTGTGCGGACTGCGGGCAGGACATCGGCCGAGCGGCCTTCGACCGGGCGTCCCATCTGCTGACACGTCTGCTCGACACCGCGGGGCCGGGCACCCACCACATCGTCTGCAGCACGCCCACGGAGGCCGAACAGCTCCTCGCCGTCCTCCACACCGCCCGGGACGCGGACGGCCCGGCCCGCCTCGAATCGTCGGAAGGCGCGGAGTTCGCCACCGTGCTCGCCGTGGGTGTCGCGCTCGAATCCCGGGGAGGCATCGTCCTGCGCACCACGACGCCCGACGCCCCGGACCGGGTGCACGGCTGGCGTCTGCACCGGGGCAGTCTCCTCCCGCTCACAGCGGGAGAGGTCTTCAGCGCCTACTGCACCGACGCCGACACGGGCGAACCCGTCTCGCCGGAATCCGGCGTCGAGTACTGCGCGGGGTTCGAACTCGGTGCCGACGAACCGGAGGCCCACCGCTGAGAAAGCCGATGGGGGTTCCCGCCGGAACCGGCGGGAACCCCCATCACACCCGACTGCGAACAGCGGGCGGTGTCACTCGCCGGACAGCACCGCCTGCGCCGCGAGCCGTGCCTCGTCGGCGGAGTCCGCCGCACGCGCTGCGGAGGCCGCGCGCTCGCACTGGGCGAGCGTGTGCTTCGCCAGCGTCGCCCGCACATAGGGGATGGACGCCGCACCCATCGACAGCGAGGTGACACCCAGACCGGTCAGCACACACGCCAGCAGCGGATCCGAAGCGGCCTCACCGCAGACACCACAGCTCTTGCCCTCCGCCCTCGCGGCCTCGGCCGAGAGCGCGACCAGGTCGAGCAGCGCGGGCTGCCACGGGTCCTGCAGCCTGGAGACGGCCCCCACCTGACGGTCGGCCGCGAAGGTGTACTGCGCCAGGTCGTTGGTCCCCAGCGACAGGAACTCCACCTCCTGCAGGATCGAGCGGGCCCGGAGCGCGGCGGACGGAATCTCCACCATCGCACCGAACTTCGCCTGCAGCCCCGCCTCACGGCAGGCGTCGGCGAACGCCTTCGCGTCGGCTCGGTCGGCCACCATGGGGGCCATGACCTCGAGGTACACCGGCAGACCCTCGGACGCCCTGGACAGCGCCGTCAGCTGGGTCCGCAGCACATCGGGGTGGTCCAGAAGACTGCGCAGACCACGCACGCCCAGTGCGGGGTTCGGCTCGTCCGCCGGTGTCAGGAAGTCCAGCGGCTTGTCGGCGCCGGCGTCCAGGACCCGCACGACGACACGCCCCTCGGGGAACGCCTCCAGCACCGCGCGGTAGGCGGCGATCTGCTTCTCCTCGGACGGTGCCTGCTTGCTGTCGTCCAGGAAGAGGAACTCCGTACGGAACAGACCCACGCCCTCGGCACCGGCCTCCACGGCGGCCGGCACGTCGGCGGGACCGCCGACGTTGGCGAGCAACGGCACCTTGTGACCGTCGGAGGTCGCTCCGGGCCCGGTCACGGCCGTCAGTGCCGCCTTGCGGGCCGCCGAGGCACTCTCCATCTCGGCGCGCTTCTCCTGACTCGGCTCGACGAAGATCTCACCGGTGCTGCCGTCCACCGCCACGACCGTGCCCTCGGCGATCTCACCCGCGCCGGGAAGAGCCACGACGGCCGGAACTCCGAGCGCACGCGCGAGGATCGCGCTGTGGCTGGTGGGCCCGCCCTCCTCCGTGACGAAGCCGAGCACAAGCGTCGGGTCGAGCAGGGCGGTGTCGGCGGGAGCCAGGTCACGCGCGATCAGCACATACGGCTCGTCGCTGTCCGGCACACCCGGCATGGGAACGCCGAGCAGCCGCGCCACGATGCGGTTCCGTACGTCGTCGAGGTCCGCCACGCGCCCCGCCAGGTACTCCCCGGCGTTGGCCAGCAGGGCCCGGTACGCGGCGAACGCGTCGTACACACCGCGCTCGGCGGTGCTGCCGACGGCGATACGACGCTCGACGTCGGCGATGAGCTCGGGGTCCTGCGCCATCATGGCCTGGGCCTCCAGCACATGCTGTGCCTCGCCCCCCGCCAGATTGCCGCGCGCAATCAGATCGGCCGCAACAGCTTCCACGGCCTGGCGGGCACGCCCCTGCTCGCGCTCGGCCTCCTCCGCGGGAATCTGTTTGGCCGGCGGCTCGAGCACCGCCGTGCCCATGTGCCGAACTTCGCCGATCGCCACACCGTGGCTCACACCGACGCCTCGCAGCGTTGTCTCCATTTCACCCGTCTCCGATTGTGCGGCGACTGCGTCACCGCGGTGGATGCCCAACTGGCTCTTCACTGCGCCGAGGGTGTCACTGCCAGCCGAAGAGCGTCTCGCCGACCTTCACGTCGCCGTCCTCGCGGACGTCGGAGAGGGACTCGGCAGTCGCCTCCAGGGCCACGACCGGGCAGATCGCCGACTTCCCGGCGGCCTCGACGGCTGAGGGGTCCCACCGGACGATGCCCTGACCGCGGGTCACCGTGTCCCCCTTGTTGACGAGCAGCTCGAAGCCCTCGCCGTTGAGCTGCACGGTGTCGATCCCGAGGTGCGTCAGCACTCCGTGTCCCTGGTCGTCGACGACGACGAAGGCGTGCGGGTGGAGGGAGACGACGATCCCGTCGACCGGTGAGACGGCCTCGGAGGGCTCGCGCACGGGGTCGATGGCGGTACCCGGGCCGACCATCGCTCCGGAGAAGACGGGGTCGGGAACCGCGGTGAGTCCGATGGCGCGACCGTCAAGAGGGGACGTCACTGTGGTCATGGAAAGCCTCCCAGGGGTGGGGATCCGCGTGTCACCGCCATGGCTGACGGAGGGCGGCGTACTGATCAGCAGCGTAAGTCATATGAAGTCCCGGTTCCGCCCGAGAGCTACCGGTTGGCCGACCTAGGGGTGCACCGGAAACGATTTGCCTCGCCTCACAAGGGCCTGTACTGTCGTACCCCTGCCTGACCCCAACGCGACCTTCGAGTCCGGGATCGGCGGCGACTCCCAAGCCCAGACTGTAACTCTGACTGTGCGCTCGCATGTTCGCGAGACCCCGGTCAGGGAATGGGGAAAGGCCTGATAGAGTCGGACTCGCCGGAAAGGGAAGCGCGAAAGCGAAGAACTGGAAAGCGAAAAAGCAGGAACCCGCTTCGGCCGGGAATCGGACACGA